>QHXY01000104.1:0-4281 GCA_003223145.1 Acidobacteriota bacterium
GGCGGCGCTGGACCGCTCCGCGGCGGCGGTGAAGGAGCTGGTGTCGAAGCTGAAGGTTTAGCCGCCGGCAGGCGCTCGCCCGCCGAAGCGGGGCCGAGATCGGCGTCGGTGCTAGCGGCAATCTCGTCCACGATGCGGTCGATGGCGCGGTGGACGGCGTCGATCGTGCCGCGCGGCCGGTTGGCGAGCACGGCGAAGGCGAAGGCCCGCCCGTCGTGGTTGGCGGCGTAGCCGGCGAGCGTCAGGGCCGAAGCGATCCGTCCCGTCTTGGCGCGCACGCGCCGCCGGGATCCCTCGCCGCCGAAACGCTCGTCGAGCGTGCCATCGGCGCCGCCGATCGGCAGGGACGCGACGATCTCCGGGCCAATCTCGAAGTCGTCCCAGGCGCGCGCCAGGACCTCCGCCAGCAGCCGAGCCGGCACCCGGTCCTCGTCCGAGAGACCCGATCCATCCACCATCCGTGTGCTGGAAAGATCGAGACCGAGGCCCGCCAGGTAATCGCGCACGACCTTCGCGCCGTTGGCCGTGGTCCCCGGCGTCTCCGTGAACTGGGCGCCGAGCGTCTTCAGGACCATCTCGGCCATGAAATTGTTGCTGTTCTTGTTCATGTCCCGCACCAGAGCGCCGAGAGGCCGCGACTCGTAGGCGTGCAGCTCGCGCGCCTTATCGGGGACCGCGCCGACGGTGAGATTCCCCTTGATCTCGATGTGCTCGGCGCGCGCGATCTCGCGGAAGGCGTTGAGGGCGTAAAGCGCCGGCTCCTCGACGGAGCGGTGGAACACCGCCGGCCCGCCGCCCCGGCGGATCGTTCCGCCCACCACCAGGGAGTTCTGCCCGTTCTCGAACGAGCGCGACACGGCGAGCGACGTCGGTCCGGAAGTCGTCGTCGCCCGGTTCAGCACCTGGAAGTAGGAGGCGGCCGGCTCGAGCGTCAGGTCGGGGCGCGCCCCGAGGAGCGGTGACGGGTCGACCGTGACCGTCACGACGTTGAAGTTGCAGGACAGGGCGCCAATCGGAGCGTTGTACCAGGAATCGGCGGCCGGCGCCGGCCAGCCCGAAGGGCGCCGGACCGTATCGAAGTACGACTCGTCGGCAACCAGGTCGCCTTCGACGCGGCGCAGACCGAGCGCGGCCAGCCTGCGAGCCATCAGCCACCACGATTCACCGACCAGATCGGGCGCGCCCGATCCCTGCAGATAGAGGTTGCCCGCGACGCTCCCGGATCCGTCGATGACGGAGTCGGCGAAGATCCGGGTCTGGTACACGAACTCCGGCTTCAGGAGCGCCAGAGCGGCGGCGCTGGTGAGAATCTTCATCGTCGAGGCGGGTTGCGCGGGACGATCGGCGTTGCGCGTGAAGATGGGGCGGCCGCCCGGCAGAAGCAGGACCGCGATGCCGGTGTCGTCCGGGCTCAAGGCGGGAGCCCGCATGAGCGGAGCGAGGCGGTCGGCCAGCGGCACGGTGACGGGAGGTGTCTCCACCGGGGCCGCGTGGTCGGCCGTGAGCTCGGCGGAGGCCGACTCCGGTGATGCCAGCGCAAGGGACGCGACGATCAGCAACGGGATGCGCCGGCCGGCCGGGACACGGGGCGGCGCGAGCGCGTGCGTGCGAGGCGGCATCTCGGACGAGACTCCTGCAGTCACCCCGAGCGCATCCTAGCAGAGCATTAAACGCCTGTCAAAACAAGGGTTTGACACGATCTCGGGCGGATGTTATATAGAATGGCCCGTTCGGCGGGACCTCACATGGCGCGGCGTGATCGCGCGGGGATCTCCGGGTGAAAATCCACGAATACCAGGCGAAGCAGATCCTGAAGCGCTTCGGGATCGAGGTGCCGAAGGGCGAGGTCGCCTTCAACCCCAAGGACGCTCTGACGATCGCGTCCCGGCTCGGCGGCCGGACCGTTCTCAAGGCCCAAATCCACGCGGGCGGGCGGGGCAAGGGCGGCGGCGTCAAGATCGCCGCCGACGCCGACGAGGCCGAGCGCCTCGCCCGCCAGATGATCGGCATGAGCCTGGTGACGCCGCAGACGGGGCCGCAGGGGAAGAAGGTGCGGCGGCTGCTGATCGAGGAGCCGGTCGACATCTCCCGCGAGATCTATCTGGGGGTGACGCTCGACCGCGATCGGTCGGTCCCGGTGATGATGGCGTCGGCTCAGGGTGGCATGGAGATCGAGGAGATCGCCCGGCGCGACCCGAAGGCGATCCAGATCGAGCCGGTCGATCCGCTGATCGGCCTGCGGCCCTTCCAGGCGCGGCGTATCTCATACGGGCTCGGGCTGTCGGGCGACCTGGTGGCGCGCGCGACGCGGCTGATGCAGGCGCTGCTGCGCGCCTACCAGGACACGGACGCCTCTCTCGCCGAGATCAACCCGCTCGTGGTGAGGGCGCAAGGTGCGCTCGTCGCGCTCGACGCCAAGATGGCCTTCGACGACAACGCGCTGTATCGCCATCCGGAGATCCGCGAGCTGCGGGATCCCGACGAGGAGGACCCGCTCGAGGTCGAGGCCTCGGCGCACGGGCTCAACTACGTCAAGCTGCACGGCAACATCGGCTGCATGGTGAACGGTGCCGGACTGGCGATGGCGACCATGGACATCATCAAGCTCGTCGGGGGCGAGCCGGCGAATTTCCTGGACGTGGGCGGCGGCGCCACCTCCGAACAGGTGGCCTCGGCGTTCCGGATTCTCCTCGCCGACCCGAACGTGAAAGGGGTCCTGATCAACATCTTCGGCGGCATCCTGCGCGGCGACGTGCTGGCGCGCGGCCTGGTGGAGGCGATTCGCCGGGTCGACGTGGGCGTGCCGGTGGTGGTGCGCCTGGAGGGCACGAACGTCGAAGAAGGACGGCAGATCCTCAAAGAGTCCGGCCTGGATTTCACCCTGGCCGACGGGATGCTGGACGCCGCCCGGAAGGTCGTCGCGCTGGCGGGGAGACGATGAGCATCCTGGTGGACCAGAACACGCGGGTCCTGATCCAGGGGATCACCGGACGCGAGGGGACATTCCACGCGCGCGGCTGCCGCGAGTACGGCACCACGATCGTGGCGGGCGTCACGCCGGGGCGCGGCGGGACGGTGCACGAGGAGGTGCCGGTCTTCGATACGGTCCGGCAGGCGGTCCAGAAGACCGGCGCCGAAGTGTCTCTCATCTTCGTGCCCCCCGCCTCGGCCGCGGACGCCATCCTCGAGGCCGTCGACGCCGGCATCCGGCTGGCGGTCTGCATCACCGAGGGAATTCCGGCGTCCGACATGGTGACCGTCAGGGCCGCACTCCGGGACGGCCGGACGCGCCTGATCGGCCCGAACTGCCCCGGGATCATCTCGCCGGGCAAGTGCAAGATCGGCATCATGCCCGGCTACATCCACAAGCCGGGGCCCGCGGGCGTCCTGTCGCGCAGCGGCACCCTGACCTACGAGGCGGTTGCGCAGCTTACCCGGCGCGGCATCGGCCAGAGTACCTGCATCGGGATCGGGGGCGACCCGATCATCGGCACGACTTTCGTGGACGCCCTGAGGCTGTTCCGCGACGATGAGCAGACGCGCGTCATCGTCCTGATCGGCGAGATCGGCGGCGGCGCCGAGGAGGAGGCGGCGCGCTGGGCCGCCTCCGACCTGAAGAAGCCGATGGTGGCGTTCGTGGCGGGGCAGACGGCGCCGCCGGGCCGGCGCATGGGGCATGCCGGGGCGATCATCTCCGGGGGGCACGGGACCGCGGCCGAGAAGATCGCGGTCCTGCAGGAATGCGGCGTGCGCGTCCTGCAGAGCCCCGCCGAGATCGGCGAGGCCGTCGAGGCCGCGCTCAAGGAGGGGGCCCGCCCCGTCAGGGCCCGGGAAAACGGATGATCGAGAGAACGCTGTCGATCGTGAAACCGGACGGCGTCGCCAGGAACGTGATCGGCGAGGTGGTGCGCCGCTTCGAGGCCGCCGGACTGAAGGTCGTCGCCCTGAAGATGATCCGGCTCGATCGCGCGATGGCGGAAGGGTTCTACCACGTGCACCGCGAGCGCCCGTTCTTCCCCTCGCTCGTGGCGTTCATGTGCTCCGGCCCCATCGTGCCGATGGTGCTCGAGGGCGAGGACGCCATCGCCAGGGTCCGCAGGATCATGGGCGCCACCGATCCGGCCAAGGCCGACCCGGGCACTATCCGCAAGGACCTCGCCTCGTCGATCGAGAAGAACATCGTGCACGGTTCGGACGGGCCGGCGACCGCCGGCTTCGAGATCGGATACTTTTTCGACGCCCTCGAGATCCCTCCCCGCTGAATGAAAGACATCCTCCGCC
>QHXY01000104.1:4326-6605 GCA_003223145.1 Acidobacteriota bacterium
GCTCTGATCCAGCCGCTTCTGGAGCTGTTCTTCCCCGGAGCGTCGACCCTGGCGGGCGCGGGGGGCGGTAAGCTGCGGCCGTTCGAACAACTCACGAGGCTCCTCGGCTCCGGCGGAACCGCGCTGCCCGGTCTCCCCTTCGCGCGCTGGCTGAGCGAGGGGACGACCGGCCGGATCGTCCTCGTGGCCGTCCTCGTCGTCGTGCTGTTCGTCTTCAAAGGGATCTTCACTTATCTCGGTTCGTACCTGACGCGCTGGGCCGGTCTTCAGGCGGTGCGCGATCTCCGGGCCGATCTCTACGCCCGCATCCAGAGGCAGTCGCTCGCCTTCTTCTCCGACCACCCGACCGGCAACCTGATCTCCCGCGTGGTGAGCGATATCGGCCGCCTGCAGCGGCTGGCGTCCGACAACCTGGCGGATGTGTTCCGGCTGGGGGCGATCGTCATCGGGCAGGCGGCCTGGCTGTTCTACCTGAACGTGCGGCTCGCCTCCTTCTGCCTGATCCTGCTCCCTCTGGTGGTCTACCCGGTGGTTCGGCTGGGCACGCGGTTGAAGGCGACCAGCCGCCGCAGCCAGGAGAGGATGGGTGAGGCGGTCGACGTGATGAAGGAGGGGATCACCGGGACCCGCGTCGTGCAGGGGTTCGGCATGGAGGACTTCGAGATCCGGCGCTTCCGCAAGGCGCTCGATCGGATCCAGAGCGCCGAGATGCGGGCAGCGCGTCTCGTGTCGGTGACGTCGCCGGTCCTCGAGCTGGTCGGCGCCATCGGAGTCGCCATCCTGCTGTTCCACGCGCTCCTGCGCATTCACTCGGGCAAACTGTCCGCGCCCGAGGTCTTGACCTTCATCGCGGCGCTGTTCATGATCTACGCCTCCATCAAGAACCTGGTGAAGATCAACAACGACGTGCAGCAGTCGATGGCGGCGGCCCAGCGCGTGTTCCAGCTCATGGATCTGCCGAACCGCATCCAGGAGAGACCGGGCGCCGCGGAGCTGCCGCCGTTCCGGGACCGGATCGAGTTCCGGGATGTGCATTTCGCTTACGGCAAGGCGCCGGTCCTGCGCGGTATCGACCTCGTGGTCCCCGCGGGCACCGTCGTGGCCCTGGTCGGCTCGAGCGGTGCGGGCAAGTCGACCCTGGTGAACCTGCTGCCGCGCTTCTACGATGTTTCGGAGGGGGCGGTGCTCATCGACGGGCGCGACGTGCGCGACGCGACCCTGGGATCGCTCCGCAGGCAGATCGGCCTGGTCACGCAGGAAGTCATCCTGTTCGACGACACCGTCCGCAACAACATCGCCTACGGCCGGTCCGACGTGCCGATGGAGACGGTCGCCGCAGCGGCGCGCGCGGCGCACGCCGAGGGGTTCATCGAGGCGCTGCCGCGCGGCTATGACACCACGCTCGGGGAGGCGGGCCACCGTCTGTCCCTGGGCCAGCGGCAGAGGATCTCGATCGCCCGCGCCATCGTGAAAGACTCGCCGATCCTCATCCTGGACGAGGCGACCTCGTCGCTCGACATGGAGTCGGAGGCCGAGGTTCAGCGTGCGCTCCAGAACCTGATGACGGGCCGCACCGTGTTCGTCATCGCCCACCGCCTGTCGACCGTGCGCCGCGCCGACGTCATTCTGGTCCTCGACGCGGGGCGGCTCGTCGAACGGGGCACACACCCGGAGCTGCTGGCGCGCAAGGGCCTGTACGCCCGGCTGCACGCGCTGCAGTTCCGCGACGACCGGCCTGCCGCGGAGGCCTCGGTCCTGTAGTCGGTCCGATGTTCGGGAGCGACGAGAGCATGTCCCTGGCGGTCCGGTTGTTCCGAAGCGATAGAGGCTGCCTCCTGCTGCTCATCCTTCTCGGCCTCACGCTCTTCGCCACGGGGCTGGGTGCGCACGATCTGTGGGCCCCCGACGAGCCGGACATCGGCGAGGTCGTGCGCGAGATCCACCTGAGCGGATCCTGGGCGGTGCTGCGCGACAACGGGCAGATCTACTTCGAGAAGCCGCCTCTCTACCTCTGGCTGGGGGCGCTCGTGTCGCTTCCGGCGGGGAAACCGACGGAGTCCGCGCTGCGCCTGCCATCGAGCCTGGCAGCACTCCTCGGACTGCTCGCTGTCTTCTATCTTGGCCGGGGTCTGTTCGGCCGCCGGGCGGGAGCGCTCGCGGCGGTGGTCCTGGCGACGACCTACGGCTACTTCATGGAGGCACGCTGGGCCCACCCCGACATGCTGTGGACGTTCTGGCTTCTCCTCGCGTGTCTGTCGTTCCATCTCGCGTACCGTGCC
>QHXY01000105.1 GCA_003223145.1 Acidobacteriota bacterium
GAGGATCAGTCGGCCCTGCACGGCCGGGACCTGTTCGCGCGCCAGCCGGACCTGTGCTGCAAGATCCGCAAGGTCGAGCCGCTGCGCCGCCACCTCGGCGGCTTCCAGGCCTGGATCACCGGCATCCGGCGCGACCAGGCCCCGACCCGCGCCAACGCCGGTCTGGTCGAGTGGGACAAGCTGTTCAACCTGGTGAAGCTGAACCCGCTGGCGCGCTGGACATCGGCCGAGGTCTGGGCTTACATCCGCGCCAACGACGTGCCGTACAACTCGCTGCACGATCACGATTATCCGAGCATCGGCTGCCAGCCGTGCACGCGCCCCGTCCGTCCGGGCGAGGACCCGCGCGCCGGCCGGTGGGCGAATTTCGCCAAGAAGGAATGCGGGCTGCACACGGAATCCGGACCCGCGGCCGCGCCGACGCAGGACAGCGCGCCGGCGCCGGCGGGGTGAGCCGGAGCGGCAGCCCTCCGGGAGGTTGCCATGCCGACCGATGAAGCCGTCAAGACGAAGGCGCCGGCCCGCCGGTTCGCCTCCGAGAAGGACCTCGAGGAGTTCGTCACGACCCTCGAGGCGTACGAGCGCGGCGAGGTGGCGCCCGATCAGTTCAAGACCTTCCGCCTGACGCGCGGCATCTACGGGCAGCGCCAGGACGACGTCCAAATGATCCGCGTCAAGATCCCGCAGGGAGTCCTGGGCGGCGACCAGCTCCGGGCGCTCGCCGTGGTGGCCCGCACCCACTCGCGCGGCTTCGGGCACGTCACCACCCGTCAGAACGTGCAGTCGCTCGAGACCGCCGGTCTGACCACGCGCGAGGCGTGCGGCAACACGGTGCGCAACATCACCGCCTGCCCGATGGCCGGCGTCTGCACCGACGAGCCGTTCGACGTCACGCCGTACGGCGAGGCGCTCACCCGCTTCTTCCTGCGCAACCCGATCTGCCAGGCGCTGCCCCGCAAGTTCAAGATCGCGCTGTCGGGCTGCCCGACCGACTGCTCCATGGGAGCGATGCACGACATCGGTGTCATCGCGCGGACGCGGGTAGTGGACGGCGCGCGGGAGATCGGCTTCAAGGTGGTGATCGGTGGCGGGCTGTCGGTGTCGCCGCAGAACGCCTGGGTGCTGCACGAGTTCCTGCCGCCGGATAGGCTCCTGCCGGTGTGCGAGGCGGTGGTGCGCGTCTTCGATCGCACCGGCAACCGCAAGAACAAGGGCCAGGGGAGATCGACAAGGAGCTGGCGGCGCTCCCGCCGACGCGCGACCCGGAGATCGGCAGCCGCTTCAGCGAGGACGAGCGGCCGCCCCGGCCGGAGGCGCCGGCGGACCTGCACGCGCGCATCACGCGCTCCGGCGTGCCCGCCTTCCGGGCCTGGGCGGCGACCAACACGCGGGCGCAGCGCCAGAAGGGCTACTCGATGGCCTTCGTGACGCTGCCGCGCGGCGACATCACGGCCGAGCAGATGGAGGCGCTCGCCCTCCTCGTCGAGACGCACGGCAACGGCACGCTGCGCACCACCCAGGACCAGAATCTCCTGCTGCGCTGGGTGAGGACGGAGGAGCTGCCGGCGGTGCACCGCGAGCTCGAACGGATCGATCTGGGTCATGCAGAGGCGGGACGGCTGCTCGATCCGACCTCCTGCCCGGGCGCCGAGTCGTGCAAGATCGCCGTCACCGGGTCACGCGAGCTGGCTCTTGCCGTCAAGGAGACCCTGACCGAGCAGGCGGGCAACGGCGGGAAGGACCTCATCGCGGCGGCCTCCGACCTGCGCATCAAGATCAGCGGCTGCCCGAACTCCTGCGGCCAGCACCACGTCGCCGGCATCGGCTTCCACGGCGCCGCCAAGCACGTCGGCCCGCGCGCCGTCCCGGCCTACCAGATGTTCCTGGGCGGCGCCGTGGACGGCGACGGAGCGCACTTCGGCCGCCGGTCGGTCAAGATCCCGTCGCGCCGCGTGCCCGAGGCGGTGACGCGCCTGCTCGCCCTGTTCCGCGACGAGCGCCAGCCCGACGAGAGCGCTCTCGCCTTCTTCAAGCGCGTCGAGCTGGAGCGCGTCAACTCGGCGCTCTCCGATCTCGCCAGCTTCTCCGAGCAGGACCTGCACGAGGAGGACTTCTCCGACCTCGGCACGGACCAGCCGTTCATCGTCGAGCTGGGCGAAGGGGAGTGCGCGACCTGATCGCCCTGCCTGATCAGGCAAACAGATGAAGCTCTAGACCGAGGTTACATCCTCGGGCGACCGAGCCGAGAGGCCGGGCGCAGCGCGGCTCGCCGATTTCGAGCCGCGCCATGCGCGACGGATGGGCACACAAGCCTCCGCGCGAGCGAGCATGAGGCGAGACGCGCTGCGTCTGGCCTCTCGGCGTAGCGCGACTTTCGAGATTCATCCTTGACGGCCTGCCAGAATGGGCATATAGGATCGGTTGTCCTCAACAGGTCATCCTTCCCGTCCGCGTAATGGTTCGTTCGAACCAAGGACGAGACCATGAAGGTGTCGGCCCTCTTGGCGGTAGTGGCGACTGGCGCCGCCTTCTTGTCGCCGCTCCGTCCCGCACCCGCCCGCGAGTTGACCTTGGAGGAGAGGGTCAGGGCGCAGGAGGCGATCGAGCGCGTTTATTATTCCCATCAGACGGGCACGACGAGACCGTTCGACGAGGTCGTCACCCGCTCCTTGCTGGAGAGCAAGGTCCGGACCTACCTGAGACAGACGGCGGCGCTGCAGACCGTCTGGAAGACGCCGGTGACCGCCGACATGCTCCGGAGAGAAACGGAGCGCATGGCGCGCCAGACGCGCATGCCCAAGCGGCTCCTGGAGATCTACGCGGCGCTGGGAGACGATGTCCTCACCATCCAGGAGTGTCTGGCCCGGCCGGCTCTCGTGGATCGTCTGGCGCGGAGCTTCTTCGACCACGACCCGTCGATTCACGGTGAAGCGCGCCGCACGGCCGAAGCCCTCCGCACCGATTTGACGACGGGCCGCCTCGATCCCCGGTCCGAACGCCCGGATCGCAGCATCATCGATCTCGTCCGGATCGATGCCGGGAAGCCGGATCGACCGGACCGCCGCGGAGATGGACCTCACGGCGGATCGCGAAGCCCGCAGCGGCTCGAGCTCGAGCCGGCCGAGTTCGCGCGGCAGGCCGCGCGGCTCCCGGACCGCCCGGGCGCAATCGGGCCGGTCGTGGAGGAGCCCGAGGCGTTCGTGATGTCGGTCGTCCTCGACAAAGGCGAAGGCGAGATCCGTGTCGCCAGTTTCAGCGCGCCCAAGATAACCTGGGACGACTGGTGGAGATCGGCCGAGGGACGATTCGACGAGGCTGCGATCGACCCGACGGTCGCGTCGGACGACCCGCTTCCGATGCCCCGGTCTCGATCCTCGGAAACCTCCATGAGCTCCCCCTGCCCCGACGACACCTGGGACAACGGGTCTCTCGACGATCTGCCGAGCCCTCGGTACGCCCACACCGCCGTCTGGACCGGAAGTCTCATGATTATCTTGGGCGGCTTCAACAACGGTTTCGACTACACCGGCGGACGGTACGACCCCGTGATCGACACCTGGTCGCGCGTGTCCATGCAGGGCGCACCCTCGACCCGGGGCGGCTACACCGCCGTCTGGGCGGGGAGCTCGATGGTCATATGGGGCGGCTCGCATGGTTCCGGCGCCAATCTCACGTTTTTCGACGATGGCGGGCGGTATGACCCGGTGACCGATACCTGGACGCCGACCTCGACCATCGACGCCCCTTCGCCTCGCGGCGGTCACACGGCCGTCTGGACGGGAGGCCTCATGGTCGTGTGGGGTGGCCACGGTGCCAGTTCGACGCTCGATACAGGTGGCCGTTATGACCCTGCGACCGACTCCTGGACCCCGACCTCCACGATCGGCGCCCCTTCCGCCAAGGACGGGCACAACGCCGTCTGGACGGGCAGCCTGATGATCGTATGGGGCGGCGGACAAAACTCCGGAGGACGGTACGACCCTGCCTCCGACACCTGGACCCCGATGTCGACGACCAGTCTGTCCTTGTCGGAGTACGACCAGACGGCGATCTGGACCGGCAAGGCGATGGTGATCTGGAACGCTCTCGAAATCGGAGGTCGCTATGATCCGGTCTCGGATGCCTGGACTCCCGTCTCGACGACGAACGCGCCTTCGCCACGCGACCGGCAGACGGTGGTCTGGGCGGGCACCGAGATGATCGTCTGGGGTGGCTCCCCGTACGCCCAGAGCTATGAGGACACCGGTGGCAGGTACAACCCGGTGACCGACACCTGGACCGCGGTCCCGATGACCGACCCCCCTTCGCCCCGCGCTTACCACACGGCGGTGTGGACGGGGAACCAGATGATCGTCTGGGGGGGAGTCGGCTACGAAGGCATCCTCAGCACCGGCGGCCGTTTCGTTCCCGCCGCCAACGTCTGGGCCCCTACCTCGACGATGGGCGCTCCCTCGGCCCGTATGTATCACACCGCAGTCTGGACCGGGAGCCTGATGATCGTATGGGGAGGATTGTCCAGCAATCGGAGTGTCAACACCGGCGGTCGCTATGACCCTGCGACCGATACGTGGTCGCCGACCCCGACCTTCCGGGCACCCGCGCCCCGCTATTGGCACACGGCCGTCTGGACCGGAGACCGCATGATCGTGTGGGGCGGGTCGGGCCCCAACAACGATGGGGGCCGCTACGACCCAGTTACCGGCACCTGGACCCCCATCTCCCTGACCAACGCCCCTTCGCCGCGCTACGGCCACACGGCCGTCTGGGCGGGGACACAGATGATCGTCTGGGGTGGCCAATACACTGGACTACTGAACACGGGCGGCCGCTACGATCCTTCAGCGGATTCCTGGACGCCGACCTCGACCGCGAACGCCCCGGCTCCGAGGTCTCGCCACACGGTCGTCTGGACCGACGCTCTGATGCTCGTCTGGGGTGGATCGACGAGCGTTTCCGGTGATGCCCTGTCCAACACCGGCGGCAGGTACGACCCGGCCGGCGTCAGCTGGACCTCTATCGCGACCATCAACGCGCCGTCGCCACGAGCCGATCACACGGCCGTGTGGGCAAAAGACCGAATGGTGGTCTGGGGCGGTGACATCGGGTACCCCAATTATGCGAACACTGGCGGACGCTACGATCTGCAGAGCGACACCTGGGATACGACCAGCACCATCGGCGCGCCCTCTCCCCGTGTTGGACACAGACCCCCACCACCCTGACCGACGCCCCTTCGCCTCGCGGCGGTCACACGGCCGTCTGGACGGGAGATCTCATGATGGTGTGGGGCGGCGGCAACGGCAGTTTCAAGCTCAGCACCGGCGGCCGTTATTGCACCTGCATTCCGACGACTTACTACCGCGATGCCGATGGCGACGGCTTCGGCAGCGGTGATGTTCCCGTGGAGTCCTGCACACAACCGTCCGGCTACGTCGCGGACGGCTCGGACTGCGACGACGGCTCGGCCAGCCTGTGGAGAACCCCGGGAGAGGTGCGCGACCTTCTCTTCGCCGACGACCAGACCCTGGTCTGGACGGCTCCCGCAGAGGGCGGGGCGACCTCGCTCGTCTACGACCTCCTCCTCTCGAACGACCCGACCGACTTCGTCACGAGCGCCACGTGTGTCGCGTCCGATGCCGCCGCGACGACCGCGATCGATCCGTTGTCGCCTGTTCCTGGAGCGGCCTTCTTCTACCTCGCCCGGGCACAGAATGCCTGCCCGAAAGGAGATGGCTCGCTGGGAACGAGGTCGGACGGCACCGGCCGAATCGGCAGGACTTGTCCATGACCCTCGGTGTCTATGCGCGACGCACGTCCTAACCTGAACCAGCAAACAGACCGACCTTAGAGACGAGTTTCCGTCCGTGGGTGACCTCAGAGCGAGGCGCGGCGCCCTGCGCCCGCCGGGTCGTCTGAGACCCTCTCGCCGGGGCCCCGCCGCGCGCCTTCCAGCGCGGTGGGTGGCGAGAGGGCGAAGCGAGGGGAGGACTCGCGCAGCGAGTCCGGACCCGTGCCCGGCGGGCGCAGGGTGCCGCGCCTCACTCCGGGGCCGCTGGCGTCGCCTGACTTGACGCAGGACACCGCAACGGGTAGAAACGCGGCGCACCGACAATCGAGGAGCCCGCGATGCGCCGTCCGCCGAGCCGGTCGTTCGTCCTTCCAGGCACCGCCTTCATCCTGTGTCTCCTGATGGCGCTCGCCGCCTGGGGCCGCGGCCCGCATGGCGCCGCGGAACCCGTCGGCACGGCGGCGACGCGGCTGCTGCGTTTTCCGGCGCTGTCGAAGGACTCGATCGCCTTCGTCTACGGGGGCGACATCTGGACGGTGCCGCGCGCCGGCGGGACGGCGCGGCAACTGACGTCGGACCCGGGTCTGGAGATCCTGCCGCGCTACTCACCGGACGGAAGGTGGATCGCCTTCACCGGTGAGTACGACGGGAACCGTGACGTCTACGTCATTCTCGCCGAGGGCGGCGAGCCGAGACGTCTGACCTTCTGGACCGACACCGGCCATCCGAGCGAGCGCGCCGGGCCGAACAACATGGTCATCGGCTGGACGCCGGACGGCAAGCGCGTCCTGTTCCGCTCTCGGCACGAGGCGTGGGAGGACCGCTCGGGCCGCCTGTACACGGTGGCGCTCGACGGCGGCCTGCCGGAGCCGCTGCCGATGCCCGAGGGCGGCCTGGCCGCCTTCTCGCCCGACGGCCGCCGCATCGTCTACAACCGCATCTTCACGAATTTTCGGACCTGGAAGCGCTACCGCGGCGGCATGACGCTCACCCTGTGGATCTACGACCTCGCCGGGAACCGGCTCGACCCGCTGACCGGCAACGACAGCAACTCGACCGAGCCGATCTGGATCGGCGACACGATCTACTTCGACTCCGACCGCGACAAGACCTTCAACTTGTACTCCGCCGACCCGGCGACGAAGACGATCAAGAAGCTGACCGACCATCGCGATTATGACGCGCGCTGGGCGAGCGGCGGGCCGGGCGGCATCGTGTACGAGAACGGCGGCGACATCTTCCTGTTCGACGTCGCCGCCGCCCGTTCGACGAAGGTCGCCATCCACGTGCCGGCGGAGCGGCTCGCCGCGCGACCGGGCTTCGTGCCCCTGGCGGAGAAGATCACCGAGTTCGGCCTGTCCCCGGACGGCAAACGGGCGCTGTTCGTGGCGCGCGGCGAGGTGCTGACCGTTCCCGCCGAGAAAGGCAACACGCGCAACCTGACCGGCTCGCCGGGCGCGCACGAACGCGGCGCCGCCTGGTCCCCCGACGGCCGCTCCATCGCCTGGATCTCCGACCAGACCGGCGAGGACGAGGTCTGGGTCGGACCTCAGGACATGTCCGCCCCGGCGCGCCGCCTGACCACCGACGGCCACTGCTGGCGCTTCCCGCCGGTCTGGTCTCCGGACAGCAGGAAGATCGCCTTCGCCGACAAGGACCTCAAGTTGTTCGTGGTCGATGTCGCGAGCGGCAAGATCACCCAGGCCGACCGGGCGAAGGAAGCGGAGATCACTGACTACGCCTGGTCTCCGGACAGCCGCTGGCTGGCCTACAGCAAGCAGGCCCCGGAGCAGATGCGTCAGGTCTATCTGTACTCCCTCGAAGGCGGCGCGGTGACGCGGGTCACATCCGTCATGAACGACAGCCACGCGCCGGTGTTCGACCCGCAGGGGCGTTACCTGTACTTCTTCTCCGACCGCGATCTGAACGCCGGCGTGGGGGCCTTCGACCTGTCCTACGTCTACGACAACCCGACCCGCGTGTACGCCCTGACGCTGCGCAAGGACCTGCCGTCGCCATTCGCGCCCGAGTCGGACGAGGTCAAGGTCGGCGAGGAGGAGAAGAAGGAGGAAGCGGCCGCCGGCAAGGGCCCCAGGAAGGAGATCGCGCCGATCGCCATCGATCTGGGCGGCATCGAAGAGCGCATCACCGCCTTCCCGATCGAGCCGGGAACCCTGTCGCACCCGGCCGCCGGCAAGACGGCTGTCTTCTACCTGACCGGCCCGCCGCCGACGCTGAACGGGGACGGTGGCGACGAGAAGCCGAAGGGCGTCCTGCACACGTTCGATCTGGAGAAACGCAAGGACTCGGTGCTGATCGCCGGGATCGCGGAGTACGGCCTGTCGGCCGACGGCGCCAAGGTGATCTACGCCGCCGGGAAGGACTACGGCCTGATCGACGCGAAGCCGGGGACGGCGCCGGCCAAGACGGGCGACGGCGCGCTCAAGCTGGACGGCATGTCGATGCGTCTCGACCCGCCGGCCGAATGGCGGCAGATCTTCGACGAGGCGTGGCGGCTGGAGCGCGACTTCTTCTACGTGCCGAACCTGCACGGCGTGGACTGGCCGGCGATGAGACGCCGCTACGGCGCCCTGCTGCCGTACGTGGCGCACCGCGCCGATCTGACCTACCTGATCGGTGAGCTGATCGGCGAGCTCAACTCCGGCCATGCCTACGTCGGCGGCGGCGAGGCGCCGAAGGCGAAGTCGGTCCCGATCGCCCTCCTGGGGGCCGACTACAAACTCGATGTGGCGAGCGGCCGCTACCGCATCGATCGCGTCCTGCAGGGGGAGAACTGGATCGAAGCGCGCCGCTCCCCCCTGACGGAGCCGGGCGTCGACGTGCCGGCGGGCTCGTATCTCCTGAAGGTCGACGGCCTCGATCTGAAGGCACCGGTCGTGCCGGACGAACTTCTGGAGAACCGGACCGCCGGCACCGTCACGCTCACCATCAACAGCCGGCCCGACGACCGGGGCGCACGGCAGGTGACGGTCCGACCTCTGGCCGACGAGGAGCAGCTCCGCTATTTCGATCGGATCGAGACGAACCGGACGAAGGTCGAGAAGGTGACCGGCGGGGTGGTCGGCTACCTGCATATCCCCAACATGGGCGGCGACGGTCTCAACGAGTTCGTGCGCCAGTATTACCCGCAGATCCGCAAGCAGGGGCTGATCGTCGACGTCCGCAACAACGGCGGCGGCTTCGTTTCCGAGATGATCCTCGAGCGGCTGCGACGCGTCCTGGCCGGCATGGGCAAGCAATGGCGGCGTCACCACGTACCCGGCGCAGGTCTTCTACGGACCGATGGTCTGTCTGATCAACCACTACTCCGCGTCGGACGGCGACATCTTCCCCTACTTCTTCAAGAAATACGGGCTCGGCCCGCTCATCGGGACGCGCACCTGGGGCGGCGTCGTCGGGATCCGCGGCTACTCCCCGCTGGTCGACGGCGGCTACGTGACGCGCCCGGAGTTCGGGACGTACGGGATCGAGGGGCAGTGGATCATCGAGGGCCACGGCGTCGATCCGGACATCGAGGTCGACAACCGCGACGACCTCGTCGCCCAGGGACGCGATCCGCAGCTCGAGAAGGGGATCGAGATCGTCATGCAGGAGATCCGGAAGAGCCCGAGGACCCTGCCGCCCGCCCCGGCGCCACCGGTGAAGAACTAGCTACTTCTTGTTCCAGTCGTCGATCACGCTCTTGCCGAAGGTGAAGCGCGCACCCGCCTTCAGGTACCCCGAGGGGAGGGTGCCGTCGTCGACGAACTTGTGGCTGCGGACGTCGGCGTCCTCGGAGAACACGAA
>QHXY01000437.1 GCA_003223145.1 Acidobacteriota bacterium
GAGCTCGAGCTGCCGGTCGTCCGGCGCTGTCTCGAGGGGCTCGAGCGGGAGAAACCGATCCGTGAGTTGGACCTGTCGGAGGAGGACCTCAGGAAGATCCGTGGCTTCGCCTTCCTCACCGCGAAGCCGATGCTCCTCATCGTCAACTGCGACGAGACCGACGCGCCGAAAATGGCCGGTTTCATCGAACAGCACGGTCTTCACGAAGTCGCCGCGCGATCCCGGACGGCGCTGTGCGCCATCTCCGCCAAGGTGGAGGAGGAGATCGCCTCTCTCGACGCCGCCGACGCCAAGGTCTTTCTCGACGACCTGGGTCTCAAGGAGCCGGCGAAGGACCGTCTCATCCGCGCCGCCTTCGGGCTGCTCGGCCTCATCCAGTTCTTCACCGTCGGCGAGGACGAATGCAAGGCCTGGCCGATGCGCCGGGGCACGACGGCCCCGCGCGCCGCGGGGACCATTCATTCCGATTTCGAGAAGGGGTTCATCCGGGCCGAGGTCGTCTCTTACGACGACCTGATCGCCGCCGGCAGCATCGCGGCGGCGCGCGAGAAGGCCAGGCTGCGCTCGGAAGGAAGAACCTACGTCGTCCAGGATGGCGACGTCATCAATTTCCGCTTCAACGTTTGAGCATCAAGCCAGCGACGCCAGCGCGCCGGCGAGGGCCGGCTCCTGCTCCTCGAGCACGGTCCTCAAATCGAGAAGGACCTTCCCCTCCTCGATGCGAGCGATCACCGGCGTCGCGTGGGCGCGCAGTCGCTTCTCGATGGCGCGCGCCGACAGGCGTCCGGAGGCGACGGCGACCAGAGCCGTCGGCAGCCCCTCTTCGGGAGCCGAGCCGCCGCCCGGCAGCGACAGACCCGGGACGATGGCGAGCGACAGGGTGCCGCCGGGACCCGCGGCGACCTGATCGATCAGCCGGCGGGCGCGATCCTCGATCGCCTGCCGGGTCATGGTCAGCATGCGCAGGGCGGGAAGACGCGACTCGGCCGCGCCGCGCGCGTGCTCGAGAAGGACAGTCTCGAGGGCGGCGTAGGTCACCTTGTCGACCCGCAGCGCGCGGCTGAGCGAGTTCTCGCGCATCGGCTTCACCAGGTCCGGGCGGCCGACGATGAGCCCGGCCTGTGGCCCGCCGAGCATCTTGTCCCCGCTGAAGCAGACGACGTCGGCGCCCTGCTCCAACGCCTCGAAGACGGACGGCTCGTTCCGGATACCGTAGCGCGTCAAATCGAGAAGATTGCCACTGCCCTGATCCATGAGAACGGGGATCTTGCGCCGCCGGCCGAGCGCCGCGACCTCCCGGAGCGTTGCCTGGGCGGTGAACCCGACGATCCGGTAGTTGCTCGGATGCACCTTGAGGATGAGACCGGTCCGCGGCCCGATGGCTCGCTCGAAATCCGCCAGGCGCGTCTTGTTCGTCGTCCCGACTTCCCGGAGGACGGCGCCGCTCTTGCGCATGACATCGGGGATGCGGAAAGAGCCGCCGATCTCCACCAGCTCCCCGCGCGACACGATCACCTCCCTGCCCTCGGCGAACGTATTGAGGGCGAGGAGGACCGCCGCCGCGTTGTTGTTGACGATGTGAAACGCCCGGCCCGGGAAGAGCAGCGCGAACAGGCGGTCGAGGTGGGACGAGCGCGAGCCGCGCTGGCCACCCGCCAGGTCATACTCCAGCGTGGTGTAGGCGCGCGCCACCTCGGTCATCCGGAGCACCGCATTCTCCGGCAGGACCGCCCGGCCGAAGTTGGTGTGCAGGATGACGCCGGTGGCATTGATGACCGGGCGCATGGTGCTGGCGGTCCGCGCGCCGGCCTCGCGCTCGACCCACGCCGGGAGACCCGCCAGCTCCGACTCGACGGCGGCGCCGCCCGTCCTCCCCGCCCTGACGTCCCGGCGCAGCGCGTCCAGACGCTCGCGCACCAGGCCGGTCACCAGAGCGCGGCCGTGACGCTCGGCCGCCTGGCGCAGCTCGTCGCGCTCCAGGACGGCGTGGACCTGGGGCAGCACGCGCAGGGCCGTGGAACCCGCCTGTCGGGCCGTCGCGCCGCGCGGCGTGCGGCCGGAGACGGTTTTTGACGCGCTCCTGGACGCGGGCATCGGGTCCCTCGCCCCCCGGAAGGCGGCCCGGAGAGGCTCCTGTCGAGCACGAAGTTGCAATCGCGCAAGGAAGAGCATTTCACCACACGACTTGCGCGTCTGTCAAAGTTCCGGCTTTTGAATTCCGGGAAGGGCCGGCCCTATATTGAGAGGGGCTCGAGACTACCGGACAGGGGCGAGACCTTGACGTTCGACGAAGAGCTGCACCGAATCGACCTCGATATCACCAAGCTCAAGATCCAGTTCGACCTGTACTTCATCGGCTCCGTCCCGAAGCCCCCTACCGACCAGCGGGACGCCCTCGACAAGCTCATCAAGAAGGCACAATTCAACGTCAAGTCGTCCGCCGATCGATTCCTCTACAACGCCGTCCTGAACAAGTTCAACGCTTACTCCGAGCTCTGGATGAAGAACCTGCGCATCCGGGAGGAGGGAGTGCACCTGCACCCGCTGGCTCGCCGCGCGGCGCGGCAGACCGCAAGCTCGGCGGCCGCGAACGGCGGCTCGAACGGCTCCGGGGACGCGTCCAGGGCGGCGGACACCGCACACAGGAAGGGGGACGCGAAACCGCAGGAACAGGCCCCCGACACCTGGCGGATCTCGGCGAGCCGGCGCGACGAGCCGACGCTGAAGAACCTCTACGACAGATTTATCGCTGCCAAGGATCAGGTGGGGGACCAGAAGAAGCCCTCGTTCGACGCCTTCGCGCGCGAGATCGCCCGGCACGCCGCGGCCATCAAGGGCAAGGTCGATTGTGACGTCATCGACTTTAAGATATACTCCAAGGACAACAAGGTCAGCATCAAGGCCAAGCCCTTGAAGTAGGAGGCTTCCATGAAGGCACGCCCGGCGGCTCTGGTTCTGGCGCTGATGGCTGTCGGGCTGACCCTCTGGGGCGGTCTCCTGACACCGCGAAACGGGCTGCTCATGGCGCAGGAGGCGCAGTCCGGGGCCGCGCCGCCTTCCCCGCAACCGACGGCGACCCCCGCTCCCACGCCCGGCCCGAGCCCGACCCCGACACCGCCTCCGATGCCGCCCGCCCCGGCGCCCACGCCCGTGCCGACGCCCACCCCGACGCCGGCGCGTCCGCCCGCCTCCCCCAAGCCGGCTCCCACGCCCACGCCCGGCGCGCTGACACCGATCGACCAGGTGTATCCGCTCGACTACAAATCGATCGTCGACAGGCTCGCCCAGGAGCCGAACAACCCCGCCCTGCTGAACGAGCTGGGTAACATCCTGATTCAGCACGGCCGGCCGCAGCAGGCGATCGTGCAGTACGAGAAGGCGCTGAGGGCCCAGCCGGACCTGGCGCTCGCATGGAACAACCTCGGCGTCGCTCTCACGGCGACCGACAAGGCGTTGGAGGGCGAGAGCGCCTACAGGAGGGCCATCAAGCTCAACCCCGCCTATGCCATGGCCTACTACAACCTCGGAGTCAATTTCGATCAGCGGGGCGATTACGACGACGCGATCAGTTCCTACCAGCGCGCCATCGAGCTCGACCCGGGTCTGCTCGACGTGCGCAACAATCCCCAGGTCGCATCCAACCGCCACCTGGCGGCCATCCTGGTCAAGTCCTACCTGGACAGGGGCGGCTCGGTGGTCCTCCCGTTCCAGTCGATGTACCCGGCCAAGCCGCGCAAGCAACCCAAGCCCTGAACGAACCTGAATCGCCTGGATGCCCCGTTCAGCGGGGGAAGGCCTCGCGCACTCCTCCGTCGACCGGGATGATGCAGCCGGTGGTCTTCGCGGAGCGGTCCGACGCCAGCCACAGCGCCGCCTCCGCGACGTCCTCCGCCAGGACGCGCACCTTCAGCAGGTTGCGCCGGCGGTAGAAGTCCTCGAGATCTTCGACGGGGACGCCGTGCGCCCGGGCGCGCTCCTCGCGGACCGCGCCGGACCACAGGCGCGAGTCCTGGAAGACGGCGTCCGGGTTGACGATGTTCACACGAATGCCGTGCTCGCCCGCCTCGATGGCCAGAACGCGCGCCAGCTGCGTTTCCGCCGCCTTGGCGGCGCTGTAGGCGCCGAAGTCCCTGCCCGGAGCGGGCACGTTCTTGGACGCGATGAAAACCAGGCTGCCGCCGATCCCCTGCTCCTTGAGGAGCCGCAGCGCCGCGCGCGCGACCAGGAAGTGCCCGGTGGCGTTCACCTCGAGCGATCGCCGCCAGTCCTCGAGATCCAGTCGATCGATCGGAGACGAGTGGGCCATCCCGGCGTTGGACACGACGATGTCGAGGCCGCCGTAGGCCACGGCGGTCTCCTGGAACGCCGACGCCACGCTCGACTCATCCGTGACGTCCATGCGCAGGCCGAGGGCCCGGTCCAACCCCTGCGCTTCGCAGATCTCACGCGCCACGGTCTGCGCCCCCTCCCCGTCGAGGTCGGTCACCACGACGTGGCAACCCTCCGCGGCGAGACGCCGCGCGGTGGCGCGACCGATGCCGTTGGCGGCGCCGCTGATCAGCGCGATCCGACGTGCCAGCTCCTTCTCGGGCGGTGCCAGGCCGAGCTTGTACAGCTCCAGCGGCCAGTATTCGACCTCGAAGGTGTCCTTGACCGTCAGCGACCTGTACTCGCCGATCCCCTGCGCCCCCCGCATGACGCCGATCGTGTGGTGGTAGATGTCGGCGACGATGCGGGTGTGCCGGGCGTCCTTCCAGGCGGTGAGCATGCCGACGCCGGGCAGCAGGATCACCCGCGGCAACGCATCGAGCCTCGGCTCCTTCCCGGTCGCGTGCTTCTTGAAGTAGAGGTCGTACCAGGCCGCGTGCTTCTGCAGCCCCTTGGCGATCGCCTCCTTGAGCGCCGCGATCCCCTCAGGGGACTCCAGATCCACGGGGGCCTGTCCGTCCACGAACAGGGGCCGGGGCCGGGTGTACAGGAGATGATCCGGCGTGGCGGGCCCGGCGAGACAGAGCTGCGGACCGGCCTCGGAGGACGTGAACTCGAGGACATCGTCGCCGTCGTCGAAGCGCAGGACGACGCGCGCCGTTTCGGCGTTGGGCTCGCCGCCGCCTTCGAGGGCGCGACCGGACAGGAGCCCGCGCAGGTACGGCGCGATCCGGGCGGCGACGGCGCGGCGCCCGCTGCCCGGCAGAGCCGGGCGCGCCGGAGGGCCGAAGACAGCCTTCCCTTTCGCCCTGTCCCGGGCGTACTGCTCGGCCCGCGTGTTCATCTCGATGGTCGCGTCGTAGGACTCCTTCGCCGTCTGCCCCCAGGTGATCAGTCCGTGCTTCTCGAGAACGACGCAGCGCGCCTTCGGGTGATTCCGCACCGCCTGCGCGACCTCGCGCGACAGCGTGAATCCCGGGCGGCGGTAAGGGATCCAGATGGTCTCCTGTCCGTACACGGCTTCCGCGTGCTTCCGGCCGTCGAGGGTGTTGGTGAGCGCCAGGATGGCGTCCGCGTGCGTGTGATCGATGTGCGGGTGCGGAACAAATCCGTGCAGGAGCGTCTCGATCGAGGGGCGCGACGATCCGGGCTCCATCAGGCAATGAACGAGATACGCCACCATCTCCTCATCGGTCATCGAATCGCGCTGTTCGAGCGTCTCGAGATCGTCCAGCCGGATGCCTGGAAACTGCTCCGCCCTGATCGTCTTGAGGTCCGAGCCGCTTCCCTTGACCCGCATGACACGCAGCCGACGCCCGCGGAAATCGCTCTCCTGATGCTTGATCGAGGTGTTGCCGCCGCCCCATACCACGAGGCCGGTGTCGCGGCCGATCAGCCGGGAGCGGTAGACGAGCAGGTCGATTCCCGAGAGGCCCCGGGCTTCTTCGTCACGCCACAAATTGTGCATGGCGCGCGGATTATACCTTTATCTATGGCTGCGAGCCGCGGCCCGCCGTATATTCGGGGGGATGCCCGAGACGACTGATCGCAAAAAGGTGATCCGGATCGCCGGTCTGGCCGTGTCGGTCGCCGGCCTCGCCCTGGTGGGCTCGGGCTTCCTGCGGTTCGTGCGCTCGGTGGCCGGGAACGCGATCGAAGGCGGCCCGGCGCTGACCCGCTATGCGGAATACTACCGGCAGATCGGCCATTACTACGCCCGCGGTTTCACCACCGGCTTCTTCACCAGCTATTTCCTGATGATGCTCGCGGTGATCGTGGGCTCGTGGGTGGACGAAGCGCGCGGGGCCCGTCGGGCCGCGCGGGCCGCGTCCCCTGCCGCCTCTCAGCCGATTATCGCGGCTCGATCGTGAACCCCCGGACCAACGCGTCGCGCTAAGCACACCGTCTCCGGCGTTGTCAAGGTGCGTGACCGCTGCTAGAATCCGCGCATGTCGCGTTGCGCGCGAGCCTTTGCGCTCCTCGTTCTCGCGTCCTGGCCCGTGACCGCCGCGGCACAGTCGTGGACCGACGCGACGCGCTCCCGCATGATCCAGGATGCCCTCAAGATCGCGCCACCCGCGCTGAGCGAGATCCTGCTGCACTACGCGAAGGACTTGAACCGGGGCATGCTCGAGCCCTCTAAGCACGAGGGCGAAGAGGTGCATTTTCAGCTCGCCGACGGCCATGGCGGCCTGGCGGCGGCCGGCGTGACGAAGAAGGTGGACGAGATCCGCGGGCTCCTGGAGAAGCGCGCCTCGTTCCGCCGGGTCACCTACGAGATGGGGGTCCTGGCGCACCTCGTGAGCGACGTGGAATTTCCGCTGAACGCCTCCGATTCCGACGCGCGCGAGCCGCTGTATCGCGACGCCTACTGCCGGTACATCGAGCACGTGCTCGTCCGGATCCCGTTCGTCGTCGATCGCGACGAGCCGGCGGCCCTGCAGAAGAACGACATCCAGGGTTTCGTCATGGAGATTGCCCGCCGCGCCGTCAAGAACTACCCTCTGATCGGGCCGGCCTTCAAGGACGACGGCACGCCCGCCTTCCCCTCGGCGCTCGACGAGCGCTCCGTCCCGTTCGGCATCGCCTCGCTGTCCTACTCGCACGCCACCAGCGACATCGCCTGGATCTGGCGACACCTGTGGGGCTCCATCAACGGGGACATGCGCGGCACGCCCTTCGTCGGCGGCCCGCCCCCGGAGAAGGTGCAGGTTCCCCCGCGCAAGCCGAAGCCCAAGCGCGGGCCCCGGGCGGCGCAGACGCCCGCCCCCTCGCCCCAGGCGTCACCGTCCCCCGCCCCGCCGGAGGCGCCGAAGGCGTCGCCCACTCCCGGCCCGGGGGAGGGAAAGCCGTGACTCGATCCGCCGGCAAGAAACGCGCGATCCTGAGCGTCTATGACAAGACCGGGATCGTCGAGCTGGCCCGCGAACTCGTGGCGCTCGGCTACTCGCTGCTTTCGACCGGGGGCACCGCGGCGGCCTTGAAGAACGCCGGTGTCCCGGTGATCGAGATCGCCCATTACACCGGGCAGCCCGAGATTCTGGATGGCCGCGTCAAGACGCTGCATCCAAAAGTCCATGGCGGGATCCTGGCGGATCTCTCGAAGGAGTCGCATCGCAACGACCTGACCCGCGCCGGGATCGAGCCGATCGACCTGGTCGTCGTCAACCTCTATCCGTTCCGCCAGGCCGCGGCCCGCCCCGGGGCGCGGCTCGACGAGATCATCGAGATGATCGACGTCGGCGGACCGGCGATGGTGCGCGCCGCCGCCAAGAACCACCGGCATGCGGGCGTGGTCGTCGATCCCGCCGATTACGCGCCGGTGCTGCGTGAGCTGCGGGAGAATGGCGCCCTGGGCGATTCGACACGATTCCAGCTGGCCGTGAAGGCGTTCGCCCACACGGCCTCATACGACGCGGCGATCCGGGACGAGCTGGGGGCGCGCGCCGCCGCGACGACGACCCGGCCCGGGGCGGCGACGAAGCCCCCCGGGGAGCGCCCTCCCTTCGGGCCGATCGTGTCGATCGAGGCCCGCCTCCTGCAGGAGCTGCGCTACGGCGAGAACCCGCACCAGCGGGGTGCGCTGTACGCCGAACCCGGCGACGGGTCCGGGGCGGTGGCCACCGCCCGCCAGTTGCAGGGAAAGGATCTGTCCTTCAACAACATCATCGACCTCGACGCGGCGTGGCGCGCGGTGAACGAGCTCGAGCCGCCGGCCGCCGTGATCGTCAAGCACAGCAACCCGTGCGGCGTCGGCGCGGGCGCGACGCTGCAAGAGGCGTTCGTCAAGGCGCGCCAGGGCGACCCGACTTCGGCGTTCGGCGGCATCGTGGCCTTCAACCGCGAGCTGGACGCGCCCGCCGCCTCCGAGGCGGCTGCCATTTTCCTCGAGTGCGTGATCGCGCCCGGCTATGAGGCGGCGGCTCGCGACGTTCTCTCCGAAAAGAAGAACCTGAGGGTCATGGAGGCGGGCGACCCACGGGGAATGCTTCATGGCATCGACCTGCGGCGTGTGACCGGCGGTTACCTGGCGCAGGACTGGGATGTCCTCGGCGCGGGGGAGGTGCCGAACGCGCGCCTGGTCACGAGACGGACGCCGACGGCCGAGGAGCTGCGGGCGCTCGACTTCGCGTGGCGCGTCGCCAAGCACGTCAAGTCAAACGCCATCGTGCTGGCGCGCTCCGACCGGACCCTCGGCATCGGTGCCGGCCAGATGAGCCGCGTCGACTCCGTGCGGCTCGCCGTGATGAAATCACTGCAGCCGACCAAGGGTGCCGTCATGGCTTCCGACGCCTTCTTCCCGTTCCGCGACGGGCTCGACGAAGCGGCCCGGGCGGGCATCGCCGCCGTGGTGCAGCCGGGCGGCTCGGTCAAGGACGACGAGGTGATCGCCTCGGCCGACGAGCATGGCATGGCGATGGTGTTCACCGGGGTCCGGCACTTCCGGCATTGAAACGGCGGGCGGGCGCCTATCTCTGGTCGAGGGCGCGCAGGGCGAGGGAGTCGGTGAACGCGTAGTAGACGCGGTCCTTGGCGCGGTTGGTGTATCTCTCCGACACTTCCTGGAGCTTCAGGGCCGAGCCGTCGTCTGGATCCAGCGTCAGCGATTCCGATAGCTTCTGCTGCGCGTCCCTGGCGTTGCCCGCCTTCAGCAGCACGACGGCCCAGTTGTACCACGCGTTCCGGATGTACAGGTCGATGTCCCCCAGCCCTTTGTCGCGCGGCAGGCGATACAGCTTGCGTAGCGCATTCTCGTAGTCCTTGTCGGCGTACAGCTTCTTCACCGAATCGAACTCGTCCTGCAGCTGCTGGTCATCGTCGATCTTCGCCTGGACTTTATCGGCCAGCTCCTTCACTTCGATGTTCGCCGGATCGAGCGCCAGAACGGCCTGCAGTTTCGCCCGGGCCTCGCGCCATTTGCCGATCCCCATCAGACGCCGGCCGTCGGCCGTGTAGGCGGCGATCTTCCTGCGCGCCTCCTCAGGAGACAGCTGCGGCACCGTCGCCGGCTTGATCGGCTCGGGTGGGCGCGCCACGCCGGCCGCTGCGGTCGTGCCTCCGTTCTGCGTCGCCGGCCCGGCCGCCGCTCCGTCCCCGTTGCCGCCCTTGACGGCGACCGCGGGGCCCGATCCCGCCGTGGGGACCGCGGGGGCCGGCGCGCCCGCGCCCGGCTGAGGAGGCGCGGTCTGCTGGCGGCTCGTCCCCCCGATCGGAGTCGGTATCGGTCCGTGCGTGCCGTCGACGGTGCCTGCCGGCGACCCGGCCGGTGGCGCGACGGGCTGGCCGGGCTGCCCCGCGCCGCCCAGGAGCCGCGGCTGGATGTAGAACACCCAGGCGGCACCGCCGCCGCCCAGGAGCAGGATGAGGAGAAGCAGGTACTTCATCACGGACGAGCCGGATTTCGGTGCCGGGACGGGGACCCTCGGTCTCCCCGACGGGCGTGGTCTGGTCTCGACGCTCGGGGCCTCGCCCGGGACCGTGGCTTCGGCGGAGGCCTCGGCGCGGCGCTTCGGCCTCCCCGCTTCGGCCCCGGTCTCCGGCGTCTTGACCGTCTCCTTGACGTGCGCCAGTGGAACGGAGGGCGGATGCGCCGTCGGTGTCTCCGCGCCGCTGTCCAGCGCTCCGGGCATCCCGCCGGTGTCGATCAAGGACATCAGGTCGACTTCGCTCTGATCGACGGGGGCGGCGGTCGCCTTCGCGCCGGTGCCGCGCAGCAGGCCGCGCTCTTTGTCCTTCAGGTTGAGCTGAGCCAGCTCGGTCTCCCAGGCGGCGGTCTCGTCGTGATCCTTGACCGCTGCCACCGGTATTGCGGCGGCCTGCCCGGTCTTGCCCGCGGCAGGGGCCGCTGACTTCCCCTTTGAGGCCGCGGCGACCGGAGCTCCGGCTGCGCCCTGCGATGCGGGGGGCGCAGGTCTGGCCACGGGCGCCGTCGGTGCCTTCTTGGGCTGGCCAGCGACGATCGGCGGCGGCGCGACGTCCGGGGATGCTGCGGGCGCCTTCACTTCCGCCGGCGGCGCCGCGGTTGCGATTTCGGGGGACGGACTCTTCGGGACGACGCGTGAGGTGGGTGGTCTGACCGTTTTCGCCTCCACGACCGTCTCGTGGGGCGGCTCGATCGCTTTGGGCTGCGAGGCCGCGGGAGGCGCGGCAGGGGCGGGACCCCGGACGCCGCCCTCGTTCAGCTCGAACGGCGACTCCTCCACCGCCGCGGCCAGCGCCTGATCCTCGAAGGCCGCCTCGAGCGTGGCGCGCGCCGCAACCTCTTCCTGCAGCTTCGCCTGGTCCCCGGACGGCGGAAGCGGCTCGCTTCCGGGCGCCACCGGCGGGGCCTCTTGATCGTCGCCGCGCTCCGGCCCACCATACATCTCCGGGATCTGCGGGGACACCGCCACCGGCGGCTCCTCCGGAGTTCGCTGGGGCGGCTCCGGGCGGACAGCCGGCTGCTTCGGCCTCGCTCCGGCCGCCATCGCCTGGGGCCTCGTCAGCTTGACCGTCATGCCGCCGAGCTGGCTGGCGGCCGCTTTCAGGCTTTCCTGGATCTTGTCCCGGATCTCCTTGAGGAGCGCCTTGCCGCCGGGATGCCCTGCGTCGAGAGTGAAGACCTTCTTGCACTCCGCTTCGGCTTCCGCGTAGCGCTCCTGGGTCAGGAGCTCGCGGGCGAGGGTAAGGTGCTCCTCGATGAACGGGGTCGATTCGAAGGCGTGCTGGGCCTCCTCCAGGAGGCTCACCAGCTCGGCGGAGTCAGACCCGAGAGGCAGGAGGCCCTGGGCGCCCTCGATCGCTTCGCTGAACCGGCGCTCGGCCATGAGCTGCTTGACCCGCGCGATGCCGAGCTCGAGCTGGGCCTCCACCTCCTCGGCGGGCATCTCGGCGGCGAGCACCTCGGCCCCGTCGGCGGTGACGTCGGGACCCTCGGACGGGCCCGCCGGGGCGGCAGCATCGAAGTCTCCCAGCAGGAGGGTGGCCATGCGGATGCCCTCCCGCGCCTTCTGGCTCTGGGGATCGACTGTGAGCGCCTCTTTCCAGGCGTCAATCGCCCCCTTGTACTCTCCGTTGTTGTAAAGGGAGGAAGCCTTCGATAGGAGTTCCTGAAGTCTTTCGTCGTCGATCACGACTCCGCCCGAGCGGGGCAGACCGGCCCCCCGCAACGGCTCAATTTATGCCCTGGAGACGGGAAGTCAAACGCCGGGAGGGACTTCGGAGGAGGCGGGCGGGCCTTCAGGAGGCCTTGCGGGTCGAGGCGGCGGCTTTCTTCAGGGCGTCCTTGAGCACCGGCAGATCCTTGAACCCGGGGTTCAGCTCCTCGACCTTGGCGAACGCCTCGGTCGCGGTCTTGACGTCGTTCTTGCCCGATAGCGCCACGATCCCCAGATTGAGCCAGGTCTGCCAGTGCTTGGGCTCGTAAGTGAGGGAGGTCCGGAACTGCGCGATCGCATCGTCCGCCATGCCCATCTCGTACAGACAGATGCCCATGTCGGTTCGGGCGTCGACGTCTTTGGGGGCGATCGCGAGCCCCTTCTTGTAGAAGTCGACCGCCTGGTCGAATTTGCGCGCGTCGTGGTACATGTTGGCGAGCCGGAGGAGAGAGGTCGCGTCCTTCGGGTCCTTCTCGATCGCCGCTCTGAGCGCGGTGATCTCCTGGAACACCTGCGCCATCATCTGCTCGTTTCCCCCGCCCTGGGCAG
>QHXY01000438.1 GCA_003223145.1 Acidobacteriota bacterium
ATGAAGCAGGGCGCCGACGACTATCTCCAGAAGCCGGTCAACCTGGTGGAGCTGCGCAAGCGGGTGGCGGCGGCGGTCGAGAAGCGCCGGCTGGCGCAGGAGGTCCGCCAGCTCCGGGAGCGCCTGGAGGAGAAATTCTCCTTCGGCACCATCATCGGCGCGTCCAAGGCGATGCAGCAGGTCCTGCACCAGCTCTCCCTGGTGGCGCCGACGCGCAGCAGCGTCCTGATCGTCGGGGAGAGCGGCACCGGCAAGGAGCTGATCGCCAACGCCCTGCACCAGAACTCGCCGCGCAAGGAGTTCCGCTTTCTGCCGATCAACTGCGCCGCCATCCCCAGCGACATCCTGGAGAGCGAGCTGTTCGGCCACGAACGCGGCGCCTTTACCGGGGCGGTGCAGCGCAAGGCGGGAAAGTTCGAGCTGGCCGACCGCGGCACGCTGTTCCTGGACGAGATCGGCGAGATGCCGTTGCCGCTGCAGGCCAAGCTGTTGCGCGTCCTGGAGGACCGTTCGTTCATGCGCGTCGGCGGCACCGAGACGATCACCGTCGACGTCCGCATCATCGCGGCGACCAACTCCGACCTGGAGGCTCGGGTAGCGGCCGGCACCTTCCGCAGCGACCTGTACTACCGTCTCAAGGTCGTCACCATCGTCGTCCCGCCGCTGCGTGAACGGCGCGAGGACATCCCGCTCCTGATGCACCGCTTCTTCGAGATGTTCAAGGCGGAGAACGGCCGGCCGAATCTGGCCCTGGCACCCGAGGTGGTCGAGGCCCTGGGCCAGACCCGCTGGGAGGGGAACGTGCGTGAGCTGCGCAATCTGATCGAGAGCCTGGTGGTCCTTGCCGACGCCGGCACCCAGGTGATCACACTGGAGCACCTTCCCGAGACCTACCGCGCGCCGCTGCCGGCCGCGACCCTTCCTCCGGCGGCGGACGGTCAGGTCCGCCGGATGGAAGAGATCGAGAGAGAGGCGATCCTGCGCACCCTGCGGCAGACCGGCGGCAACCGCACTCGCGCCGCCGAGATCCTCGGCATCGGCCTGCGCACCCTGCAGCGCAAGCTGCGTGAATACGAGCAGGCGCAGGGCGATCCGGCGGGTGCCGAGGGCCAGGCGGTGGAGGATTGAGGCGCCATTTTGGCGGGCCCGGCCGTGCCGGCCGGCCGCCTTCAGCCTTATCAACCCGGCCGCGCCATGTCCGCCGGCTCGATGTCCACCCGGCCAGCCCCGACTAAGGTCCCGTTCTTCTGATGGTTGTGCGGGAACCGTCGGCGTTCACTGACGCCGCGCCCGGTCGCCGATACGCGTGGCATACCTCTTGCTGCCACATGTCCTCTGATCAGCGCGTTCCCGAGCGAGGCGATCAGAGACGAGGCGGCGCCCCTCGGCGTGGCCGGGCTGATCGGGAAGCCGGTGGAGGCCGCCCGTCAAGGGGCACGGCCGTCCTTGACGATGGATCGGCGCGGCCCTATACTGACTTTTCTCAAGGAGAAGAAGTCCATGAAGATGAGCGGACAGCCCGTGACCCTCGCATTGATCGCGGCGGCCTCGATGATCTTCGGCATGGCCGTCGCGGGCGGTCTCCACCTGACCAGCCCGGGGATCGCGGACGGAAGACTGGATGACAGGCCCCTGCACGCCGCGGCGCAGGCCCAGCTGGCGGCCGGGCACGGCGCCGCCGGTGCGCCGGCATCGTTCGCCGACATCGCCGATCGGGTCAACCCGGCGGTGGTGAGCATCACCTCCACCGAGACGGTGAAGCCCAAGGGGGGCCGCGGCAAGACGCCCTTTCACGGGGACCCCTTCGAGTTCTTCTTCGGCCCCGAGCAGAGGCGCCGGTTCGCGCCCGAGGAGGAGCCGCGGCTCGAGGTGAGCGGCGGCTCCGGATTCCTGATCAGCGACGACGGCTACATCCTGACCAACTACCACGTCGTCGAGGATGCGACCAAGATCAAGGTCAACCTGAGCGGCGACCGCCGCGACTACGTCGCCGAGGTGATCGGCGCCGACCCGAGCACCGACATCGCGCTCATCCGGGTCAAGACCGACAAGAAGCTGCCGTCCCTGTCGCTGGGCGATTCGGATGTGATGCGCGTCGGAGACTGGGTCATGGCGGTGGGCAATCCTCTCAACTACGACCACACCGTGACCGTCGGGGTGGTGAGCGCCAAGGGGCGCGTCCTGCGCGACCTGTCGCGCGACTTCTCCCTCGACAACTTCATCCAGACCGATGCCGCCATCAACTTCGGCAACTCCGGCGGCCCCCTGGTGAACATGGGCGGCGAGGTGGTGGGGGTGAACACCGCCATCAGCAGCGTCGGGCAGGGGATCGGCTTCGCCGTGCCGATCAACGTGGCCAAGGGGATTATGGAGCAGCTCAAGACCAAGGGGAAGGTGTCGCGCGGCTATCTCGGCATCGAGCTGGCCGAGATCACGCCCGACCTGCAGGAGGCGTTCGGGACCGAGAAGGGCGCCCTGGTCAACTCCGTGAAGCCCCACCTGCCCGCGGAGGAGGCCGGCATCAAGCGCGGAGACGTGATCGTCGCCGTGGACGGCAAGACCGTCGAGAGCACCAGCGAGGTCGTGCGCCTGGTGTCGGCCAAGGAGCCCGGCTCGAGCGTCAAGCTGACCGTGCTGCGCAACGGCAAGGAAATGACGCTCAACGCCAAGCTGGCGGACCGCAGCCAATACGTTCTCAAGGAGGCGAGCGAGACCGAGGAGCGCGGCGGCAAGAGCGAGGAGCCGAACGAGCGCAAGCTCGGGATCTCGGTGGACGATCTGACGCCGGAGGTCCTGGACAAGCTCGACCTGCCGGACGAGACCAAGGGCGTCCTGGTGACCCGCGTGTCGCGCGTCTCCGAGGGGTTCGAGAAGGGGCTGGGCGAGGGCGACGTAATCACCGAAGTGAATCGCGTCCCGATCAAGACCGTCTCCGAGTACCGCCGCGAGCTCGGCAAGGTGAAGGAGGGCGGCCTCGTGGTCCTGTACGTGGTCAGCCCATCCGGCCGCACCGGAGGCGATCCGATCTCGCGCTACGTCACGCTGCGCCTGCGCGCGCAGGAGGAAGGCAAATAGGCGGTCGGCGCCGTCGGGGACGCCCGAGTCGCGGTCATCCAGATACGAGGCCAGCGGGGCCCGGCGACGGGCCCCGCTTTTTTTGTCGTTGCTGCTATGATTCCGGGCCGGGATGCCGGCGCGCCCGCGGCGCGCCGCACGGTGCTGGCCGATGAAAGAGAAGGTCCTGGTCATCGACGACGAGGAGGCGATCCGCAAGTCGCTGCGGATGGTCCTCGAGTACGAGGGTTACGAGTTCCTCGAGGCCGCCTCGGGACGGGAGGGGATCGAGGCGGTCCGCCGCGACACGCCCGACGCTGTCCTGCTCGACATCAAGATGCCCGGCATGGACGGTCTCGAGGCGCTCGATGCGATCCGCGCCAAGGACGCCCACACGCCCATCCTGATCATCTCCGGGCACGGCGACATCCCGACCGCCGTGGACGCGATCCACAAGGGGGCCTACGATTTTCTCGAGAAACCCCTCGAGTCGGAGCGCGTGCTCACGGCCCTGCGCAACGCCGTCGAGCGCAAGCGCCTGCGCGAAGAGAACCTCCGTCTGCGTCACCAGGTCGAGGGGGGCCTCCGCCTGGTGGGCGAATCGCGCGCCCTCAAGACGGTGCGCGAGGCGATCGCGCGGGCCGCCCCGGCGCACGCGACGGTCCTGATCACGGGTGAGAGCGGCACCGGCAAGGAACTGGTCGCCTGGGAGATCCACCGCCTGAGCCCGCGCGCCGAGAAGACCTTCGTCAAGGTGAACTGCGCCGCCATCCCCGAGGACCTCATCGAATCGGAGCTGTTCGGCCACGAGAAAGGATCGTTCACCGGCGCGACCGGCCGGCAGATCGGCAAGTTCGTCCAGGCCGATGGCGGCACCATCTTCCTCGACGAGATCGGCGACATGAGCCCGCGCACCCAGGCCAAGGTGCTGCGCGTCCTGGAGAACGGCGAGGTCGAGCCGGTCGGCATGGCGAAGACGATTCGGGTCGACACGCGCGTCATCGCCGCAACCAACAAGGACCTGCCCGCCCGCATCCGCACCGGCGCCTTCCGCGAGGACCTGTTCTTCCGACTCAACGTCGTGCCGATCACCTGCCCGCCTCTGCGCGAGCGGCGCGAGGACATCCCTCAGCTGGTGGAGCACTTCGTGGGGGACCTTTCCCGCGACACCAGCTACCGGCCGAAGAGATTCGGCTCCGACGCGGTCGAGAGCCTGAGGGCGCGCCCGTGGCGCGGCAACGTACGCGAGCTCCGCAACGCCGTCGAGCGGCTGCTGATCATGGTGGAGCACGACACGATCGAGGCGCGCGACGTCGACGGGGTCGCACTCGAGACCGCGGGAGCGGCCACCGTGGGCGGCGCGGCGCCGGTCGGCGCCGGCGGCGCGCCGGCGGGCTCCGCCGAGACCGCCCCTGCGGCCGGCGCCGCGGCGGCGGGCGCCGGACGCCCGCAGGGATCGCTCGAGCCGCCCGATCCGGTGGCGTTCCGGACGCTGCAGGACTACAAGGACGAGGCGGAACGCGTCTTCATCCTGAGAAAGCTCAAGGAGAACCGCTGGAACATCTCGCGCACCGCCCGCGCGATTGACACGCCACGGAGCAACCTGTACAAGAAACTGGACCAGTACGGCATCTCCAGGGACCAGGTCCAGGAATGATCATCCGTCGCCTTCGAGCGCCGCAGGCCCTGCCGTGACGTTCCGCCGTGGCGTGGTCGTCGTCGACGGCGTCCGGACACCGTTCTGCAAGTCCTGGGGGGCCTTCAACGACGTCCCCGCGGACGAGCTGTGCCGCATCACAATCGGCGAGGCGCTGGCGCGGATCGATCTCGATCCCCGGGTCGTCGACGAGGTGATCATCGGGAACATCGCCCAGCCGGCCGAGTCGACGCCGATCGCGCGCGTGGCGGCGCTGAAAGCCGGTCTGCCGCGCCGCGTGCCCGCGTTCTCGGTCAACCAGAACTGCGGCTCGGGCATCCAGTCGATCGTCAGCGCCTTCCACCGCATCGAATCGGGGGCGGCCGACGTGATCGTGGCCGGCGGCGTCGAGTCGATGTCGCGCATCCCGTTCCTCCTGGGCCAGGCGTTCACCGACGACGTCCTCCGGCTGCGGCGCGCGCGCTCCCTGCCGCAGAAGATCGCGGCGGTCCTCGCGGCGCGCCCCCGCGATCTGCGCCCGATCTCGGCGCTCGAGGTCGGGCTGCGCGACGCCATCTGCGGCCTGAACATGGGCGAAACGGCCGAGGTCCTGGCGCGCCGTTTCCGGATCGGCCGGCAGGAGCAGGACGCCTTCGCGCTCGAGAGCCACAAGCGCGCCACCGCGGCGCGGGCGCGGCTGCGCGAGGAGATCGTCCCGGTCTTTCCACGGCCGCGCTTCGAGCCGGTGCAGGACGACATCGGTCCGCGCGAGGACCAGACGCTGGAGCAGCTGGCCCGCCTGAAGCCCGCCTTCGATCGGCGCAACGGCACCGTGACCGCGGGCAACTCGTGCATGCTCACCGACGGGGCCGCCAGCGTGGTGGTGGCCGCCGAGGACAGGGCGCGCGAGCTGGGCCTGCCGCAACTCGGCCGCATCCGATCGTACGGCTTCGCCGGCCTCGATCCGTCGGTGATGGGTCTCGGGCCGGTGTACGCCACCGCCGTCGCCCTGGAGCGGGCCGGCGCGACCATGCGCGATCTGCAGCTCTTCGAGATCAACGAGGCGTTCGCGGCGCAGGTGCTGGCGGTACGCAAGGCGTTCGCGTCGGATGATTTCGCCCGCACCGAGCTGGGGCTGGAGTCCGCCCTGGGAGAGCCCGACCCCGCGATCACCAACGTCAACGGCGGCGCCATCGCCCTCGGGCACCCGGTCGGGTGCTCCGGCGCGCGGCTGGCGCTGACCCTGCTGAAGGAGATGGCGCGTCGCGACTTGTCGCTCGGCCTCGCCACGCTGTGCATCGGTGGCGGCCAGGGGGCGGCGCTCATCCTCGAGCGGAACTAGCCGTCGTCCGGAGGGATCGGGAATGGACAGGCAGCCGGCGGGAGCGGTCGAGACGGGGGAGAAGACGCTGTCGATGGAGGGTCCCGGTGTCGTGCTCGAGACCCGGCGCGACGGCCTCGCCTTCCTGATCTTCGACCGGCCGCACGATAAGGTGAACCTCCTGTCGGCGCCGCTCGTGGCCGTGCTGGAGATCCTGGTGGACCAGGCGGCGCACGACAAGAACGTGCGCGCGCTCGTGGTGGTGAGCGCCAAGCCCGGGTCGTTCATCGCCGGCGCCGACGTCAACGAGATCCGCGCGCTGCGCTCGATCCAGGACGCCGAGGCCGCCTCGCGCAAGGGACACCGGCTGTTCGACGCCATCGAGGGGCTGCCGTTCCCGGTGGTGGCCGCCATCAACGGCACCTGTCTCGGCGGCGGCACCGAGCTGATCCTGGCCTGCCATTTCCGCATCGCCGCCGACGATCCGCGCGTCGAGATCGGTCTTCCCGAGGTGCGCCTCGGGATCATTCCGGGATGGGGAGGGACGCAGCGCCTGCCGCGCCTCGTCGGGATCGCCCCGGCGCTCGACCTGATCCTGACCGGGCGCTCGCTGGACGCCCGGCGCGCCTCGAAGATCGGCCTGGTGGACGAGATGGCGCCTCCCGAGTACCTCCTGGACGCGGCCGAGCGGCTGGCGGTCGACGCCGCGGAAGGACGGCGCCGACCCCGGCGGCCGCGCGGGGGTGAATCGCCGTTCGCCCGGCTGAACCCGATCCGCCTGGGGCGTGTCGCCCTGTCGGCGCAGATCGCCCGCCGCACTCTGCGCCGCCGCGTCAACGAGACGCACTACCCGGCGCCTTACCGCGCCCTCGAGGCGGTGGTCTACGGGCTGCGTCACGGGATGGAGGCCGGCCTGCGGCAGGAGGCCGAGCTTCTCGGCCCGCTGGCGGCGGGCCGCACCAGCAAGAACCTGGTGTCGGTCTTCCTGATGCAGAGGGAGGCCCGCCGCGATCCCGGCGTCGAGGACCCGGCGGTGCGGCCGCGCGAGGTGCGCGCGGCGGCGGTGATCGGCGCCGGGGTGATGGGAGGCGGTATCGCCCAGACCCTCGCCAGGAGCGGCGTCCCGGTGCGTCTGAAAGACATCGAGCTGGGCGCGCTGGCGCGCGGCATGCGCGCGGCGCACGATCTGTATCGCGCCGAGATCAGGAAAGGACGCATCAGCCGGCGCGAGAGCGAGCAGAAGCTCGCCCTCATCCAGCCGACCCTCGAGTACACGGGCCTGCGTCGATGCGACGTGGTCATCGAGGCGGTCGTCGAGTCGCTGGCCGTCAAGCACCAGGTGCTGCGCGAGGTGGAGGCGGTGGCTCACGAGGGGTTCATCTTCGCCACCAACACCTCGTCCCTGCCAATCGACGCGATCGCCGGGCCGGCGCGCCATCCCGAGGATGTCGTTGGCCTGCACTTCTTCAACCCGGTGCACAAGATGCCCCTCGTCGAGGTGATCCGCGGCCCGCGCACTTCCCCCGAGGCCGTGGCGACGGCCGTGGCCCTGGCGAAGCGGATCGGCAAGACACCGATCGTCGTGGGCGACGCGCCCGGCTTCCTGGTGAACCGGATCCTGATGACGTATCTGGGCGAGGCCCTCCTGATGGTCGAGGAGGGAGGGATGATCGACGAGATCGACCGGGTCATGCTGGACTTCGGGATGCCGATGGGCCCGCTCGCGCTGCTGGACCAGATCGGCATCGACGTCGCCAACCACGTCGCGGGGGTCCTGTCCGAGGAGTTCCGCGACCGGGCGCCGCGCTCGACGGCGCTGCAGATCCTGAAGGACAAGGGGTGGCTCGGGCGCAAGTCGGGACGCGGGTTCTACATCTATCCCGGCGGCGCGGACGACGGGGCCGGTGGCTCACGCGCCCGCCGAACCCCGGAGGGCCCGCCACGCGTGGCGAACGAGGCGGCGTACGAGCTGATCTCCCCCCGCCCGCGGCAGCCAGTCGACCCCGGCCCGACCGAGACGCGCCTGGTCCCGGCGCGCGTCGATCTGGCGATGGTCCTCGGGACCGGCTTTCCGCCGTTCCGCGGCGGTCTCCTGCGCCACGCCGACGGTCTCGGTCTGATGGCGGTCGTGCAGGGGCTGGAGGCCCTGGCGGGACGCCACGGCCCGCGTTTCCTGGCGGCCCGCCTGCTGCTCGAGATGGCCCGCGAGGGCAAGGCTTTTTTTGAAAAGGACTGAAGGAGGTCGATGGTGCCGACACCGACGTCAGCCGTAAAAAGCAAACCAGTCGTCCGCAGCGCCGAGCTGCCCGGCAGCTTCATGAAGTCGCTGTTCGCCGGCGCCCTCCCGGCGGACGTGGTCTTCCCGTACCCGCGCCAGGACGCGGAGGCGCGCGAGACCCTGGACCTGGTCCTGGAGTCGTTCCGATCGTGGGCGCGCGAGCGGCTGGACGGCGGCGCGATCGACCGCGCCGCGGCGTTCCCCGAAGCGCAGGTGCGCGACCTCAAGGAATTGGGCATCCTCGGCCTGACGATCCCGGAGGAATACGGCGGCGGAGGGCTGTCGATCACGGCCTACTGTCGGCTGATGGAGGAGATCGGGCACCACTGCGCGGCCATCGCGACCATCGTCGGCGCGCACCTCGGGATCGGCAGCAAGGGGATCGTCCATTACGGCAGCGCGGCGCAGAAGAAGCGCTGGCTGCCCGGGGTGGCCAAGGGGGACCCGCTGTGCGCCTATGCCCTGACCGAGGCCGGGTCGGGGTCGGACGCCGCCTCCCTGAAGACCCGCGCCGTGTGGGACGAGACGCGTCAGGTCTGGATGATGAACGGCAACAAGCGCTTCATCACCAACGGCGGGCACGCCGGCCTGTTCACCGTCTTCGCGCGCACCGAGATCCGCGGCGAGGACAAGATCAGCGCCTTCGTCGTGACCCGCGACCTTCCCGGGGTCTCCACCGGCAAGGAAGAGGACAAGCTCGGCCTGAAGGGGTCCTCCACGACCGATCTGTACCTCGAGAACGTGCCGGTGCCGAAGGACAACCTGCTCGGCGAACCGGGGCGCGGTTTCAAGTACGCCATGGAGATCCTGAACGAATGATCGACCGCGCCGTGGAGTACGCCCGGCAGCGCCGCCAGTTCGGCCGCCCGATCGCGGAGTTCGAGATGATCCGTGACAAGGTGGCGCGGATGATGGCCGATACCTACGCCGCCGAGAGCATGGTCTATCTCACCACCGGTCTGGCCGAGCGCGGCGACGTCGACTATTCGATCGAGTCGGCCCTGTGCAAGATCTTCTCGTCGGAGAACGCCTGGAGGGTCGTCAACCACGCCGTCCAGATCGCGGGCGGAAACGGCTTCATCAAGGAGTACCCGTACGAGCGCTTCCTGCGCGACTGCCGCATCAACATGATCTTCGAGGGTACCAACGAGATCCTGCGTGTGTTCGTCAGCCTGGCCGGCGTGCAGATGCTCGGCGAGGAGCTGAAGAAGGTCGGCCGGGCCCTGCGCGATCCGATCGCAGAGATCGGCGTGCTCTCCGACTTCGCGCTCAAGAAGATCCGCCAGGCGATCACCGACGAGCAGTTCCCCGACATCGACCCCCTCCTGAAGAAGACCGCCGTGCGAGCGGCGCACTACGCCGAGGCGCTCTCCACCACCGCCGAGCGCGCCCTGCGCGAGCACGGCAAGGAGATCATCGAGCGCGAGTTCGTCCAGGAGCGTCTCGCCGAGGCGGCGGGCGACCTGTACGCCCTCATCGCCTGCCTGTCGCGCGCCAACACCCGCATCCGCGACCAGGGAGCCGGGAAGGCGAAGCGCGACATCCTGCTGACGCGCACGTTCGGCAACGCCGCCTGGCGGCGCATCCGCCGGCGCCTGAGCCAGGTCGAGAAGAACCAGGACGCCAACCTGGCGCAGGTCAGCGACCTGGCCTACGAGCAGGGCGGGTTCGGAGAGAACCTGATCGCCTGAGACGGAGACCCGCGGCGTACCTGGTCCGCGGGCGGCGGGCGATTGGTCGAATCGGCGGGCGGGTGACATAATAGAGGCAGTCGAGCCCCTGTGCCTGCCGATTCCCCCCGTGCCGGTGCTTTGAGAGCCGGTCCGGCAGACTGGTCCACGTGACAGCAGGGGCTTTCGGAAACCCACCCAAGCGACAGGGCCCGGCGGAGGGTTTGGAGCCGCCGGGCCCCTCTTATTGACGCCTCTTTCCCGAAAACGCTAGCATGGCCGCCGTCCCGCACAGGGCGCGATGCCGTGGCGGGACAGGGAGGCGGCGCGTGCGCATCGTGGTCCTCGGAGGAGCGGGAATCATCGGGCGCGCCATCGCCCGGGATCTGGCGGACGACCGGGAGGTCAAGGAGATCGTGCTCGCCGACCTCGACCTCGACGGCGCCCGCAAGGTGGCCGAGGGCCTCGGGCGGACCGGCGCCACCGCCGTGAAGGCCGACGTGACCGACCACGCCGGGCTGGTCGCCCTGCTCCGCGGCGCCGGAGCGGTCATCAACTCGGTGCAGTACTACTTCAATCTCCCGGTCATGAGGGCCTGTCTCGAGGCGAAGACGCATTACATCGATCTCGGCGGGCTGTTCCACACCACCCGCAAGCAGCTCGAGCTGCACAACGACTTCAGGAAGGCCGGCCTGCTGGCGGTGCTCGGGCTCGGCTCCTGTCCCGGCATCGCCAACGTGCAGGCGCGTGCGGTCGCCGATACTTTCGACGGGGTCGAGTCCGTGCGCATCTACAACGGCGCGACGCCCGACATGGGCGACTCGCTCGCCTGGGCCTACTCGATCCAGACCATCTTCGACGAGATCACCCAGCCGCCGGTCGTGTACCGCGACGGCAGGTTCCAGGAGACCGCCCCGCTCGGCGAGGAGGAGCTGTTCC
>QHXY01000102.1:0-3135 GCA_003223145.1 Acidobacteriota bacterium
GCCGCCTCCTCGGCGGCCCGCGCCGCCTCGTCCAGGCGGTCATCTCTGTACAGGGACAGGACCAGCGAGTGCCGTAGCTGCGGGCTCGCCGGGTCCTCCTGCACCAGCGACCGTAACACACGCGCGGCCTCGCCGAACAGCCGGTTCTCGAACAGCGCCGAGCCGAGGAGGTGGCGGGCCGCGAGATTGCCGGGGCCGAGGGCGTACGCCGATCGCGCCTCGTTCAGAGCCCTTTCCTTCTCCCCGGTCTGCAGACAGGCGCGCCCCAGGTTGACGCGCGCCGCCAGGTCGCCCGGGTCCAGTGCGACGGCCCGCTCCAGGCGCCGCTCCGCTTCGCTCCACTGGCGCAGCCGGATGAGCACGTCGCCGAGGTGCGACAGGACCACTGCGTTGTCCGGATCGATCGCCAGCGAGGCCTCGAAGCTGCGGCCGGCCTCGGTCAGGTCGCCGCGCTCGAGCGCCGCGGTGCCCAAGTGGTTCCAGCCGATGGTCGAGGCGGGGAAGGCATCGACCCAGCGGCGGGCGATCGCCTCCTCGCTCTTCCACTCCTGCACACGTGTCGCCGCCAGCACGGCGCACAGCGCCGCCAGCCCCGCGGCGCACAGCCTGACGGCCGCCAGGGCTGGCGCCGAGCCGCGCCAGCGCGCCGAGGCCGCGTCCCAGCCGATCGCCGCCGCCAGCGCGACGCCGGCGAACGGCAGATAAAGGAAGCGCTCCCCCACGAACACCGAGGCGGTGACGACCAGGTTCGTTCCCGGAAGCAGACCGAGGACCAGCAGCGCTGCCGGGAGAGCCAGAGGGCTGCGTCGTCTAATCAGCGCCAGCGGCGCGACCGCCAGCAGGGCGAGGGCCGCGGCCGGCAGGGCGACGTTCGGGTCGAGCGGGCCCCCGAGCGGGAACGGGCCGGGCGCCCCGAGGTCGAGCGTCGCGCGCAGCCGCGCCGGCGTGAGCAGGGCGAGAAGGAGCCGGCCCGTCCCGTACAGGGCGGCATAGGTCCGCTGCGGCTGCGGCAGGCGGGTCACGGGATTCTGCGAGTGCGCCAGGGCTTCGGGAGCCAGACTCAGGCCGCCGACTGCCCAGAAACGGAGCGCCAGATACGCCACCAGCGCCATGCCTGCGGCGGCGCCGATGGCGATTCGTCCCGGCAGACGGTCGCGCCATCGAAACGCAGGCAGGGCAAGCGGGGTCAGCGCCACCAGAGCCGGGAAGACGGCTCCGCTCTCCTTCCCGAGCATGGCGGCAAACCCCAGCAGAACGACCGTGACCGCGGCCCGCGCGGCCCGCCGCGGAGGGCCGCTGCTGCTCGGTCCTCGTTCCCACGCGATCTGGGCGCGCCAACCCAGGAGGAGGAACAGCGCCGCCAGCACGTCGCACCGCCCGACCACCGAGCCGACCGATTCCTGGGCCGGCGGGAAGACGACGAACAGCAGGCCGCCGAAGAACGAGCCCGCCGCGCTCGCCCCGAGCGCCCGCGCCGCGAGAAACAGCGCCCAGCCCGCCAGCCCGTGCAGCAGCAGGTTGACCGCATGGAACGGGCCAGGGGTCCATCCGAACAGGCTGCCTTGCAGCCATAACGAAGCCATCATCAGGGGCCGGAAGTAGCCGGGCCCGAAGCTGGTGCCGCGCGAGTAGTCGCTGATCAGGAATACGAAAGGCTGGCGCGCCGATTTCAGGAAGCCGTTGTCGACGATTGCCATCCGGTCGTCGAGGACGAACGGGTACGCCAGCGTTCTCCCGTAGACCACGAGCGACGCCACGACGAGCAGCAACGGCACGCCGAACCGTTCCAGCGCCCGCGGCCGCGATGACGAGCGATCGTCCATGCCGTCGTCTCCCGGTGGCTCCGGGGAATTCTGGCCGCCCGTCCCCGAAGCGTCAAGAAGCGGGCCGCCGGGCTGCGTTGACCGCTCCCGGGGGCAATGCTACGATGCCCGGCATCTTGCTCAGGCGTTCCCTTCTGCTCGTGCTGGCCGTCCTGGCGCTCGCAGGTTGCGGCGAAAGCCAGCGCCCCAACGTCCTTCTGATCATCATCGACACGGCCAGGGGCGATCGCTTCCCGTTCGGCGGCTACGCGCGCCCGACGGCGCCGAACCTCGAGGTCATCGCGCGCGAAGGGGCGGTCTACACACAGGCGTTCTCCCCCGCGCCCTGGACGGTGCCGGCGCACGCCAGCCTGTTCACCGGACAGTACCCGTCACTGCATCGCACCGACTGCGGGTCCCTGCGTCTGCCCGACCAGGCGATCACCCTGGCGGAGACGCTGCGGGACGCCGGTTACCGGACCGTCGGCTACACGGCCAATCCGTGGCTCGGCCGGGAGTACAACTTCCAGCAGGGGTTCGAGACCTACGGCGAGACCTGGCGCGAGGTGGCGAACGACAGCGAGGACACCGGCGCCCGCCTGACCAACCAGAAGGTGGTGCGCTTCCTGGAGTGGCGCGCCGGCAACGCCGACGCCCTGCGCCAGCCGTTCTTCCTGTTCATCAACTACTTCGAGCCGCACCTGCCGTACCACCCGCCGGAGCCGGAGCGCTCGCGCTTCCTCCGCGCCGGCGTCGCCCCCGGGAGAATCCAGCGGCTCAGCCACCTCGGACACCCGGACGAGATGCGCTACATCGTCGGGCTGTCCGACCTCACCGACGACGACCTGGCGATCCTGAACGACCTGTACGACGGGGAGATCGCCTACGCCGACCGGCGCGCCGGCGAGGTGCTGGATCTCCTGCGCCGGCAGGGGCTGCTCGACCGGACGATCGTCGCCGTCGCCGGCGACCACGGCGAGAACATCGGGGACCATCACATGATGGACCACAAGCTGAGCGTCCACGACACGCTCCTGCACGTGCCGCTCCTCCTGCGTTACCCGCCGCGTGTCCCGGCCGGCCAGACGATCGCATCCCTGGTGCAGCTCCACGATCTGTATCCGACGATCCTCGGTCTCGCGGGCGTGGCGCCGCCATCGGGCGTCGCGGTCGAGGCGGTGCGGCTGCCGGGGACCGGTCTCCCCGGCGCCGGTCGTCCTGACGACGCCCCGATCATCGGAGAGTTCGTCGGCCCGCCGATCGATTTCATCAAGATCATGCAGGAGCTGTTTCCCCAGCGCGACCTGTCGCGCTACGACCGCACCCTGATCGC
>QHXY01000102.1:3281-9237 GCA_003223145.1 Acidobacteriota bacterium
GTCCCGGGGCTGGCTTATAGTCAGCCCATGCCTTCAAAAGACCGCGTTTCGCTCGTCAAGACGCCGCTGCCCGGACCCCAATCCAAGCGATTGATTCAGAAGGAGTCCGAGCTGATGGCGCGGGGCGCCTACGGGTCCCCGGACGACCGCATGTTCATGGCGGTGAAGGCCTCCGGGTCGATCGTCGAGGACGTGGACGGGAACCGCTTCATCGATTTCGGGTCGGGGTGGGGGACGAACAACGTCGGCAACTGCCACCCCGAGGTGGTGGAGGCGGTGTCCGCCATGCTCCGGCAGCTCGGGGTGACCTGCTGGACCAGCGCCGGCAACACCGCACAGCGTCTGGACCTGGCCGAGAAGCTCCTGACGGTCTGCCCGGAGCGCACCGACCGGGTGCTGTTCCTGACCACCGGCACGGAGGCGGTGGAGGCGGCCCTGCGGGTGATGCGGCGCGCCTCGAACCGGCCGTTCGTCATCTCGTTCTACGGGCAGTATCACGGTCTGTCGTATGGCTGCATGGCGGCCGGGCCGCTCGAGGCGAGCGTGCGGGAGGACGTCGCGCCCCTGGTCAACGGATTCGTCTACGCCCCCTACCCGTACAGCTACCGCACCCCGCTGCGCTCGCGCACGGGCGGCGGCGCCGGGAAGGCGACCCTGGAGTACATCGAGGACATCATCCTGACCTACGAGGTGCCGCCGTCCAAGATCGCCGGCATCCTGGTCGAGCCGGTGGTGGGCGAAGCGGGCATCTGGGTGCCGCCGGACGATTTCCTGCCCGGCCTGCGCGACCTGTGCGACAAGCACGACTGGTACCTGTGCATCGACGAGGTGCAGAGCGGCTTCGGACGCTGCGGCAAGATGTGGGCCTTCGAGCACTGGAATGTCGAGCCCGATTTGATCGTGATCGGCAAGGGACTGTCGGGCGGATCGATGCCGATCGCCGCCGTCGCCGGCCGCCATGACATCTTCGACAAGGCCGAGGCCTTCGTCGCCGGGACCTACGCCGGGCACCCGGCCGGCTGCGCCGCCGGGCTGAAGACGATCGAGATCATCCAGCGCGACCGCCTGCTCGAGCACGCCACCACCCTGGGCGATTACGGGCTGAAGCGCCTGCAGGCGATGAAGTCCGCGGCAAGGGTCTATGGCTGACCGCCGAGTTCATCAAGGACGGCAAGACCCGCGACAAGAACTACGAGGCCGCCGCCCGGGTCAACCAGTACTGCCTGAGTCACGGACTGTATTACATCCACGACAGCATCTCCTGGTTCGTCCGGATCCAACCGCCGCTCAACATCGAGCGCGCCCTGTTCGAGCAGGGCATGGACATTCTCGAAGACGCCATCGCGTCTCTCAGCGCCTGACTCGCCGCTTGAGCCGGCGCTCCTGACGCAGGCGCCCCTTCTCTTTCTTTAGCCGGATCCGTTCGGCTCTTGCCACGACCGCGACGGCGCGTCCCTGAACGCGCGGGGCGGAAGCCGCCGGCTGAGTCACCCGGACGGGCTCCGCCACGGCAGCCCGCGCCAGCATCTCGCTTTCCACGTCCGAGAAATCCCCCACGACCCGCTTGCCCGGCTGATCGACCGTCTTGTCGATGTATTTCAGCCAGAACGCCCGGACTGACGCGGTGTCCCCGTTCTGTGCGTGACCTCGCCTCGTGGATGATCCTGTTGTCCGCCGCTCCCTCTCTCCGGCGCGCGTAAGCGACCTCGAGGAGCGGCTCCCTGAGCGCATCCGGGTTCGATGGCAGGTCGATGCCATCGAAGACGATGAGGACCTGCTGACCCCTCGCTTGCGCGAACCGCCGCAGCCTGTCGACCAGACCCCGGCGCGCCTCCTCACCACGGCCCGAGACCTGCAGGCTCTGCAGCCCGCCGATGGCGAAGATCATGTTGTGGCCATCCATGATCCAGATTCGTGTCGCAGACATTGAAGGTGCCGGGCCGTCTACCGCCGGCAGTTCCTCTCTGTCCTGTCTTTCGCCTTCGCCTCGGCGATCGTCTGCCACTGCATGTTGCCCGGCGAGTCGGCCCCTCCGCACTCCAGAGGCACGATATGGTCGACCACGAACCCCGGACGACCATGAGGGTAGCCTGTCTGTCGCAGGAACTGTGCGCGCGCCGTCGCGCTTCGCAGGATTCTTCCGTTCGCGTCCCGCGGGCAGGTCTTGCATCCCCCGGAGTGCGGCGAGGTGGAGCGGCTTGCCGCCGGCGTCCTTGGCGGAGTCGTCGGGGACGCCTTCGCCGAGCCGGTCGACCGGCCAGTGCCAGGACTGGCGCGGTAGTGGGGCGCGACGTAGGTCCCGTCCCTGCGATAGTAGCCCTTGACGTAAACCTTCGAGTGCGTGGACGAGCTCGAAGAATGGTGCGCGCCGCTGCTTCTTCCAGTGGATGCGGCGAAGGCAGGGAATACCAGCGCCAGGACCAGGCCGGCGACAGCCAGGGGGCGGTTCATGGCTCTCTCCCGAGTCGACGGAAGGTTAGATCCTCTCCCCGGGAGGGTCAAGAGACATGGAGCCCGATCAGGTCACCGGTGCTTAACGTCACCTGAGGGGCTGAGACTCCGAACCCCCGGTGTCCTGGAGGCCCGTCCGTGGGCGGTCCGGCTCACCAGCGACAGGAGCCGGCGCAGCGTCTTCCGGGACGCCCGCCGGCTGTCCCGCTCCAGCGCGCGGTACAGCGCCAGCACTTCCCGTCCGCGATCGGACAGGGACGCTCCCCGCCCGCGCCATTTGGATGTGACCACCAGGGGGCCGACGAAGCAGCGGTTCATCGTCTCGACCAGCATCCAGGCCCTGCGGTAGGACATCCCGAGTGAGCGGGCGGCCGCGGAGATCGATCCCGATCGGTGGATCGCTTCCAGGAGGTCGGTCTTCCCCGGGCCGAGCGCGATCTCGCCGCCCCGGGTGAGCCGCCAGCGGGGACGCGCCTCCCATCGCCGGCCCATTCAGGCCACCCGCGCCGTCAGGGACTCAATGTATTTCATGGTATACAATGCATCACCTCTCGCTCCCGGACCAGCCGGGTGGCGGGCCGGAGGCGATCGTGCGACAGCTCTCGAGCCTCGTGGCGTTCCTGCTTCTCACCACCATCCCGGGGACGGCGGGACCGTCGGCGGGGGATGCACCGCCTGCCGTCGAAGTCTCATTCTACGCGGCCGCGAGCCTGCGGGACGTCCTGCAGGATCTCGCCCCACGCTGCGAATCGTCCCTGGGCGTCCGGCTGGTGTTCAACTTCGGCGCCTCGAACGACCTCGCCAGACAGATCCTCGCCGCCGCCCGGGCCGACGTCTTCTTCTCGGCCGACGAAGACTGGATGGACCGGGTCGCGGCGGGCGGGCTGGTCGACGCCGCTTCCCGCCGTTCGCTCCTGTCCAACCGCCTGGTCGTGGTCGGCCCCGCCGACACCTCTCTCCGCCTGTCGTCGCCCGCGGAGCTGAAGCAGCCGTCCATCCGCCGGATCGCCCTCGCCGAGCCGGCGGCGGTGCCCGCCGGAAAGTATGCCAGGGCCTGGCTCGAGAAGACCGGTCTCTGGACCGTCCTCGGCGACCGCGTCGTTCCCGCCCTCGACGTGCGCGCCGCCCTGGCGGCGGTGGAGAGCGGCGCCGCCGACGTCGGCATCGTGTACCGCACCGACGCGGCGATCTCCAAGAAGGTGCGCATCCTGTACGAGGTCCCCGGGAGGGACGGACCGCGCATATCGTATGCCCTCGCGGCCCTGAAGGGACACGGGGATCCCGGGGCGGCCCACCGGGTGGTGGCTTGGCTCGCCGGGCCGGAGGCCGCCCGAATCTTCGAGCGCTACGGCTTCATCGTGCTGGCGCCGCCCGCGTGAGCCCCGGCCCCCTGCTCCCGCTCCTCCTCAGCCTCAAGGTCGCCGCGGGGGCGACGGCGATCATCCTGCCACCGGGTGTCGCGCTCGGCTGGCTTCTGGCGCGGCGTGCGGTGCGCGGCAGGAGCGTCCTCGAGACGCTGACCGCCCTGCCGCTCATCCTTCCATCCACGGCGATCGGCTACCTCTTGCTGCGCCTGCTGTCCAGGGACGGCCTGCTGGGGGAGCGGACGCTCGGCTTCGACCCGGGACTGCTTCTGACCTGGAAGGCGGCGGCCGCGGCCTCGGCGATCATGGCCCTGCCGCTGGTCGCCCGGACCGCGCGTCTGGCGTTCGAGAGGGTCGATCCGCGCCTGGAGGCGCTGGCCCGCACTCTCGGACTCGGTCCCTGGAGTGCCTTCTTCGGCGTCACGCTGCCGCTCGCCCGGCCGGGGCTCCTGGCCGCGGCGATCCTCGGGTTCGGCCGGGCTCTCGGCGAGTTCGGCGCGACGGTCATCGTGGCAGGCAACATACCCGGCCGCACGCAGACCCTCGCCCTGGCGATCTTCAGTGATATGCAGATTGGACACGACCGGGAAGCCATGGTCCTTGTCGGCATCACCACCGCGCTGGCCTTCGCCGCGATCTGGTGCGTCGAGGCCTTGCTGCGCCCGGGAAGGCGTTCCTCCCGATGACCCGCCTGCAGCTGGATCTCACCGTTCCACTGGACCGCTACACGCTCGCCGTCCGCTGGGAGACCCAGGCGACCTTCCTCGGTATCTTCGGCCCCTCCGGAGCGGGCAAGACGACGATCCTCGAAGCGATCGCGGGTCTGCGCCGCGGGGCGTCCGGCATGATCCGCGTCGCCGATCGCCTCTGTCTCGATTCGGCCGCGGGTGTGAGCCTCCCGCCGGAGGAGCGCGGCATCGGGTACGTCCCCCAGGAGGGGCTCCTGTTCCCGCACCGCGATCTCCTGGGGAACGTCCTCGCCGGGCAGCGTCGGGCGGAGGACTCGGGACGGCGGCTGGATCCGGAGAAGGTCCTGCGCGTCCTGGAGCTCGGCGGGCTCGAGCACCGGACCGTGGAGACCCTGTCGGGCGGCGAGAGACAGCGCGTCGCGCTGGCCCGCGCTCTCTGCTCCGGCCCCAGGATTCTGCTGCTGGACGAGCCGTTGGCGGGCCTCGATCTCCCATTGCGCCGCCGCATCCTCCCGTTTCTCCTGCGCGTCCGCGAGGAGTTCGCCCTGCCGACGATCCTGGTGTCCCACGATCCGACCGAGGTGCGGATTCTCAGCGACGAGATCCTGGTCCTCGCGGAGGGCAGGTCGGTCGCCTGCGGCCCCCCCGAGCGGATCTTCTCGGACCCGAGGGTGTTCCCGATGGCCCGGGACGAGGGGTTCGAGAACGCGCTCCGGGGCCAGGTGACCGACGAGCAGGACGGGATGACGCGCGTGGCGCTGTCCTCAGAATGCCACGTCCACCTGCGTGGGGAAGGCCTGGCTCCGGACCGAACGGTGCTCGTCGGGGTGCGCGCCGAGGACCTGATCCTGGCGATCGCACCTCCCCACGGACTGTCGGCCCAGAACGTCCTGCCGGGCGTGATCCGCGAGGTGGCGGAGCCGCCGGGGACCGCAGGGGTCGATTCCGGCGTCCCGGTCATGGTGGAGCTCGCGGGGTCCGGGCAGGTGGTGCTGGCATCGATCACGCCGCGCTCGCGCCGGGAGCTTGGCCTGCGCCCTGGTCTCGAAGTCCACGTGGTGTTCAAGGCCCAGGCCTGCCGCGTGCTCGCGGCGCTGTGAAGTTTCAGTTTCCAGGAGGGCGACAGGGACGTGAGCGATCTCCCTCGAGGGCGGCGCAAAGTCCCGGAGGGCCAGGCTCAAGGTAACTCCGTACCGGGGCTCGCCCCGCCCGCGTGAATCTGCTCCACCGGAGGAATGGCGATCGGATTCAGCCCGGCGCCCCGAATGGCGGTGTTGAGCGTCGCCAGCCCCGATCCTTTCGTTTCCCCCCAGAGGGCGAGCGCCTGGTCGAGACGCTCGTCGCAGACCGACTGCACCCGGCGCTGCGGCTCCGTCGGCGCGGCGTCACTGCCCTCGAGATCATTGTGCAGCGCGCGCAGCGTCTCGGCGATCGATTTCAGGCGAGGACCCG
>QHXY01000439.1 GCA_003223145.1 Acidobacteriota bacterium
CGCCTGATACAGGATCCGCCGAGCCGAGGCCGCGAGCGCTGGCTCGATGTTGTCCTCGCGTCTTCGCCTCGCGGCAGCGACACGCGCGGCGAGGCGCGAGGAAGTTTCCCCGGGCGCGGCTGTTGCGTGATCCGTGATTGGAACCGGAGGCACCTCCACCTGGATCTCGAAGCGATCGAGAAGTGGTCCTGAGACGCGCGACCGGTAGTTCGCCACGGTCGCCGGCGTGCACCCGCACGGGCGCTCGGCGCGCCCGAGCTGGCCGCAGGGGCAGGGGTTCATCGCGCCGATCAGGGTGAAGCGGCACGGCATGCGGGCGGCGTACCCGATGCGCGTGATCACAATCACCCCGTCCTCCAGCGGCTGCCGGAGAACGTCCAGGGTCGAGCGGCCGAACTCGGCCATCTCGTCGAGGAACAGGACGCCGTGATGCGCCAGCGTGATCTCGCCCGGTCGCGGACCGCGGCCGCCCCCGACCAGGCCGACCGCGCTGATGGTGTGATGCGGGGCACGGAACGGCCTGGCCCGCAACAGTCCCGGCTCGCGCAGGAGACCTGCGGCGCTGTAGATGCAGGTCAGCTCGATCGATTCGTCCAGCGACAGGGGTGGCAGGATGCCCGGGAGGCGCCTCGCCAGCATCGTCTTGCCGCAGCCCGGCGGGCCGACCATCAGGAGATGATGCCCGCCGGCCGCGGCCACCTCGAGCGCCCGCTTGGCGTGCGCCTGTCCCTTCACGTCCGAGAGATCGAGTCCAGCCTGCGCCGGCGCCGGCTGGTAGGTGGCTGCCGTAGCCAGCTGCGGCGGGCGCTCTCCCCGCAAGGCGGCGACGGCATCGAGCAGGCTGTCGACGCCGTGGACCGCGGGGCCGGGGATCGACAGCGCCTCCTCGCGGTTCGAGAGCGGGACGATCATCCCGCTCAGCCCGGCGCGCCGCGCCATGAGCGCCGCCGGCAGGCAGCCCGGGACGCGGCGCACGGCGCCGTCGAGGGCAAGCTCTCCCAGGACGAGGAGATCGGCCAGGCGGTCCGGCGGCAGCTGCCCGTTCGCCGCCAGGATGCCGAGCGCGATCGGCAGGTCGAGCCCGGCGCCCTGCTTGCGCAGGTCGGCGGGCGCCAGGCTGACGGTGATGCGGCGCGGCGGGACCTCGAAGCCGGCGTTGCGGATGGCGGCGCGCACGCGGTCGGCGCTCTCGCGCACCGCGGCGTCGGGAAGCCCGACCGTGTGGATTCCGGGGAGACCCCCGCTGATGTCGCACTCGACGAGGAGCGGGATCGCTTCGATGCCGAGAAGGGTGGCGCTGCGGACCCGGGCGAGCATGGGCGGCTCCGGGCGGCGCGCGCCGTGGTGTGAAGGCGCCGCCGCGACCGCCGGCTCTCCGTGACGGGGTGTCGATGCCGCGATGCTACCGGCGGCGCCGCCCGGAGGTCAAGCCGGGGAGCGGGAGCTGGCGCGGCGCTGACGGGCGGCACGGAGTTGATCTACGCTTTCGGGCGGATGCACTGGAATCTGATCCTCGTGCCCGTCGTCTTTCTCCTGACCGTCTTCGGACCCGGGTTCCTGTGCGTCCGCCGGCTGGATTGGAGCATCGAGGAGAAGATCGCCGCGTCGTTGACGCTGTCTCTCCTCTTCCTTGGTCTCGCCTGCTTCGGCGTTTTCGCGTCCGGTCTGCCCCGCGCCGCGCATGGCGTGATCCTCGCCGCCTGCGCCGTGCTGACCCTGTCGCTTTCGACCGGCATCCTGCGGCTCCTGGCTTCGCCGCAGGTGAGGCGGCTCCTCACGGGGTTCGGTCTGCTCGCGCTGTGGGTCCTGGCCCTGCTCGCTCTCATCCGCAATTATTCCGGCGGGGCCTGGTACGGCGACTGGCTCGAGCATTACCAGCGCAGTCTGTTCTTTCTCGGTGGCCACAGCGCCGCCGAGACCTTCCAGGGGTACGCGCTGCCCGCCCGGCCGCCCCTGGTGAACACGATCGCCGCGCATTTCCTGGCGCTGGCGGGCGAAGAGTACCGCGTCTACCAGCTGACTGTTTCGCTCCTCGGCCTCCTGGTCTATTTCCCTGCCTGTCTCATCGCCGGGCATCTTCCCGGCCTGGTCGCGGTCTTCCTGATGCTGAACCCGATGTTCGTCCAGAACGCCACCTACAGCTGGACCAAGCTTCCGGCGGTCTTCTTCGTGCTCAGCGGAGTCGCGTTCTACGTCGCGGGTCTTCGGCACGGGGACTTCAGGCGGATCCTGCTCGCCTTCACCTGTCTCGCGGCCGGTGTCCTGGCGCATTATTCGAGCGGTCCCTACGCCCTGTTTCTGGCCCTGCACTATCTGCTGTTCGTCTTGCCGCGCGCACAGCGCCGGTGGAGGGAGCTCGCGGCGATCCTGCTCGCTGGCGCTGTTGTCCTTGGTCCCTGGCTGGCGTGGTCGGTGACCACCTATGGCCCGCTCGCCAGCCTCGCGTCGCCGTCCTCGGTGCG
>QHXY01000103.1 GCA_003223145.1 Acidobacteriota bacterium
TGCTCTTCAGAACCGCCCCCATCTCGTGCGACAAAATGTGGGCGATGGTGGTCTTGCCGAGGCCGGGAGGGCCGTACAGCAGCACGTGATCGAGCGGCTCGCGGCGCGCCCGTGCCGCCTGGATGAAGACCGTGAGGTTCGCCTTCACCTTCTCCTGCCCGACGTAGTCGTCGAGCGTGCGCGGTCGGAGGGTGAGGTCGACGCTGCGGTCGCAGGTCTGCGCGGCGGGATCGAGAAGCCCTTCGGCGGGGGCGGACCGATCGAGCGGTGGCGCGGCCGGATTCCGGCGGGGCCGTCGTCTGGCCTGCGACGGGGCGCGTTCCTGGTCGTCAGGCATCGGCGTGTCCCCCGGGACGTCGCGGTCCGCTCGCGCCGCCGTGGTCGCGACACCGGCGCGTGCTCAGCGGGACAGCAGCTTGAGCGTCTCGCGCAGCAGCGCCTGGAACGGAGGCGACGCGCTGTTCGAGCTGCGCAGCACCTGTCCGGCTGCGTCGGCTGCGACCGCCCCTGGCCGCGATCGACTCCAGGCGGTCCGCGAGATCAACCAGAATTCTCTCGGCGGTCTTGCGCCCGATGCCCGGTACCGAGGAGAGACGGGTCACGTTGCGGGCGCGCACCGATTCGATCAGCTCCGTCGATCCGAGGCCCGAAATGACGGCGAGGGCGGTGCGCGGTCCGACACCGTTCACCGCGAGGAGACGCACGAAGATCTCTTTGTCGCGGGCGGTGTGGAACCCGAACAGGGCGAAGGTGTCCTGCCGCACATGCGTGTGGACGTACAGATCCACCCGGCCGCCAACCTCCCCCAGCTCGTCGTAGGTCGGGAGTGGAATCGATACCTGGTAGCCGACTCCGCCAACGTCGACCACGGCCGATCCGGGCTGCTTGTCGATCAGGGTGCCGCTGAGCCTCGCGATCATGCCGGTGTCTCCGTCATCTGTACGGCAGGGAGTCGGTGGGGCGGCCCTGCTCGATCTCAGCCTGCAGCCGGCGGGCCTCGCGCTGGCGCGGGTCGAGCTGCAGCGATTCGCGCAGGGTCTCCAAGGCCTCTTCGTTCCTGCCGTTCACATAGAGCGCGTAGGCCAGGCCGTTGTAGAACAGCGGGGCGCGCAAGCTCATCCCTTCCGCCTCCTTCACCAGCCCCCGGGCGCCCTCGACATCGTGCTTCAGTCCTAGCGCCACGATCAGGTTGGTGCGCGATTCCAGGTTGCGGGGGTCCTTCTCCAGAGCGCCTCGGAGGACCTTCACGGCGTCGTCGTGCCTCCCTTCTTGAAGATAGAGCGAGCCCAGGTTGGCCATCGCGCCCACGAGGTCGGGCGCAATCTCGAGGGTCCTCTCGAGCTCTTTCTCCGCCCCGCGCAAGTCGCCCTGACGCCGCAGGACCAGACCGAGCCAGTTGTGATGCATCGCCGAGCGTGGGTTCCGGGCCAGGGCGGTCTCCAGTCGGGTCCGCAGCTCGGCGCTTCTCCCCTGCCCGTCGTAGAGCGCGAACAGCTCCTGCATCGCCTGCACCGAGGCGGGGTCGATGGCCAGGGCGCGCAGCAGGGCCGCTTCGGCATCCCGGGCCCGGCCAGACGCGATGTACAGCATCCCGAGAGCGACCCGCAGGCCCACCTCCCTCTGGTCGCCACCCCGGTGGCCAGCCTCCAGTCCCTGGGCGTAGGCCAGACCGTCGGCCGAACGGCCCAGTCGAATGAACAGCTCGGCAATCTTGGTTACGGCGGCGTGGTCGTTTCCGCTCTCCTGCCGCACGATCGACTGGAGGTACTCCAGGGCCTTGTCCAGGTTCCCCCGGGCCTCTTCCAGGAGGGCCATCCCGGACAGCGCCTGGGTCGACTTGGGGTCGATCCGCATGGCCGTCTGGAACTCCGCTTCGGCCTGGTCGAACTGTCTCTTGGCGACGTACACCGCCCCCAGGTTCATGTGGTACAGGATAGTCGGGACCCCCCCTGCCCCGGACGCTCCCCGTACCGGGCCCGCCCCCGCGCCGCGCGATCCGGAAGCGCCGGCGGTTGTCGCACCGTCGGGGGTGGCCAGCGGGGAACCGGCTGAAGGTGATACCGTGTCCTGGACTCCTTCCTGCCCGCCGACGTATCCCAGATCCTTCAACTGGGCAATCATCTCACGCTCGGTCGCTTCGTCCATGGTCCCGGGACCGGCATCCCCGGTGGCGGCGGACGCGGTCTCGACCGGGGAGCGCGCGCCTTCCAGGCCCTCGTAGGAAGGAACGTGGACAATGGGGTGCGCCGCGACGAAATCGGCCGCCAGGGCCCGTTGCAGGACCTCACCGGGCATGTCCTCCGGCACCGGCAGGCCCAGGATGTGCAGGACAGTGGGGGCGATGTCGTACAGCGAGACCGGGGGGACCTCCCCACGCCTGACCAGCGGGCCCTGCATGATGAAGATGCCGAACAGATCGTGCCAGAGACCGGGCCGCCCCGAGATGAACGGCTTGACATCCCTGGGCCGATCGGCGCCCGAAGCGAACCCGTGGTCCGACATCACGATGACCGTGGCTCCGGGGGCGCGCCGCAGAATCTCCCCCAGGATGGCATCCTGATAGACGTAGAAGCCGGTGACGGCGTCCTTGAACCTCCGGTAATCGTCGTCGGAACAGAGGGGATCGCGCGGCGGGGCGCAATGAGCGAAGCGATGATTCACCTCGTCCACGCCCTCGAAGTAGACGGCAAAAAAACGCGCCGGTGTCCCCTCCTTCGCCCCCCGCTCCAGCAGGTCGAGCGCGATACGGCGGTAGGTCTGGGTGGCAGCCAGGACCCGGACCATGACATTGATCGATTCATCCCGCTCGGCCGGCTCGTCCGTGCGTGCAGCCGCCGCCCGCGCCCGTCGGAATTCATCCGGGGTGATGTGCAGGAAGCGCGTGATGTCCTCGAAGGTCACCGCGTTGTCGGGCACGCGCAGTTCGTCGACGGTGGACGCATAGTCCGGCGGGAAGACGGCTCCCTCCTTCTGTTTCGGCGCCCTGAGGTCGAACGTGGAATAGGCGACCCGGTCGGAGACCAGGTGGCCCTGGACTCTTTCCGCCGGCCAGGTGGCCCACCACGCGATGGTGTCGGAAGGCAGCCCTGCCTCGGTGAGGATGTTCCAGATCGCCTTGGTCCGGCGGAACGTGGAATTGATTGGAACCTTGCGGCCGGTGCGCGGGTCGGTGACCAGGAAATCGTTGATCCCGTGCCGGTCGGGCGCCTTGCCGGTCGCCACCGAGGTCCACAGAAGTGGCGAGAGCATCGGCGTGTTCGATCGCATGCGGGCCCAGGCCCCTTCCTTCTTCAGGCGGGCGAGGTTCGGGAGCCGTCCGGCCGCGATCAGCGGGTCGATCACGTCCCAGTCCCCGCCGTCGATGCCTACCAGGACGATGCGCGCGCCCGTCTCGACGCGGCGTCCGTAGATCGCCTGCAATGCGAAGGAGGCCCGCAACTCGGGGGACGCCACCGGCACCTCCAGGGTGATCTCGAGGCGCGGGCCGAGGCGATCCTCGAGCGCGTGGCGGACGAACCCCGCGATCGCATTGGAGGCGGTCCCGGACGCCAGGTCGTAGGTCCCGCTCGAGGCGGCGGCCTTCGTCAGCTGCCCTTCGACCAGGGACTGAAGCGCTGCCACGGCTCCCCCGGCGCCTCCGTCGCGGTGCAGAGCGAGGAGTGTCTGCGGGTCGGGCCGGGCTCTCACAGTGTAGGGCAGATCGATGGAGCTGCCCTCGCGGGACGCCGCCTTCAGGGTCGCTTTGACTTCGACCACACCCGCCGGGTAGACCGTGACCCTCTGGAAGAACGGCACGTGGAACGACACGCCGGGCGGGCGCAGATCGGGAGTACCCCCGCCGCGCCAGGAGACCACGGCGACGTCTCCCGGTCGGACGTGCAGGATCGAGGCGAGAGCCAGCGTCGCCGCGCTCGCAGCGAAGATCGCAACCAATGTGAAACGCTTCACGGCAGGACTGCTCCAGCGGACCACCCGAATCTCAGGCGCTCACAGGCGCGCGGCGGTCTCCCGCATCTTCTGGTAAGGGGCTGAGTGGGCATGGCAGATGGCCACCGCCAGCGCGTCGGAGGCATCCAGAGTCAGCGGAGCCTCACCCAGGCCGAGAAGCAGGCGAACCATCCGGCGCACCTGCTCCTTCTCGGCGGCCCCGCTTCCCGTGACGGCTTTCTTCACGAGGCGCGGCGAATATTCGAAGATCGGCACCCGCGCCTGCAGCAGCGGCAGAAGGGCCGCTCCCCTGACATGACCGAGCTGCAGCGCCACGCGGCTGTTGCGGGCGTGGAAAACGTCCTCGATCGCCGCGCCCTGCGGGGCCACCCTGCGGACCAGGGCCTCGATGGCGACGGCGATGTACGGCAGGCGGTGAAGGAACGGCAGATCGGCCGGCGGCGTGATCGCGCCCTGTCCCAGGGCGCGGAGGCGGCCGGCGCTGTATTCCACGACCCCATAGCCGGTCGATCCCGAGCCGGGATCAATGCCGAGGATCAGCACGGCTAGGACGCGGCTCGCTGCTCGGTGATCTCCGCCTCGTCGATGTCGAAATTCGCCCAGACGTTCTGGACGTCCTCGTGCTCTTCAAGGGCTTCCATCATCGACAGCAACTGCTGGGCCTTCTTGCCCTCGACCTTGACGCTGTCCTTCGGCACCATCGAGATCTCGGCCGAGGTCACCTGGATGCCGCGCGCGCCGATGGCCTCGTTCGCGGCGTGCAGCCTTTCCGGTGGCGTCAGGATCTCCCAGTTCCCGCCGTCGTCCCGCACATCGTCACCCCCCGCCTCCAGGACGACTTCGAGGAGGGCCTCCTCGGACGCCTTCTCCTTCGGGACCACGATGTAGCCCTTCTTCTCGAACTTCCAGGAGACGCAATTGCTCTCTCCGAGGTTGCCGCCGAACTTGGTGAACAGGTGGCGGATCTCCGGGAGGGTGCGGTTCCGGTTGTCGGTCAGCGCCTGCACGTACAGCGCGACGCCTCCGGGGCCGTACCCTTCGTAGGCGACCTCCTCGTAGGAGACGCCAGGCAGCTCGCCGGTGCCTTTCTTGATGGCCTTCTCGATGTTGTCCTTCGGCATGTTGGCCGACTTGGCCGCCAGCAGGACCGTGCGCAGGCGCGGGTTCCCCTCGGCGTCGCCGCCACCGAGCCGGGCGGCCACGGTGATCTCCTTGATCAGCTTGGTGAACACGCGCCCCCGCTTGGCGTCGGTGGCCGCTTTCTTGTGCTTGATGGTGTGCCATTTCGAATGACCGGACATGCAGTCCCTCTATCGGCAGACGAGCGTCGCCTTTATTCTAACGCGGGTCCGGCCCAGAAGTGAAGAAGCCCGTGGGAGTACCCACGGGCTTCTCAATTGATCCCGGCGATGTCCTACTCTTCCACGCCGTTGCCAGCGCAGTACCATCCCGGGAAACCGTATGAGACCGTCGCGAACTATACCAGAAGCCGATCAGAAAGTGAACTTGAAACCCATACCCAGGGAGAACCCGCCCATCCGGATCCGGCCGCCCTGGATGAGGTAGGTGTCCGCGGCGTTGTCGGCGGCCGTGTTCCCGACTACGGCGAGGTTTCCATTGGAGTCCCTGGGAAAGGGCGGGCAGCCGCTCTCCTGCAGCTGGCTGTAGGGGCCGAGCTGATCCGGTCTCTGCACACAGAACGGCGGCGACCCGGCCACGGCGCCCTCCGGCCAGACGTAGTTGATGTGGCTGTCATCCGCGACCTGCCTCCCGGCACAGACGGGGTTGCCGTTCCCCCGCGTGGTCGTGCAGATGTCGATACCGTAGACCAGGTAGCGATCCAGCCAGCCATTGCCGTTCGCGTCCTCGGTGTCGAGCAGACGATTGTGGGCGCAGTCGGGAATGCCGTCGGCCCCCGGCGCTCCGGTGGCGTTGTTGATATTGTCCGGACACAACATCCTCAAGGATTCGTCGACGTCACGCGAACCCGGGGGGAGCTTGTAGAGCCACCCCTCGTCCTCGCAGAAGTCGTTAGCGACGTTGGGTAGGCAGCGCTCGTCCAGCAGCCCGTTCTGATTCTTGTCCTCGGTCTCCAGGAAGCCGTCGCCCTGGCATTGCGGGCACATCCGGTGGAAGGCGGCGTTGGCGGGAACGCCAATGTCTTCCCACAGGTACCAGGTGGAGGGATCGCCCGCTTTGAACGTTCCGGGTCCATACTGCCCCGGGGCGGTCTGGACGATGGTCTCGGTGAGCAGCTGGCCTTCGTCCAGCACGGCGAAGCGGACCTGGTGGGCGTCGTCCGTGCGGATGTCCACGGCACCCTGGGTCCAGATGTACCGTGCGTCCATGTAGACCGAGAAGCGGTCGCTGACATAATAGTCGACACCACCAACGGCATGGAACTCGAAGGCGTTCTTGATGCTCGCCTCGAGGGGGCCGGGCTTGAAATTAGTGCACTCCACACCGATCGGGAAATCGACGCGATTGCAGCGATTGTTCGTCGTGAACTCGCCCTCGCTCGCGATACTCACCTTGAGTGCGGCGATATCCGCGGCTTTCCGATTGAATTCATCCCCGGTCTTCAGATTCGTCAGGATGTAGCCGATCCCTGCTCCGAAGTACGGATCGAAAGGGCTCTCAGGACGGAAACGAATCAGACCGCTGAGATGAATGGGAACCTCGGTGAGCTCGCCCACCGGAAGGAAGGTGTTTTGCTTGATCGTGTCGGGCAGGTTGGAGGTGTAGGTCCAGCAGGACTGGGCGTTGCCGCCGGGATGCGCGGCGTCGACCGCCAAGCCCGGCCCACACGAGGCAACCAGGGTGTTGGTCGGCTGACCCGTGAGTCCCTGGTGCTCGTTCCTGAAATAGAACTCGATGTTCCCGCCAGGCGCCTTCAGA
>QHXY01000020.1 GCA_003223145.1 Acidobacteriota bacterium
TCTTCGGTCCGCGCAGCATCGAGGTCGCGCAGACGCTCAGCAATCTGGCCGCTCCCGAAGGCATGTCGGGGAATTTCTCGGCGGCCAAGGCGGCGCTGGAGCGTGCGTCCTCCATCTGCGAGGAGCTGGGAGCGCGGGACGAATTCTTCAGCAATGTGCTCTACAACCTCGGGTTCCTGAACGAGCAGCTCGGAGATTACGCGACCTCCAGGGACGATTTCGAGCGATCTCTGGAGATCCGAAGGCAGGTCCTGCCTCCCGGCCATCCCTCGATCGCCGTCGCACTGTTCGGCCTGGGGATGGCTCTTACGCACCTGGGCGAGTTCGAAGCGGCGCGCGCCTCCTGCGAGCAGGCGCTGGCGATGCAGGAGAAGACCCTGGGGCCGGATCACCCCGAGTTCGCCGAAAGCCTCGACCGGCTGGCGGTCGTCCTGGCGCGCACGGGACGCCCCGCGGACGCGCGTCCTCTTCAGGAGCGGGCGCTGGCGATCCTGGAACGGGCCCTCGGAAGCGACCACAGTCGAGTCTCGCAGGTGCGCGGCGATCTGGCCTCCCTGCTCGCCGGCATGGGAGACGGCGCGGAAGCGAAGCGGCTCCTGGAGATCACCGTCGCGAACCAGGAGCGCGTGCTCGGTCCCGACCACGCCGACCTGGGACGGAGCCTGAACCGGCTCGCCGACGTGGAATTGCAGCTCGGCGATCTCGCCGCCGCGCAGCGGCACCTGGCTCGCGCCCGGGCCATCCTCGAGGCGATCTATGGCAAGGCGCACGCGGATGTGGCCGCGAGCCTCGACGGGCTCGCCCGCCTCCGTCGCCTCCGGGGAGAGTACGCGCTGGCTGAGAGCCTGTTCCGACAGGCCCTAGACATCCGGCGCGCCAGGCTGGGAGACTCGCATCCGCTGGTGGCCGAGGATCTGAGCGGGCTGGCCCAGGTCCAATGGGCCCAGGGCAAAGCCCGACCCGCCTTCGAGGATTCGCTCCAGGCCGAGTCGATCCTGCGATCCCAGTTCGGCCGCGCCCTCGGCGGTCTGTCGGAGCGGGAGGCCTTGGACTACGAGAAGGTGCGCAGCTCGGGCCTCGATACGGCGCTGTCGATCCTGGCTTCGAAGCGGGCCCAGGTGCTGCCGGAGAACGCGGTCGAGCGCGGATGGATGGCCGTGGTTCGGTCCCGCGCCTTGGTGCTGGATCGAATGGCGAGCATGCATCGGACGGCGGAGGGGCAGGACGATCCTGCGGCGGCCGGTCTTCTGCGCGATCTCGTGGCCGCGACGCACCGGCTCGCCGCGCTCGTCGTGCGTGGTCCCGATCCCGCGCGTCCGGACCGTTATCTCCCCGAGCTGAGGCGGGCCGGCGAGGAGAAGGAGGATCTCGAGAGGAGGCTCGCGGACAAGAACGCGTCGTTCAGGAGGCGTCTGGAGCAGGGCGATGCGACGTTCGAAGCGCTCGAACGATCGCTTCCGCGGGCGACGGCGCTCGTCGCCTACGTGCTGTACGAGCGGAGCGAGCCGGGCAAGAACCCGCCCGCGGCCGTGCCGGCCTACGTGGCCTTCGTCCTCGGGTCCGGAATCGGGCATCCGCTTTCCATCCCCATCGGCGGCGCCGCGGAGATCGATCGGCTCGTCGAAGATTGGAGGCAGGCGTCGACCTCGCCCTCCGCCTCCCTGGCGCTGGACAGGGAACGGCATGACAGGGAATTGCGGGAGATCGGCGGTCGTCTGCGCTCGCGGCTGTGGGACCCGGTGGCCAGGGTCCTGGGAGACTGCGCTCAGGTCCTCGTCGTTCCCGACGGGGCCGTCAACCTCCTCAATCTCGCGACCCTCCCGGCCGGCCAGGATCGGTTTCTCGTCGACGACGGCCCGCGATTTCACTACCTCTCGGCGGAGCGCGATCTGCCGGAGCTCGGGCAGGCGAAACCGGCCCGCGGGAGCGGCATCCTCCTGGTCGGAGGCCCGGATTTCGACATGGGGCACGAAGCGCCTCCGCCGACCGCGGTCGCCCGGCGCTTCCGAGGCAGCGCCGCGTCCTGCAGCGACTTCGGGACCATGCGATTCGATCCTCTGCCCGCCTCGATCAAGGAGGTCGACGAGATCCGGTCGCTGCTCGCGGCAAGAGCGGCGGGCTCCAATCCGGCCATTTCGGACGTGATCGCGCTGACCGCCGCCGAAGCCGGCGAAGCGGCCGTCAAGAACGTCGCGCCCGGACACCGCATCCTGCATCTCGCCACGCACGGCTTTTTCGTGGACGACCGGTGCCTCTCCTCGCTGCGCTCCGGGTCCGCCGTGGACGGGCCGCTCCTGCTTTCCGGCCTGGCGCTGGCCGGAGCGAACCGCAGGCGAGAGGCATCTCCCGAATCCGAAGACGGCATTCTGACCTCCGAGGAGATCGCGACCCTCGACCTCCGGGGGGTCGACTGGGTCGTCCTGTCGGCGTGCGAGAGCGGCATCGGGCGCATCCAGAGCGGGGAAGGAGTGCTCGGGCTCCGACGCGCCTTTCAGGTCGCCGGAGTCAGGACGCTCATCACCAGTCTCTGGAAAGTCGAGGACGACGTCACCAAGGAGTGGATGCGGCATCTGTACGAGGGACGGCTGCGCGGCCTGTCGACGTCCGAGGCCGTGCGCGACGCCAGCATCGCCGTTCTGAACGCCCGGCGCGCGAAAGGACTGAGCACGGACCCCTTCTTCTGGGGCGCGTTTGTCGCGGCGGGCGACTGGCGGTGACCGATGCCCCGATCTATTTCGGTCCTGTCAGGACAAGGGCGGAGCGATAGGACGATTCCTCGGGGCTCTCGGCCGGCGCGAGCCTGAATTCGTACCGACCGGGCGTCAGCGAAGCGTTGGGCACGAGCAGCGTCACGAGCTCGGCGCCCTCGGACAGGTGCCGCCGCACGTCGGCCGCGCTCAGGATCCTGGACCACACCGCTCCGGCGCCCTCCCGCCGAATCTCATATCGGAACAGCTGCCCGGGCGGCGCGCTGTCCGGAACGGAAGCCGGACAGGCGATGACCAGAAACGTCCGACTCGGATCGAGCGCGTACGTCACCGACGTTTCCTCCCCCCTGAGAGCGCGTGGCAGGACGAGAAGGGGCCCGGCCGACGCTTCCGCGAGGCCCGGCGCGGTCTCCGCCAACGACTGTCGAGGCGGCCCCGGCGCTCTCCCCGCGCCGAGCCACGCCGAGAGCCCGGCGCCGACCGCGAGCCCGGCCGCGGTGGCGAGAGCGATCGCGGCCCAGCGGGGCAAAGGGGAGAGCGTGTCCGCCTGTCTCTTCCACGCTCCGACCTGGAGCGAGCAGGATGCGCAGAAATCGAGGTGCCGCGCCACGTCTTCCATCCCAGCCGCCTTGCCGGCCCGGGCGTACCGCCGGAGAGTCGATTCCGAGGGATGCGGCTCGAACAGGGCCTCTCCCCCCTCACCCAACGCCCTCGCGAACGGCACGAAGGTCTCGAGCATCTCGCGACAGTCCTGACAGCCTCTGAGATGCTCTTCGAGTCGCCGGCCGGCGTCCCGTTCGAGCCGCGAAGCGGCGTAGGCCGCAAGCTCGAGCTGAATCTCCTCATGACTGGTCATGCTCGCCTCTCGCTCTATATTCGGGCCGCCTCGGGTCCGGTTCCCTTTCGAGGCGACGCCCTCATGGCCGTCCACGATGTCGTTTTCGTAGCGGGCTCGAGAGAATACGCTGATGCGCGCCCTCCAGGCACCGAAAGAGGCGGGATTTGACCGTCCCTACCGGCACATGAAGCCCTGCCGCGATTTCCTCATAACTGCGCGCCTCGAAAAAATAGAGGCGGAACAGCTCGCGGCAGTCCTCGGAAGCGGAGTCCAGCACCAGGCGCGCGAGCTGTCGGTCGATGACCGCAGCCTCCGGGTTGACCGCGGCCTCATCCGCCGCCCCGCCAGGGTTCGCGGATGGCCGCTGCTGCGCCCGCCGGTCGAGAGTCTGCAGGCACACGAAGCGCGCGACCCCCTGCACGTAGACCCGGAAATCGCGGGCGGCGTCGAACCGCTCGAGTCGAAGGCTCTCCACCACGCGCGCCAGACTCTCCTGCATCAGGTCGGACCATTCTCCCCGCAGGGACCAGAAGCGCGACGACGTCAGCGTGGCCGCTATCCACCGGATCGCCTGCTCCAGCGCCTCGGGGTCGTTCTTCAGCAGTCGTCCGGCGAGGCTTTGCTCGGGGTAGGGCACGTGGCGGCTCCCGCTTCAGGCGCGAGTATCGGCGATTAAGCCTTTCTCAGGCAATCGCAGAAGGGGCCCCGATAGATGCCAGGAGCGGCCGCACCTGCCATCATGATTCCAACGTTGGTGTGAGGGAACTCCATGATGGCCGATCGACGCCTTCCCCACCCCCGGCCCGCCCTCCTGGTCCTCGTCTGCGCAGCGCTCCTTGCGTCTCCGGCCGCGGCGGCCGACTGGAAGTTTCGCGCGGACGAGCATGCCCGGATCGAAGTGAATGGGGAGGCGCAGACGGACGGCGATCCTCCTGATGCAGAACGAGGTGAAGCAGGTCAAGAGCGAAGGCAGGGGTGATGCCATCCTGATCGACCAGCGCTCGGGGCTCGGCACGCCGTCGTACGCGCTCCGCTCCGACGGGCAGGCTTTCGATTTCCAGACTGACATCTCCTCCGTGCACGTGGATCTGCCGCGCCCCAAATCCGAGTCGGAGGGCGGCGGTGCGGCCAAGACGGAGGTCGCACCCGCCAAGCCGGGCCCGGAGACGCCGGCCGCCGCCGGCGCGGCGATCGCGACGGAGCCTCCGGGCTCAGGGACGCCGCCGGTCGCCAACAGTTCCGCGGCGCGCGCCTGCGTGCGACTCGAGACGATCCCGTCGACGCTCATCCCCTGTTGCACGAGATCGGTCTACGCCCGGAACTCGTGCGACAGACCGGTGGTCGCGCTGGTCAAGCTGACCCAGCATCTGATGAGTGGCTCGCTTTCCGATACGGTCTCCGTCCAGGTTCCCCCTCGAGCGCCTGGTGGAGCGGCGCCATGGCCCCGGCCGTGCACGATCTGATCGGCGCCGGATTCGTGGAGCCTCCCCCGCACCACGGACACGGTGGCCACCAGGGCGACAGGCAAGGCCCCTGAGTAGTTGCTCTCTCAGTTTCCGCGGAACGCCTTCTCGAGGGCCTTGATGTCGAATTTCTTCATCTTGAGGAACGCCTCCGTCACGCGCGCCATGGCCTTCTTGTCCTTGGACTTCATCATGTCGTCCATGACGTTCGGGACGATCTGCCAGGAGACGCCGAACTTGTCCTTCAGCCAGCCGCACTGCTCCGCCGCTGGATGGGCGGAGAGCCTGCCCCAGTAGTAGTCCATCTCCTTCTGGGTCTCGCAGTGCACCATGAACGAGATCGCTTCGTTGAAGGTGAATGAGTGGGGGTGGGCGCTGTCCATGGCGGCGAACTCTCCCCCTTCGAGCGTGAAGGCGGCGTGCTTGATCGTGCCCTCCCGGTCGGGCCCCTCCCCTTTGGCGTAGCGGAGGATGTGCCCCACCCTGGCGTCGTGGAAGACCGACGTGTAGAAGTCGATCGCTTCCTCGGCCTTCCCGCAGACGTTCCCGACGAACATGAGAGTGGGCGTGATCTTCTGCCTGATCGGTCGGTCCCCCATGAACATGATCTGCCACGACAGCCCGTACCTGTCCTGCAGCCAGCCGTACCGTTCGCTGAACGGATACCGGCCCAGCTCCATCAGCGCCGAGCCCCCTTTCTCGAGCACCTTCCACAACTCGTCGGCCTCCCCCTTGGTGCGGCAGGCGACGAGAAACGACACGGCGGGAGTGAATTTGAACAGCGGCCCCGCCGACAGGAGAGTGAACTCCTGGCCCGCGAGATCAACTGTGACGATGTCCACGGAGCCCGAAGGAGTGCCCTCGAGCATCGTCGTGTCCTTGACCTTGGCATCCTTGAACAGCGACGTGTAGAGCCTGCCGGCTTCCCTGGCTTCCTTGTCGAACCACAGATGCGTCGTGATCCTCGGCTTCATGATCGTGCGTCTCCTCGTCGAGTGCCGTGGCGGCACGCTTCACGATACCCGGTCGCGCACGCATCGACCACCCGCATCCAGCCCCGCAGCCGCCGAGCCCCGACCGGCGGGCTGGCGTGTTACGTTTTCAGGCATATCCTTTGACCTCGTGCGCCTCGCCGGGGCCTTCGTCCTCGCCGCGCTCGCGGCCGAGGGTCGACCCGGATGGCCGCGTCGTGAAGGCGCTGCGCTCGGACTGGGTGAGGCGCGGCGACGGGCTCCTGCTGGCGCGCGCGGGCCATCTGACGAGTGCGGCGGCGCCGGCGGGGACGTCTTCGTCTACCTTGACGAGCGCGGCGAAAGCGCCTTCGACGGGCGTTTCTGCGGCGCGCGCGCGTTCTCGGACGGGCTCGCCGCGGTTTGGAGGGACCGGAAATACGGCTTCATCGATAAGAGCGGCACCTCGGCGATCCCCCCGCTCTACGAAGTCGTCGGCGACTTCTCCGAGGGGCTGGCCGCTGTGAAGCTCGACGGGCGCGAGAAGAGCTGGAGCTTCATCGACAAGACGGGTCGCATCGTGATCCCGGCCGTCGGCGACGGCCGTGCGGAAAAGTTCGAGCGCGGGCTCGCTGCCATAGACATCGACTCTCCGAACGGCTATCTGGCCGCCAGCGCCGTGTGGGGGTACGTCGACCGCACCGGGCGCATCGTGGCCCGCTTCACGCGCGCCCGGTCTTTCCGCTGGTAACCGCCGGCTTCGCCACCGGTCGCCTGGGCGGCCACAGGCTGCGCGCTAGTTCCCGCGGTGCCCGGATGGGGTATCATGACTAGCTCGGAGTCGATGCCATGCCCTTCAAGCTGACCGTCAACGGCCGGCCCGCCACCGTAGAAGCCCCCGCCGACATGCCGCTTCTGTGGGTGATCCGCGACGTCCTCAATCTCAAGGGGACCAAGTACGGCTGCGGCATGTCCGTGTGCGGCATGTGCACCGTGCACGTCGACGGGGAGGCGACAAGGTCATGCGTCACACCCGTGTCGAGCGTCGCGGGGAAGCGGATCACCACAATCGAAGGACTCTCCACGGACGGCTCGCACCCGCTCCAGAAGGCGTGGATGGAGATCGACGTGCCGCAATGCGGCTACTGCCAGGCCGGGCAGATCATGTCGGCGGCGGCGCTGCTTGCCAAGAACGCGAAGCCGACCGACGCCCAGATCGCGGAGGCCATGGACGGCAACCTCTGCCGCTGCGGGACCTACCTGCGCATCCGCGAGGCGATCCGCAGGGCGGCCTCTCTCAAGGCGAAGGGGACGTGATGGAGTTCGGCCGCGTCGATCGCCGCACGTTCCTGCGCGTCACCGCCGTCGCGGGAAGCGGGATGATGCTCGGCCTCTACTACGAACGCGGGGCGCTCGCCCAGGCGCCCGCCGCCGATCTTTCCGCGCTCGCGCCCGGCGCCTTCGTCCGCATCGAGCCCGACGGCATCGCGACGATCATGGCCAAGAACCCCGAGGTCGGTCGACGTGGCCAAGTACGGCGAGCAGTTCGCCGGCGGCAGCGTGGCGGTGCCGAACCACTGGCTGCCGATGCGGCAGGTCGGCGCCGCCGCGCGGCGGATGCTCGTCACGGCGGCCGCGCGCGAGTGGAAGGTGCCCGAATCGGAGTGCTCGACCGCCTCGGGTCGCGTGCGTCACGCCAAGAGCGGGCGCACCCTCGGCTATGGCGCGCTCGCAGCCAAGGCCGCCGCGCTCCGGCCGCCCGATCCGAAGACGCTGACCCTCAAGAATCCCAAGGACTACACGATCATCGGCAAGCCGATCCCCGGCCCCGACAACCTCGCCATCGTGACCGGCAAGCCGCTGTTCGGGATCGACTTCACCGTCCCCGGGATGCTATGGGCCGTGTACGACAAGTGCCCCGTCTTCGGCGGCAAGGTCGTCTCGGCCAACGTCGACGCCGTCCGGATCCTGCCGGGCGTGCGGCACGCGTTCGTCGTCGAGGGCGGGGACGACCTGGCCGGTCTGCTTGGCGGCGTCGCGATCGTCGCCGACTCCTGGTGGGCGGCCGAGAGCGCGCGCCGCAAGCTCGAGGTGAAGTGGGACGAGGGGCCCACGGCCGCGCAGGGCAGCGAAGGGTTCGCGCGCCGCGCCGAGGAGATCTCCAGGCAGCCGCCCGCGCGGACCCTGTACCAGGACGGCGACGTCGAGGCGGCGCTGCGGTCGGCCGCCAAGGTCGTCGAGGCGTCGTACTCGTACCCGTTCCTGGCGCACGCCTCCCCCGAGGTGATGAACTGCACGGCGCGCTACCGCGACGGCAAGATGGAGATCTGGGCCCCGACGCAGACACCGCAACGGGGCCTGCAGCTCGTCTCGAAGACCCTCGGCATCGCGCCCGGCGACATCACCATCCATCTGCAGCGCATCGGCGGCTGCTTCGGCCGGCGTCTCAACAACGACTACATGGTGGAAGCCGCGCACATCGCGCGGAAGATCGGAGCGCCGGTCAAGCTGCTCTGGACGCGGGAGGACGACATCCGGCACGACTTCTACCGCCCGGGCGGATTCCACTACCTGAAGGGCGGCGTCGACGCCGGCGGAAGGCTCGTCGCCTGGCGCGATCACTTCGTGTCCTTCGGCGAGGGGGAGCGCTTCGTGCGCGGCGCGAGCATGTCGGCCGAGGACTTCCCTGCCGGGTTCGTCCCGAACTATGCGCTCCAGTCCTCCGTCATGCCGCTCGGCGTGCCGACGGGCGCGTTGCGCGCTCCGGGCGACAACGCCATCTGCTTCGTCGTGCAGTCGTTCATCGACGAGCTGGCGCGCGCCGCGGGCGCCGACCCGCTCCGGTTCCGCCTCGCGATGCTCGACGCGCCGGCGGGGCGTTACCCGGACGTGGAGGATCCTCTGGACCGGTTCGACCCGAAGCGCATGCGGGGCGTCTACGAGGCCGTCGCCGCGAAGTCGGGGTGGGGCTCCCGCACGCCGGCGAAGGGGGGCGCTTTGGGGATCGGCGGCCACTTCTGCCATTACGGCTACTCGGCCGTGGTCGCGGAGGTCCGGGTGGACGACAGGAAAGCGGTGCGGGTGGACAAGGTCTGGTCCGTCAACGACGTCGGGCGCCCGATCATCAACCCGAGCGGCGCCGTTCAGCAGGTCCAGGGCTCGATCGTCGACGGCCTCAGTCACCTGATGAACTACGAGATCACGTTCGAGCGGGGACGCGCCGTGCAGAGCAACCTGCACGAGTACACGCCGCTGCGCATGTCGGAGACGCCGGCCGCGATCGACGTCCAGTTCCTCGACACCGACCGCGCGCCGACCGGCCTCGGCGAGCCCGGCCTGCCACCGGTCCTTCCCGCAGTCGCCAACGCCATCTGCGCGGCCACCGGCCAGCGCGTCCGCGCGCTGCCGCTCACGAAGGCGGGTTTCTCCTGGTCGGCGGGAGCGTAGCCGGCCGCCGCTCAGGCGTCGAATGCTATTCTGTTGCATAAAGTTGCCATTTATGGCAAGTTATTGCCATGAAATGGCAAGATCTCCTGACCCTTCTGGACGGCGCGACCCTATTCGAATCCGCCATGCATCTGGCCGGGAAGGATTCCCCCGCGGAGGTAAGGCGACAGATCAGCCGCTGGGTTGCGTCAGGGCGCCTGCATCAGCTCCGCCGTGGTCTTTATGCGCTCGCTCCGCCTCATGCACGGGAGCCTTCTGACGCCCTCGCCGTGGTCTCGCGCCTCCACCGGCCATCTTACG
>QHXY01000440.1 GCA_003223145.1 Acidobacteriota bacterium
GCTGGGCCAGGGAAGCGAAGATCCGCGTCCATTGCACTTACGCGCTGGGTGCTCCGGGAGAGACGAGGGAAACGCTGCGTGAGACCCTGGAGTTCATCAAGAAGACCGAGCCGGACGACATCCAGGTCAGCCTGATGACCACGATTCCGGGCACCCCGTTCTACGAGGAAGTGAAGCATCTGGTGGCCGACTGGCACGACTTCGACGGAGTCTCCGGGCGCTCCTGGTGCGACCTCTCGACCGCCGAGCTCAAGAACGCCATGAATCGCATCTACATCGAGCACTACCTGACGCCGCGGCGCATCCTCAAGCGCGTTTCCAAGATCCGCAACCTCTACGACATCAAGGAGAACTGGCGGCAGTTCAAGGCGTTCTTGAGCCGGTACGCCGCCACCGGGCTGCCCAGGCCGATCGGGACCCCGTTCGAGGGACAGGAGCAGGCGTGAAGATCGCGGTCCTGTGCGGGCGATATCCTTATTCCGGCGCCGGCGTCATCGCGCGGGAATCAGCCGAGGGCCTTGCCCGCCGGCATGAGGTCAGCTTCATCCACGGCGGCGATGTCGACTCGGATCGCCAGGAGGGAGCGCTCCGGGTGATCTCGCTGAGGCTGCCACCGGCGGAAGAGCAGGGGGTGTCTCACCTGTACTGGAGCCCCGCGATCGTGCGGCAACTCCGGCAGACGCTTCGGTCGTTGAATCCCGATCTGATCCATTTCCACATCATTCAGCGTCGAAGTTTCTCCCTGGCCTCGCTGCTCCTGTCGAGGCGCCGCCGGGCCTTCTGGACGATCCACGATCAATGGCCGCTGTGTGTTCGATCGGTGCCGCAGCCCCCGTCCTGCGAGGGAATGAAACGGTTCTGCCTTTTCTGCACGGCGTGGCCGGGGTTCTCCGTCGCCAACAAAGTGCTCAAGGAAGCGGTCTTTGCGGCTTCCAGGCTGGAGGTGGTGGTTCCCTCGCGCTGGCTCGGCAATCTTCTGCGCTACTCATTTCTGGGAAGAAAACGACTGCACCTTATCTATAACGGGATCGACCTCGATCGCTTCCGGCCGGCTGAGGGAGAGGGCAGCGGTACGGCAGGGAGCCCGCCGACCATCCTCTACGTGGCCGGTCCCAACAACCCGACGAAGGGGATCGCCGACCTCTGGCCGGCCTTCCTTCGCTTGCGGGAAAGGTATGCAGGGCTGCGATTGAGAGTCGTGGGCGATCCGCCGGACGGATTCGCAGACCAGGAAGGGGTCGAAATCGCCGGGAGAGTTCCCAGGGAGGCGATGCCGGACGAGTACCGGCGGGCCAGCCTGTTCGTTCTTCCGACTCTCTCCGACAATACGCCGGTCACACTGATGGAAGCGATGGCCTCCGGCCTGCCGGTGGTGGCGACGGCGGTTGGAGGCATTCCGGAGCTGGTGGTCCCCGGTGTCACCGGACGGCTGGTGCCCCCGGGCGACATGCCGGCATTGGCGGCCGCCATGGAAGGGCTTCTCGCCGATCCGGAGGCGCGGCGGCGGATGGGAACGACGGGCCGGAAGGTGGCTGAAACGAAATTCGGGAGACAGCGAATGGTTTCGGAGCTGGAGGAGATCTATGGAGTGGCCCGGGGGCGGACAGAGGAGACGGCGACCCTGCCCACCCTCCCGGAAGCGATTTGCGGAGGCCAGCGATGAAGGCCGTGATTCTCGCCGGGGGGCAGGACACGCACCTGGTGCCGCTGGTACGAACGGTGCCCAAGCCGCTCCTGCCGGTGGCCAATCGTCCGATGGTGGAATACGTGCTGAGCCTGCTGAAGACGAGCGGGATCAAGGAGGTCGCGCTGGCCGTCAATGCCGCCGACGAATCCTATGAGGAAGTTCTGGGTGATGGTCGACGGCTCGGGATGCGTCTGCATTACTCGCGCGAAGCCGTCCCCCGCGGCACCGCGGGATGCCTCCTGCCCCTGGCCGATTTTCTTGGACGGGAGCCCTTCATGGTGATTCACGGGAGCCTGTTCCTGAACGCCGACCTCAGGGCGCTGACAGAATTTCACCAGGAACGGAGAGCCTTCGCCACGCTCGGCGTCCGGCGGACTGCCGGGGGATCCCGTGACTGGCATCATCTCGAATTGCGGCTCGGAGAGGGGGACCGAGTCGAGGGGATCAAGGTCCGTGACCTGTCGGGACGCGAGCATCTCTCCCCGGTGCCTGCGGGCGTCTATGTTTTCGACCCGGCGGCGCTGGCGGCCATCGAACCGGGGATCTACTACGACATCAAGGAACAGCTGCTTCCCCGATTGCGCCTGGATGGGAAGCGGGTGTTCGCGTGCGAGATCCAGGGCTACTGCCGGAACGTCCTGGAGATGAACGATTATCTGAAGGTCAATCGATCCGTGCTGCGCGGGGAAGTGAATGGCTACCGTTTCGATGGACAGATCGCCGAGGGAATCTGGGTAGGTCGGGGAAGCGCTGTCTCGCCGATGGCCACCATCCACGAACCGGTG
>QHXY01000441.1 GCA_003223145.1 Acidobacteriota bacterium
AAGCGGCGCGGGCTCATTCGGGCGCCCCGCGGGTGGCCAGGAAGCGGTCGATCGCCTCGCCCACCCGGTGACGCACGTCCTCGACGGAGCCGCGCGCGTCGATGACGACGAAGCGCCCGGGCTCCTGCCCTGCCATCTCCAGGTATCCGGAACGCACCCGCTCGTGGAACGTCAGGTCCTCCTGTTCGAAGCGCGTCAGCTGGGGCGCCTTGGTGGTGTCGCGGCTGCGGGCGCGATCCAGGGCGACGCGCGTCTCGATGTCGAACAGGAACGTCAGGTCCGGCTGCAGCGCGAGCGTTTCGAGACCGTGCAGAGCGTCGATTAGATCGTGACGGATGCCGCGGCCGTACCCCTGGTAAGCCATGGTGGCGTCCTTGAAGCGATCGCACAGGACCAGGCGTCCCGCGTCGATCGCCGGCCGGATGACCTGCTCGATGTGCTGCGCCCGGGCGGCCGCGTACAGAAGCAGCTCGCAGATCGGGGTCATGGCGGTGTTGCGCGCGTCCAGCACGAGCCCGCGGATCTGGTCGCCGATCGGCGTACCGCCCGGCTCGCGCGTCAGGAGATGATCGATCCCCAGATCCTCGAGACGATTGGAGAGCAACTGGATCTGTGTGGTCTTGCCCGATCCTTCGATGCCCTCGAAGGCGATGAATCGTCTGACGTGCGTTCTCGGGCTCATGGACTCCGGGATCCGTACGGTCCGTGATCGCCGCAGCGGGCCGCGGTTCTGGGCAGGCGGCGTATCTTAGCACACTCTGCGATATACTCCTCGCGCCGGTGGCGCGATGCGTACCTGCTTCCAGTGCGGCCAGGAGATCCCCGCGGACCGGGCGATCCTGCGCGAGGACGAGTGCCCGCACTGCTCCTCGGACCTGCACACCTGCCGGAACTGCCAGTTCTATGATCCGGCCGTCAGCCACCAATGCGCCGAGCCGCTGGCGGAGTGGGTCTCCGACAAAGAGCGCGCCAACTTCTGCGAGTATTTCGTGTGTGCCGACGGCAGCGGCCTGGCGAAGCGCTCCCGCGAAGGCCATTCCGCACGCGAGCGCTTCAACAAGCTGTTCCGCGACTGACGGCGAAATAGTCGCGCGCCCTCTGCACGTCGCGGCGGACCTGCTCCACGAGGGCGGCCGGCGAAGCGAACTTGAGCTCCGGCCGCAGACGGGCCAGCAGCCGCACCTCCATCGGGCGTCCGTACAGGTCGCCCGGAAAGTCGAGGATGTGCGTCTCGATGGCGTACGCGGCCCCCTCGAAGGTGGGACGGGAGCCGATGTTGGTCACCGCCGGACGGGCGGCGCCGTCGAGGACCGCTTCGCTGACGTAGACGCCGTCCTGCGGCACCAGATCGTTCTCGCTCGCCAGGTTCGCGGTCGGGAAGCCGAGAGCGACGCCGCGCGATTCGCCGTGAATGACCATTCCCGCGAGCACGTACGGCCGCCCGAGAAGCTCGCGCGCCAGCTCGACCTCGCCCGCCTGCAACGCGCGGCGGATACGGCTGCTGCTCACCGGGCTGTCGAGGTAAAGAACCTCGCCCACCTGCGCCGCGCGGATCCCGAGCTCGCCGCACAGGCTGACCAGCAGGTCGGCGGTGCCCGCCCGGCCGCGGCCGAAGTTGAAGTTCGCCCCGACGTACACCTCGCTGACGCCCAGACCCTCGGCGAGGTGCTCCCTGACGAAGCGCTCGGCGGACACCTCCGCAAGCTCGATGGTGAACGGCAGGATCAGAAGGAACTCGATTCCCGCGGCCTCGATCAGGGCCAGCTTCTGCTTCCGGGTGGTCAGCATGCGGGGAGCGCGCTCGGGCGCCAGCACCTTGAGCGGGTGGGGGTCGAACGTGACCACCAGGCTGCTGCCGCCCGTCTCGCGGGCGCGGTTCAGGACGGTGTCGACGATAGCCTGGTGGCCACGATGGAGCCCGTCGAAGTTGCCGACCGTGGCGACGGGCGCCTTGAGATGAGCGCGCACGGTGGCGATGTCATCAAAGACCCTCATGCAGCGCTCCCAGGATCCTCAGGGCCAGATTGGCGTACACCCCGGCGATCAGGTCGTCCGTCACGATTCCCCAGCCCCCGGGAAGCCCTTCGGCCCAGCGCGCCGGCTGTGGCTTGATGATGTCCATCGCCCGGAACAGGACGAACCCGAGAACGATCGGAATCCAGGGATGCGTCCAGAGCGCGGCGGGCAGACACAGGAGCGTCACGAAATATCCCGCGACCTCATCGATCACCACCGCTCCCGGATCCCGCACGCCCATGACGCGCGCCGTGACCCCCGACGACCAGACGCCGAGGAGCGTGATGACGGCGGCTGCGAGCAGGAAGCCCCACGCCGGGAGGTAGCGCCCTGCCAGGACGGCCAGGGGCACCGCCACCAGGGTGCCCACGGTCCCCGGCGCGATCGGTGCCCGCCCGGCCCCGAACACGGTGGCCAGGAGGACCGCGCAAGCCGTCCCGGTGACCTTGCGCGTCACGACCGCCGGCCGGTGGAGAGGATCTCGACGGCCGTGCCCACCAGATCGTAGGGGTGTGCCTGATCGATGCGCGCCATGACGAAGGTGCCGGGAGAGAGGGGGGCCGGCGCGTCGGTCACGATGACGCGCCCGTCGATCTCCGGCGCCTGACCCTCGGTGCGGCCGCACAGGATGAGGTCGCTATCCGCGGGAGCGCCCTCCACCAGGACGGGGAGCAGCCGGCCCACCAGCGCCCGGCTGCGGCGCGCCGCCACACGCTCCTGGATGGCCATCAGCTCGGCCCGTCTCTCCTCCTTGATGGCCGCCGGGACGTCGTCGGCCAGAGGTGCGGCCGCGGTCCCCTTCTCGATCGAGTAGGTGAACACGCCGACGTGGTCGAACTCGGCGTCGCGGACGAAGGCGCAGAGGTTCTGGAACTGCCCGTCGGTCTCGCCGGGAAACCCGACGATGAACGTGGTGCGAAGCGCGATGCCCGGCACGGCGCGGCGCAGTGTCTCCAGGAGCCTCATGTGGCTGGCGGCGCTGCCGCCTCGGCGCATCGATCTGAGAATCGCGGCGTCGGCGTGCTGCAACGGCAGGTCGAGGTAGCGCGCCAGCCTCTTCCCCTGGGACAGCGCCTCGACGAACTCGGGAGTGATCCGGTTCGGATAGGCGTACATCACGCGGATCCAGCGTAGGCCCTCGACGCCGTCGAGGGCCCGGAGCAGCCGGGCCGCATTCGTCCCGTTCCCGAGGTCGCTGCCGTAATCGGTGGTGTCCTGCGCGATCAGGTTGATCTCGACGACGCCCGCGGCCGCCAGGCGCCGCGCCTCGTCCACGATCGAAGCGATCGGCCGTGAGCGCTGCGCCCCGCGGAAGGAGGGAATCGCGCAGAAGGCGCAGGTGTGGTCGCAGCCCTCTGAGATCTTGATGTAGGCCGTGTAGGCCGGAGTGGCCAGAAGCCGCGGCGAATCGTGGCTGTAGAGATAGACCGCCCGGCCGCGGCTGGTCTCGAAGCGCGCCCCGGCCTCGAGGGCGCAGGCCTCGGCAATCCGCTCAATGTCGTTCAGGCCGACCAGGGCGTCGATCTCCGGCAGCGCCTTGCGGAGCTCGTCGTGGTTCTGCTGCACCATGCAGCCGGCCACGACCAGGCGGCGGCAGCGACCGGTCTTCTTGTGGCCGGCCATCTCCAGGATGGTCTCGATCGACTCCCGCCGCGCCGGCTCGATGAACGTGCAGGTGTTGACCACGATCACGTCGGCCTCGGACGGGTCCGTCGTGAGGTCGTAGCCGCCGCCCCGGAGCGTACCGAGCATCACCTCGCTGTCCACCAGGTTCTTCGGGCAGCCCAGGCTGACCATGCCGACCTTGATCACAGGGAAGAGCCCCTCACGGGTAAAGCCGGTTGAGCGTGCGTGGATACGGGATCGCCTCCCGCAGGTGATGGATGCCGGCGATCCAGGCAACGAAACGCTCGATGCCCATCCCGAAGCCGGCATGGGGCACCGAGCCGTATTTCCGGATGTCGAGGTACCAGCGGAACGCCTCGACCGGGAGCTTGTGCTCCCCGATCCGTTGGAGAAGGAGATCGTGGTCGTGGATACGCTGGCTGCCGCCGATGATCTCGCCGTATCCCTCGGGCGCCAGGACGTCGACACACAGCGCGCGGTCCGGCGCCTGCGGGTCGGGCTGCATGTAGAACGCCTTGATCGTCGCGGGGTAGTGCGTGATCATCATCGGCCGCTCCAGCGTCTCCGTCAGGACGGTCTCGTCGAAGCCGCCGAAGTCGCTCCCCGGCTCAAAGGGCGGCGCGTCCTGCGTGCGCGCGCGGGCCCGCACTTCCGGCCGCATCAGGATCGCGGCCGCTTCGTCGTACGTCAGGCGTGGGAACGGACGGCGGACGCTCTCCAGCCGCGTGATGTCCCGCTCGAGCGTCGCGAGCTCGGCGCGGCAGCGGTCGAGCGCGCGCGCCACCAGCGACACGATGAAGTCCTCGGCGAGATCCAGGATCTCGGGAAGCCCGGCGTAGGCAACCTCCGGCTCGACCATCCAGAACTCGGTCAGGTGCCGGCGTGTCTTGGACTTCTCCGCCCGGAACGTCGGCCCAAAGCAATAGACCTTTCCGAACGCAAGGCAGGCGGGCTCGAGATACAGCTGGCCCGACTGGCTCAAGTACGCCTTCTGATCGAAGTAGTCGGTCTCGAACAGCGTCGAGGTGCCCTCGCAGGCCGCCGGCGTCAGGATCGGCGAGTCGATCAGCACGAAATCGCGTTCGTAGAAGAAATCCCGGATCGCCTGGCTGATCTCGCTGCGGATGCGCAGGAGCGCGTGCTGCTTCGACGATCGCAGCCACAGGTGGCGGTGATCGAGGAGGAAATCAGGGCCGTGCTCCTTCGGGCTGATCGGGTAGTCATGCGCGAGCTGGTGCACGGTGATCGACGCCAGCTTCATCTCGTAGCCGCCGGGGGCGCGGTCGTCCTTGCGGACGGTCCCCTCGACCTCCAGGGACGATTCCTGGGTCACCTTCTGGCAGGCTTCGAACACGCCGGGAAGGACCTCCGGCTGGAAGGCCACCGCCTGCAGGTAACCGGTGCCGTCGCGCACGATCAGGAACGCCAGCTTCCCTTTCTCGCGCTTGTTGTACAGCCAGCCCCGGACCCGGACGTCCTGGCCTTCGTGGGCGCCGATCCTTCTGATCGTTGTTGTCTGCACGCGCTCTCCGGAAGAGGCGGGAATTATAGGAGGCGGCGGAGATTGCGGTCAAGGAAAGCGCGGGCGCGTGCGGGTGATATAAAGGGCGCCGTGAACCGTTTTCGCTGGCGCTGGGTCGCCCCGGCGGTCGTGAGCGGGATCGCGGTGCGGGCGTGCCGGCCGGTCGATCGCGCCGGTCTCATCCGACTCGGGCACCCGCCCATGGTGGCCGACATCCTCTGTCCGTCGCCGGCGCGGGCTCTTCTCTGGCGCCTGAAGGGGACCCGCTGCGCCACCCTGGTGGCCGAGGAGATGGACACCGGGATGATCCTCGGCGCCGTGCAGTTCGTCCGCTGCCCGCGCCCGGCTGGCACGTGGATGTTCGGCCACTGGCGCGTCGCGGCCGGCCGGCGCCGCCAGGGCATTGGTCGCCGCCTTCTCCGGGAGGGCGCCCGCCTCCTCCCGGACGCGCAGCGTCTCTACTCCTTCGTGGACTGGGGGAACGACGCCTCGATCGCGGCGCACGAGCGGTGCGGCTTCGAGGCGGGCCGCTCGCTGTTCGGCAGCGCTCCTCTCGGGCTGCTCTCGACCATCGGGCCGGCGACGCCGGCCCTGCGTCTCGAGCCGGCCGGTCGCCGCGAGTGGCCGGTCCTCTGTGGGCTCTACGCGCGCGCCATGGGGAGCCTGTGGCTGCGGCTGCGCCCCGGACTGCGGCCCCGCGCCTTTCTCGGGGGGGCGCTCTCCGGCCTGCGCGGGGCCCTCGTTGCCGTCGTGCGCGGCGCCTCGCGCGGCGCGCGCTCCTCCGGGTTCGTACTGTGGGAGGGCGCCACCGTCACCTTCTTTGCCGACCCGGAGGCGTGCGACGCGGCCCTCCTGGCTCGGGTGGCTCTGCAAGTCGCGGCACTCGGAGGACGTCGGGACTCGACGCTCGAGCTGCGCGGTCTGCCGGCGGGGCTCGCCGAGCGCCCGGGACCGTTCGGAGTGCGTGTCCTGATGGGAATGCCCGACGTGCCGACGCAGTGGAGCGAATGACGGTCGCGGGCTCTTAGTGCGTCGCCGCGGCCCCGGTTCCTTCCTTGGCGGCCTTGTGGGCGGCGACAATCTTGGCCTGCAGGTGGGAGGGGACCTCTTCGTAGTGCGCGAACGACATCCGATAGGAGCCGCGGCCGCCGGTGATCGACTTGAGGGTCGAGGCATAGGTCAGCATCTCGACCATCGGCACCTGCGCCTTGATCACCTGCATCGATCCCTGCGCGTTCATGCCCTGCACCCGGCCGCGCCGCGAGTTGAGATCGCCCATCAGATCGCCCATGTACTGCTCCGGGGCGCTGATTTCCACGTTCATGATCGGCTCGAGGAGCGTCGCCCCGGCCTCTTCCATCGCTTTCTTGAAGGCCAGGGAGCCCGCGATCTTGAAGGCGATGTCCGAGGAATCCACCGTGTGGTACGAGCCGTCGAACAGGATGACGCGGAAGTCGACCACGGGATAGCCCGCCAGGAAGCCCTGCATGCGAGCGTCCTGAATGCCCTTCTCGACCGACGGGATGAAGTTCTTCGGAATGGCGCCGCCGAATATCTCGTCTTTGAACTCGAACCCGGCGCCGCGCTGAAGCGGCTCGAGCTTGATCCAGCAGTCGCCGAACTGTCCGTGCCCGCCGGTCTGCTTCTTGTGCCTTCCCTGGGCCTCCGCCTTCTTCTTGATGGTCTCGAAATACGGCACTTTGGGCGCGTGCAGGATCGCCTCGACGCCGAATTTCTTCTTCATGCGCGCCAGGGCGACCTCGACATGCAGGTCGCTGTTGCCGGCGATGATCAGCTCGTGCGTCTGCGCGTCGCGGCGGAACTGGATGGTCGGGTCCTCTTCGACCAGCCGGTGCAGGACCTGGGAGATTTTCTCCTCGTCGGCATGCGACTTGGGCTGCAGGGCGAAGGCGATCGAAGGCTCGGGGAAATCGACTTTGGGGAAGACGATCGGATGAGCCTTGTCGGCGAGCGTGTCGCCCGTGCTGGTCTCCTTGAGCTTCGGCACGGCGGCGATGTCGCCCGCCCGGACCTCCTGCACCGGCTCGGATTCCTTCCCCTGGAGCGCCAGGATGGCCCCGAGCCGCTCCTGGGTGTCCCGGCTGGCGTTGTAGACCGTCGTGTCGGACTTGATGGCGCCGGAGTAGACTCGGAACAGGGAGATCTTGCCGGAGTAGGGGTCGGCGATCGTCTTGAAGACGAACGCGGAATAGGGTTCGCCCGCGGCGCCGCGGCGCTCGGCCGAAGCGTGATCCTTCGGTGTCTCCCCCTTGAAGGGGGCCCGCTCGCCGGGGTGGGGCAGCAGCGTGACCAGCGCGTCCAGGATCGGGTGAGCCCCGATGTTGGACAGCCCCGAGGCGCACAGGATCGGAAAGATCTTCCGCTGCTTGACCCCCTTGGAGAGCCCCGCGATCAGCTCCTCCTGGGACAAGGCGCCCTTCTCGAAGAAGGTCTCCATCAGCGCGTCGTCCACCTCGGCCACCACCTCCATGAGTTTGTCGCGCGCCTCCGTGGCGGCGTCGGCCAGTTCGGCGGGCACCTCGGTGACCTTGTGACGGCCGCTCTCGTCCTGGTCGTAGACGTAGGCCTTGTTCGCGACCAGGTCGACCACCCCCGTGAACGCCTTCTCCGCCCCGATCGGGATGTGCACCGGGACAGCCTGGCGGCCAAACGCCCCGATGATCGAATCGACCGCGCGCGCGAACGAGGCGTTCTCGCGATCCAGCTTGTTCACCACGAACAGTCGCGGCAGGTCGAATCCCTCGGCGTAGCCCCACGCCTCCTCGGTCTGCACCTCGACCCCGGCGACGCCGTCCACGACCAGCAGCGCGCCGTCCACCACCCGCAGCACCGCCTTGGCGTCCGCGATGAAGGCGCCATAGCCGGGCGTATCGATGAGGTTCAGCTTGATCTTCTTCCACTCCAGGTGGCACAGGGCGGATGAGATGGAGACCTTGCGGGCGATCTCCTCCTCCTCGAAATCGGTGATGGTGTTTCCCTGGTCCACACGGCCCAGCCGGTTCACCGTCCCGGAGGAGAAGAGGAGGGCGGACGCGAGGGACGTCTTGCCGGAGGACCCGTGGCCGATGATCCCGACGTTGCGGATTTCGGAGATCTCATAGACCTTCATGCGAGGGTTCCCTCAACCCGCGCACGTCATTTCCCGGCCTTCACCTCGTCGTAGACCTTCTGCACCATGGACTTGACGACGGGGCAGCGCGGATCGTTGACGTAGCAGCGGGCCAGCGTGTCGTTCTTGCAGCCGCAGGAGCACATCTCGCTGTTGACGCGCTGGAGAAACTTCTCCTTACGCCCGCGCTTCAGCCCCGCGACGTCGATGCCCGGCAGTTCGGTGAAATAATTGGCGACCGCGACGATCGGAATCGTATTGGTCGGGGCCGGCACACCCTTGACGGCCCCGGTGGCGTTCTCCGGCTGGTACTCCGGCGCCTCCGCGGTCTTCTCGTCCTGATCCGCCGTCGCCCCGGTCTTCGTCTCCTGGGTCGCCGGAGCGCCCTGCGTTTGCGGCGCATTCGCCTGGGTCGGCGAGACCTCGGGTCCGCCCGAGCGGGAGCACGCGACGGAGCCCAGGACCATGGTGAGGACGGTTGCGACAACGAGGGTCACGCGTCCGCGGGCGATCGGCACTGGAGCTCTCCTTCTGAACCTGGATGCCTGACAGAGGGCGGGAGTGTACCGCCGGCTCCGGGCCAAGTCAAGAAAGCGGTGCGCAGAAAGCGGTGCGCTGGCTGGAAGGGCGATCCGGGCGCCCGCCCAGGGACTCCGTGCCCGCCCCGATACGAACGTTGAGTCGTTCGGCCGCCTCGACGGCCTTCATGACCGGTTTTTACATCATAATAGACGCGGGTGGTGCTCGGGGAAGGGGCAGCCATGCGCGCAAGCCTTCAATCGGCTCTCGAACTGCTCTATCAGCCTGGATCCATGTCCAGCGCCCCGTGCGAATTGCTCGAACAGCATGGCATTCTGCTGCTGGTGCCGCACCAGCACAAGAAGGAGGCCTACCGGCAGCTCCTTGCCGCCGAGGCCATGAAACAGGACTTCCTCGAAGCGGCTGGCGTGCTTCAGGAACGCCAGATCCCATTCGTTCCCATCAAGGGCCTGATGCTGGCTCACTTGCTCTATGGCGACTATGCCGTGAGGGGCAGCAGCGACATCGATTTGGCGATTCCCCTCGAGTACCACGAACAGGCGATCGGGTCCCTCACGCAGGCAGGGAACACCCATTCCCGGAGCGCTTACCAGCACAAGACAGTCGAGGTCCTTACGTGCAGAAAGAACGGCACGACCCTGGAGCTCCACTTCGCTCTCTCGACCGCGGAATTGTTCTCCGGTTTCGCCGCCGAATTCTGGCAGGATCAGGATGAGGTCGTGTTCGAGGGCCGGGCCTTTGCATGTCTATCCAAGGAAGTCCACTTGATTTATCTGATGATCCATCTCGCGCGCCACATGGAGGAGCTTCGTGCCGTCTGGATCGAGGACGTACGCCGGTTCCTGGTGAAATTCGGCCCGGCTCTCGACTGGGATCGCTTCCTGGACCTGGCGAGGAAGCACCGGCTCGCCAATGTTCTCCTGTTGACGATGACCTACTGCAACCGGGTCTTCCTGGATTTCGGGCAGACTGTCTGTTTCCCCCGGGAGGTCGTGGACGAGATCCGCAGGAGGCAGACCCTGCACGGACGGATGATTTACCGGTATCTCCTGCCGCGGCTGGAGAGCCACGCGATGACATCCTGGAGCCGAAGGATCTTTTCCTTCAGCCTGATCGAGGATTGGCATGAACGAATGTTCTTGATCAAGGAGTTTCTCCTGCGGCGCCTCCTGGGAAAAGCGTGAACGTGGCGCGATTGACCCTCGCGATCCGCGGGTGGTAATCTACCTTTCATGCCGAACACCCTGACGCGGAAGGTCTCCTGGACGATCCCGAGACGGCCACTGGGCGCCCATATGTCGATCGCCGGTGGCATCGACCTGGCGATCGAACGCGGCGCCTCGATCGGCTGCACCGCCATCCAGCTGTTCACCAAGAGCACCAGCCAGTGGGCCGCCCGACCGCTCCCGGACGATGAAGTCGGCCGTTTCAAGGCGGCGCGGGTGCGCAGCGGCATCGCCTCGGTGATGGCGCACGACTCCTATCTGATCAATCTCTGCTCGCCCGACGACGCGCTCTGGGAGAAATCGGTCGAAGCGTGTCATCTGGAGCTGCAGCGCTGCGAACGGCTCGGGATCGAGACCCTGGTGGTGCATCCGGGCGGTCACATGGGGCAGGGGGAGGATTTCGGAGTGCGCCGCCTGGCGCAGGCGATCGACGTGATCCACGCGCGGCTTCCGGGCGGCGGGGCCTCGATCGCCCTGGAGACGATGGCCGGGCAGGGCACGGTGATCGGTCATCGCTTCGGTCAGTTATCCCGGACGATCGCCCTCACCAGCGATCCGGAGCGCGTCGGCGTCTGTCTCGACACCTGCCACGTGTTCGCCGCGGGATACGCTCTGAGGACGAAGACCGCCTACGGGGAGACCATGCGTGAGTTCGAGGGCGAGATCGGGCTCCGGCGTCTGCGCGCGGTCCACGTCAATGATTCCAAGCGGGAGCTGGGCAGTCGGGTCGATCGCCACGAGCACATCGGCAAGGGTTGTCTCGGCCTGGATGCGTTCCGGCTGCTGATGACCGATCCGAGGCTGGAGCACCTGCCTCTCGTTCTGGAGACACCGAAGGACGAGAAGACCCTGAAGGAGGACGTGCTCAACCTGAACACCCTGATCGGCCTGGCGGCCCCCGAAGGCGTACGCCGGCGGGCCATGGCGGCGCGGGTCGCGGCCGGAGGGCGCGCGTGAGCCTGCTCGCCGCCGTCCGGGAACGCACCGCGAGCGTCCTGAAGGTCAACGAGATCTTCCACTCCATCCAGGGGGAATCGAGGCATGCGGGTCGGCCCTGCGTGTTCGTCCGGCTGACGGGGTGCAACCTGCGCTGCACCTGGTGCGACACCGCGTACGCCTTCGAGGAGGGGATCGACCTCAGCGTCCGGTTCGTCCTGGAGCGGATCGCGCCCTACGCGACGCGCTACGTGCTGATCACGGGCGGCGAGCCGCTGGTTCAGGAGGGCGCGACCGACCTGATCGGGGAGCTGTGCGACCGAGGCTACGAGGTCGCGGTCGAGACGGGGGGCAGCCTGGACATCTCGAGTGTCGATCGGCGCGCCATGCTCGTGATGGATCTGAAGTGTCCTGGTAGCGGCATGAGCCAGAAGAACCGCTGGGAGAACATCGCCCTGTTGAAGCCCACGGACGAGGTGAAGTTCGTCCTGGCCGACCGGGCCGACTACGACTGGGCGCGCGACGCGATCGCCCGGCACCGGCTGGCGGATCGCTGTGGCGTGCTGCTGTCACCCGTGCACGGCGCGCTCCAGCCGCGTTCGCTGGCGGAGTGGATCCTGGCGGACCGCCTCCCGGTGCGACTGCAGCTGCAGATCCACAAGTACATCTGGCCTCCCGACCTGCGGGGAGTGTGACGGCCGGCCCCAGCATGTCCTCCCCCTCACCCGGCGACCCCCTGGCAATCGTCCTGCTGAGCGGCGGGATGGATTCGTGTGTGACCGCCGCTCTGGCGCGGCGGACGTGCACGCTGGCGCTCCTGCACGTGTCGTACGGCCAGAGGACCGAGGAGCGCGAGCTCCATTCCTTCCGCGAGATCGCGCGGCATTACGGCGTCGAGCGGCGGCTCGAAGCGCGGCTCGATCACCTGAAGGTCATCGGCGGCTCGGCGCTGACCGACGCGTCGCGCGACGCGGTTTCGGCCCGACGCCCCGACTCGTCCATTCCCGATACCTACGTCCCGTTCCGCAACACCCACCTCCTGGCGATGGCGGTATCGTGGGCGGAGGTGATCGGGGCCCGGAGTGTCTACATCGGCGCGGTGCAGGAGGACAGCAGCGGATACCCGGACTGCCGCGAGGAGTACTACGAGGCGTTCAACTGCCTGCTGCGCGTGGGGACGCGGCCGGAAACCCGGATCGATGTGGTCACGCCGCTCATCCACATGAGCAAGGAGCAGATCGTGCGCGAGGGTCTGCGGCTCGATGCACCGCTCCATCTCACCTGGTCCTGCTACACGGAGCAGGAGATCGCCTGCGGTCGCTGCGAATCCTGCCGGCTGCGGCTGAACGGCTTCCGCGCAGCGCGGGCGGCGGACCCGATCCCGTACCGGGCGACATGAGGATCGATGAATTCGACTACCGCCTGCCCCCGGAGCGGGTGGCGCAGGAGCCGTGCCCGCGCCGTGACGGCTCGCGCCTGATGGTCCTCGACCGGCAGGCGGAGGGCACAGTCGATGCCACCTTCGACGCGATCGGGCAGCACCTGCGTCCCGGGGATCTCCTGGTCCTGAACGACACGCGGGTCATCCCGGCTCGTCTGCGCGCGCGCAAGCCGACGGGCGGCCTGGTCGAGCTCCTCCTCCTGGGACGCGACGGGGGTGATCCGGAAGGCCGGACCTGGCGGTGCCTGGCGTCGACCTCGCGGGGTCTGCGACCCGGAATTCGCCTGCGCGTCGCGCCGGGCTTCGAGGCGGAGTTCCTGGGCGAGACCGGAGGCGGGCGGGTGCTCGTGCGGCTCGTCGACGCGGACGGCGATCCCGACGGGGCGCTGCGGCGGCACGGTTCGGTTCCCCTGCCACCCTATATCCGCCGGGACGAGGGCGACCCGCGTCAGGCGATCGATCGGGAGCGTTATCAGACTGTCTACGCCCGCGCTGACGGGGCGATCGCGGCGCCCACGGCGGGGCTGCATTTCACGGAGAGTCTTCTGTCGTCGCTCCTGGCCCGGGGCGTCGAGACCGCGACGCTGACCCTGCACGTCGGCCCGGGAACGTTCCAGCCTGTGAGGTCGGCGAACATCGAGGATCACCGGCCGGAGCCCGAGGCGTTCCGTCTGCCCGCTGAGACGGCGGCGGCGATCGCGGGCCGCCGGGAACGCGGCGGTCGCGTCGTCGCGGTCGGCACGACGGTGGTCCGCGTCCTGGAGGCGAGCGCGCGCGAGGACGGCGGGGTCGAGCCCGGTGAGGGTTGGTGCGGCGCCTACATCACGCCGGGTCACCGCTTTCGCGCCGTCGACGCGCTCCTGACCAACTTTCACCTGCCGCGCACCTCCCTTCTCGTCCTGGTCGCCGCCTTTGCGGGACGGGAGCGGGTCCTGGCCGCCTACGAGCAGGCCATCGCGCGCGGCTTCCGCTTCTACTCCTATGGCGACGCCATGCTCCTCCTGTGAGCGGCGCGTTCTCGTTCGGCATCCTGTCGGTCGATCCGGGGAGCGCGGCCCGCCGGGGCCGGATCACGACACCGCACGGGACGATCGAAACGCCCGCCTTCATGCCGGTGGGCACCGCGGGCACCGTGAAGGGGATGACCCCGGAGGACCTCGAGTCCCTCGGGTTCGAAATCGTCCTCGGCAACACCTACCACCTGGCGCTGCGACCCGGGGAGGAGGTGGTGCGGCGTCTGGGCGGCCTGCACCGGTTCATGGGCTGGGAGCGCGCCATCCTGACGGACAGCGGCGGGTTCCAGGTTCTCAGCCTGGCCGACCTGCGGACCATCACCGACGAAGGGGTGGGCTTCCGGTCCCACCTCGACGGATCGCTCCTGTCGATGACGCCGGAGCGCAGCATGCAGATCCAGGCGTCCCTCGGCAGCGACATCGTCATGGCGTTAGACGACTGCCCGGCCCTGCCATCCCCCCGCCTGCGCATCCTGGAGGCCGTGCGCAGGACGTCGCTGTGGGCTCGGCGCAGCCGCGAGGCGCTCCTCGGGCCCGGCCAGGCCCTGTTCGGAATCGTCCAGGGCGGCGACGATCCGGGGCTCAGGGAGCAAAGCGTGGAGGAGATCACCGCCCTCGGCTTCGACGGCTACGCCATCGGCGGCGTCTCGGTGGGCGAATCGGCGGATCTCAGTCGCGAGGTCGTCGCCCTGACCGCGCCACGGCTTCCGCCCGACCGCCCGCGCTACCTGATGGGGATGGGAACGCCGGCCGACCTGGTCGAGATGGTGGCCCTCGGATGCGATCTGTTCGACTGCGTGCTGCCGACGCGCAACGCGCGCAACGGGACGCTGTTCACTTCGACGGGCCGCCTGTCGATCAAGAGGAGCGAGTTCGCGGCCGACCCGCGACCGGTCGACGGGGAATGCTCCTGCCCGGTCTGCCGGCGTTTCTCACGCGCCTACCTGCGGCACCTGTACGTCGCCGGAGAGATCCTGTCGATGCGTCTCAACACCCTGCATAACCTGCACCAGTATGCCGATCTGATGAGGCGCGCGCGCGCGGCGATCGAGGCGGGTCGATACGCTGAGTTCCTGTCGGAGCGTAGCGCCCGCTGGACCGACAGGCGGCGCGAGGCCGAGACGGCGCGCCCCGCAGACGGACGCCAAGATTGCGGGGGAGGAGATCGAATGATATGATCACGCGTCATGTCTGGCACTTTTTCGCCACGAGGAAAGTCCTTCACACCCATCCCTCGCCACTTTCTCCCCGTGCTCGTGATGGTCCTCCTCTCCGCGGCCTGCTCGAAGGAAAGCCTGGCGCGGCGCACCGCCACGCGCGGGATGGCGCTCTATGACCAGGGGAAGTATGCCGAGGCCATGCCCCTCTTGAAGGAGGCGACCGACGCGGGTCTCCAGGACGGAATCCTCCTGTACCAGCTCGGTTACTGCCGCGAGGTGGCGGAGCACAAGCCGGACGTCCGAAAGGAAACCTGGAAGCAGGCGGAGCCGCTCCTCGCCCGGGAGATCTCGCAGACGGGCGGCGCCACGCTCGAGAGGCTGTATTACCTGACCGTCATCAGCTCCGACCAGGGCGTCTATGACCGGATGACGCAATACGCCCGTCAGGCGGTGGAGCAGTACGAAAAGGGTCCCGACCCCAACGCCCTGAACGGCGACGATTGGTTCCGCCTCGGGAGGCTGCACGACTTCCTGCAGGAGTCGTCCGAGGCCGAGGCGGCCTACCGGCGTTCGGCGTCGGTGTTCTCCAAGTCGAAGGGAGGCAACGGCTCGTATCATTCGCTGGCTCTTGCCAAGGTCGGGGATTTCGACATGAACGCGGGGCGCTATCCGAGCGCCGCCGAGGAATTCGACGAGGCGTTGAAGCTGTTCCCGGCCAACCAGCAGATCAAACCGTTCCGCCACGCGCTGGCTCTTCTGGCCGTGCGCCGCTTCGATGACGCGATCGCCCGCTTCGTCGCGGACCACGGCGACAGCAACGTCGAGTCGCAGTACGGGGCCGATCTGGCGCGCAAGATGAAGGATGTGGCTCCCCTGGAGGCCAACGACATCGATGGCGCCCCCTTCGGCAGCATCCCGGACGATGTCCTTCCGGTGCGTGTCGGGGAGGCGGCGAAGGCGTTCCGGGCGGCGCGTGAGAAGAACAAGTTCCGGCCGGGCGATCCGCTGCCGGCCGAAGTGGCGCTCTACCAGAAGCGCTTCGTCGCCCTGCTCGGCGAGTACTTCGTGCGGACAAAATCGCTGCAGGAGTTCTGCCTGAAGGAAGGCATCGCTGACTTGGTGCGGCGATGAGCGACGGCCCCCGGGCTTGACGAGCATGCCGGTTCCCGAAGGGCCGGTCGCGCTCCTCGGTGACGCCCACCTGCGCGAGAACGATGCCGAAGTCGAGGCCTTTGTCCGGTTCCTGGACGCCCTGCCGCCCGATATTCGGACCCTCGCGATCCTCGGCGACCTGTTCTCCGTCTGGGTCGGCTCCCCCGGACTGCAGCGCCGGCATCATCGACTGGTCACCGAGGCCCTGGCCCGGCTGCGGCGACGCGGCTGTGTCCTCCTGTACGTCGAAGGCAACCACGATTTCTTCCTCGAGAGGTTTGACGGCGGACGGCTGTTCGACCGATGCGCCGCGAACTCGCTCGACCTGGTGCTGGCGGGCCATCGGACGCACCTGGCCCACGGCGACATGGTGAACGCGCGCGACCGGCAGTACCGCGCCTGGCGGGCGGTATCCAAGAACCGGCTGTTCTTCGCGGCCTTCAGTCTGCTGTCCCCGGGCGTGCGTCTGTCGATCGCCGAGCGTCTCGAGCAAAGGCTGGCGACGACCAACATGAGACACAAGAGCGGCTTCCCGCTCGCCGAGTGCGACGCGTACGCGCGCCGGAAGATCGCGGAGGGGACGGACATCCTGGTCTTCGGACACTTCCACCAGGAGAAGCGCCTGGACTACCGGGTGCGCGACCGGCGTGGATCGGTGTTCGTCCTGCCGGCCTGGCGGGACGGCCGCCGCTATTTGCGAATCGAATCGGGAGCCGAGCCGGCCTTCGTCTCGGCCTGAATCCTCTCCTCGAACAGATCCAGGATCCGAAGGGTGATCGGACCCGGACGGCCGTGCTGGATCGGCCATCCGTCGCAGCGGCGGACGGGCAGCACGCCCTTGAGCGTGCTGGTCAGGAACGCCTCGTCGGCGCCGCGCAGGTCGTCCGCCCGGAGCGCCTCTTCGGACGTTTCGATCCCGCCGCGCCGCGCCAGGTCGAGGACCAGTCCGCGGGTGATTCCCTCCAAGAGTCCTTCCTCGAGGGGCGGTGTGAGCAGCCGGTTCGAGCGGACCAGGAAGAGGTTGCTCGAGGCCCCCTCGGCCAGGTGTTCGCGCTCGTTCAGCAGGATCGGCTCGTAGGCCCCGAGCCGCCGCGCCTCGCGCCAGGCGAGGAAATTGTTGAGCAGGTTGCTCGACTTGATAGCGGGATCGAGCGCGCTCCTGGCGTTGCGTGTCACCCGGACGATCGCCACGTCCACTCCCTCGCGCACCCAGGCTCCGGGAATCTCGGGGCAGGGACGGGCGTAGATCACCACGCTGGGCGGGCCGCAGCCTTCCGGGTCGTAGCCGATCGGACCGGGACCCCGCGACACCAGCACACGCAACGCCGCCTCGGGGAGCGCCGCCTCGGCAATCGTGCGCCCGATCTCGCGCTCCACGTCCACCGGGGCATTGTCGTAAGGGATGCCGAGCTGTTCCGCGGAGCGGCGCAGGCGGTCGAGATGCTCGCGCTGCAGGAACAGGCGGCCGCCGTAGGTCCGCAGGGTCTCGTAGACGCTGTCGCCGAACAGGAATCCCCGATCGAGCGGCGAGATCGCGGCCGATTCGGGGGGGCCGAGGGCCCCGTTGACGTTGATGCGCGCCGGCACGGTGATATCATATCGCCTGTCTCGATGGCACAGGTCAGGATCCTCCCATGAGCGCCGAGTCCGAGACCCGCGAAGAGCGGACCGTCCAGAAGCGGCAGCTCCAGATGGTGATCGCGCTCTCGGCCGGGATCCTGCTGCTCGAGGTGGCGGGCGGCCTGCTCTCCGGCAGCCTGGCCCTCCTGTCGGACGCCGGTCACGTCCTGACCGACGTCCTGGCGCTGGTGCTCAGCCTGATGGCGGTGCGCTTCTCATCGCTGCCGGCGACCCCCGCCAAGACCTACGGCTACCACCGCATCGAGATCCTGACGGCTCTCGTGAACGGCGCGCTTCTCATCGGGATCTCGATCGGGATCGTGTACAAGGCCGTCGGTCGGTTCGTCGATCCCGTGCCGATTCACAGTGGCGTGATGATGGGCGTGGCGTGCGCCGGCCTCCTGGCCAACCTCGCGGGCGTCGCGCTTCTTTCCGGGGCGCCGCAAAGCCTCAACTTGAGGTGCGCCCGCATGCACGTGGTGAGCGATGCGCTCTCCTCGGTCGGCGTGCTCCTGGCGGGGCTGGTCATCGCCCTGACCGGATGGCACCGCCTCGATCCGCTGGTCGGGGGGGGCATCGCGCTGGTGATCGCCGCCGGCGCGCTCCGGCTGGTCCGCGAGGCGGTCGACGTCCTCCTGGAGGCGACTCCAGCCGACATCGATCTGGACGACGTCAGCCGGGCGATCGCCACGGTTCCCGGCGTCGTGGAAGTGCATGACCTGCACGTCTGGAGCATCACCACCGGCCTGGCGGCGCTCAGCGGCCACGTGCGTCTGGACGGGGCGGGGCGGGACACCAGCGACGAGATGCTGAACCGCATCAAGCAGACGGTGCGCGACCGCTTCGGCATCGTCCATACCACGATCCAGATCGAATCACTCGGCTACAACGAGCTGGGGGACGTGCATTGAGTGAGGTTCAGGGACGCTCGTGCGGCGAACCGAACATGCAGTCGAAGCCGTGCCCGCAAGAAACCCCGGTCCGCAGACCGAAGTGGTTGCCGGCGTTGAGACCGAGTCCGCTGAACAAGGACGGCGACGAGGTGTCAGGACCGTACCCGAGGAAATACAGGTGGTCCGGATAGCGGTAGGGACCTATCAAGCCGCCATAGGCCAGGACGGGATAGCCCGAGCCGCCCGGGACGACCGCCGTATCCCGCTCGGGCCGTGAGGGCGGGTTGACGTTGACGACCACCGTCGTGCCGCCTCCGTCCTCGGAAGTGACCTCGACCTCACCCTGGTCCGCAGGCTGCTGTCCGTTGCCCCGGTTCACCACGACCCTGACCCGTCCGCCCGCGTTCTGCTTTCCGGCAGGACTCTCAACATCGCCCTGGGTGGGGAGCGCTGCGGGCTGGCAGGTTTCGCCCTCGGAGCGCCGCCCGGAAACCTCCGGCGGCGTTGCCTCATCCGGGCCGGCCAGAGCATGGCCCTCCTCGTCGAGGTTCGTCAGAACGACCACCGGAGTGCCGTGACGGTCGAGGGCGCGATAGATCACCAGATCCCTCGACTGATAAAGGATCGCTTCACCCCGCGTTGCGGCGGACGCGTCGTGCCAGGGGGTGGCGAGTCCCGGCGACAACCAGAGAATCGTGGTGACCGCGATGGAGTTCGCCGTACGCCACGACAACCATCGGGAAGGCGATCGCATGAGGAACATTGTAGCACCGGCCGGCCGATCCGACCGGTGTGCTATCCTGCGCCGGGTCTGCGCGCGCGGTCGTGCCGACGCGTGAGAGGCCCGGCGACGATGGGGCGCGAGGGCTTGCGCCGAAGTGGACAAGCGGTTTGGGCCGCGGGTCGCGGCGCACGGAAATGAAGGGACGGCTGGTCCTCCAGGACGGCACGGTGTTCCCCGGCATTTCCTTCGGTGCGCATCGGCCGGCGGCGGGCGAGGTGGTCTTCACCACCGGGATGGTGGGCTACCCCGAAGCGCTCACCGACCGGTCCTACCGCGGGTGAGCGCCTTGATCGCCTGCGAGGACGATGACCCGCCTCGCCGCTCAGGCGGTCTTGGCCTGACCCTCGACCAGATCGATGATGCCCCGCTCGCGCAGCTTCTTGAAGGCGCGCAGCGCGTCCACCTCGCGCAGCGGGCTGATGCTGAT
>QHXY01000106.1 GCA_003223145.1 Acidobacteriota bacterium
CGGTTTCCGCCAGCCGTCCCTCCAGGGCGCGCGCCTCGAGGCGGGCCTCAACCTCCCGCTCAACCGTCACGCGCGCCTCCCCTTTGAGCGATTCCGCCTCGCGCTGCAGGAGGGACATTCTCAGATCGAGCTCTTCCAGGGCGTCCAGGACCGAACCCGCGCTCGCCTCGGTCCTCTCCAGATGATCCTTGAGGTCCGCGATATCACGGTGCACTTTTTCGAGGCGCGCTGCCTCCTCCTGTCGGCGGGCGTCTCTTCGTTTTGCCTGGTCGTCGACGGGAAGGGCGCCGGAGGCGTCCCGCCTGTCGGCGGCGCACCAGACAAGAAGAACCACCGCCGTCACGACGGCGCGCCGACAGCATCCCCGCTCAGGGAACGAGCGAGCGTCCATCAATTCCTCCAACCGGCGTGACCCCGAGCAGGGCCAGGACCGTCGGGTGGATATCGGCGATCCCGGGGTTGCTGCGAGCCAGCCGGACGCTGCTGAACAGGACCCCCGGCACCAGATCCGGATCGTTGGAGCAGTGGTCGCCGCTCCACGTCTTCAGATTGTCCTCGAACACCTGCGGCGGCACCTCCCCCAGGGCGGTCTGCCAGCCGATGCGGTAGTGCTCGCTGTTCGCCGCGCGCAGATCGGGAATGAGGCGGGGGTCGTAGCCGGCATAGATCTCCTGCACCTCCTCGTACTCCCGACCCGGCACGACGCTCCCCTGGGGCTCCCGTCCCATCAGGTTGACGTAGATGTTGCCGAGCCCCATCGCGTACGCCTTGGTTCGCGACCAGTCGACGTAGCGGAAGAACTCGCCGAGCTCCCCCTTGTCGAACAGATCCTCGAGTGTCTTGCCGCCGGTGGATGTCCCCTGTTTGAGTGCCATATAGCCGTTCTTGACCAGCCAGGTGTTGTAGTTGATCCCGCGACGGAACGACGCGAAGCCGTGATCGGAGCAGACAAGAAGGACGGTCCCCGGTCCGATTCTCTTCTCCGCCTCTCCGACGATCCGGTCCATCCTCTCGTAGGCCTTCGGAATCTCGCCGGCATACAGCGACGCGAGGCGGGCGTCGTACAGCGGGTGACCCGGATCGTGCAGGCGCCAGAGCATGTGACCAACGCGGTCGGTGAAATCGAACACCTGCACGTAGAGGCGATCGTGCGCGGTCTCGAGGAAGTGCCTCATCATCGCCTCCTGCTTCTCGACGGTCGCGTCCATGTCCTCGAGGAAATGCTTTTCGTCCGTCAGGCCAGACGGCAGCGACCAGGTGTCGATCGGCCAGCCGAGAGTCTTGAAGAGGCCGAACTCTCCGACCAGCTCGCGCGCGTACGAGAGCGGATGTGTGAACGGCACCGGCTGGCACTCCGGGTGGAAGTTCAAGGGTGAGGCGTACAGCTTCAGGTCGGGAGATAGCGACAGGAGCTTGAAACGGATGATCCCCTTCAGCCCCGCCAGGCGATCGACCACCGGGTTCACCGTGATCGGCACGACAAACCACTGGCTCCATTCTCCCTGCTTCAGGGTCTGCCGTACCCCCGAGATCGTGATGGTGGCGCTCTCGTCGTCGGCCTCGATCAGCATCGGCACGTCCAGGCGGCGCGGCACGCCGCGCTCCTGCAGCCTCTTCTCCGCTTCGGCCCGCGCCCGCGACCGCGCCTCCCCTCCCAGTCCGCGCGCCGCGTCCTCGAGGACGTAATCGTAGAATGGCTGATTCAGCGGTCCGACGACGCTCGTCTCGATTCTCCCGCGCCGGGTTTTGAGATGCACGATTTCGACGCTGAACTGATTGTCCCGGAGGGCCAGGGCCGGGTCGGAGGCGTAGTACGACGGTGAGCCGATTCGGCCGCGCATGTCCGGCACGCCGAGGCCGGACAGCATCCACTCGTTGTCGTGTTCCTCCGCCGGAAATGTGGTCGGGACATTCATCACACGAACCCGCAACCCCGAGTCGGCCGCCGCCGCCCAGAACGGCTCGCCCTTCCGTGGATTGAAGGCGGTCGGCACCTCCCGTGGCAGATAGCGCGCGGCCACCAACGCCATCGCACCGCCGGCCGCGACGGCCCCAAGCAGCGCCCACAACAGGCCCGCCACCAGACGCCGGCGCAGCACCAGGGTGCCGACCAGAAGCAGCATTCCCGCGCCCGCGCCCGCCATCGAGCCGAGCACCGGAGCATTGCTCGCGCCGAACAGCAACGGCTTGCGGCCCACCCGGATCATGGCGAATTCGGGGAGATAGGTGCCGTCGGTACGACGCAGGAAGTCGAAGATTTCGGTCCTTCCCGGGTTCAGTCCGGTGGTGAACGAGGCCCATGAAACCGGGGTCTGCGGCGGATTCGTCGGGCGCAGCGGCGCGTAGAAGCCATCGGCTCGCAGTTTCGCCAGATTAGGAAGACGTCCCTCCGCGAGATAACGCTCCACCAGGGAGGCGTCCGCCCCGTCGAAACCGAGGATGACAACCCGATCGTAGGGCGCCGCACCGAACAGGAGAGGCAAGCAGAAGACGGATAACCCGAGCGCGATCCCCGCCAGAGAATGCGCGCGTGCGACATTAGATGACGATGTCAAGCGGGAGATCCTCCAGTGGGTCAATAAGATACCGCCCCGCCCGGCCCATGGAGATTATAGGGCAAAAAGCGCCACCCTTCAACGTTGATCCCCCGGTTCGATTTCGATAATATCGGCCGGCACATACCGGGCAGGAAGACGTTAACTTCCCTCGCTCCATCATTTTGCCAGCGTGGAGAAAGCGTGATCGGGGCGCTCGCGGCCAAGCCGGAAAAGCTCGTCGTCGGAGTCATGTCAGGGACGTCGGCCCACGGCGTCGATGCCGCCCTCGTCCGGGTGCGTGGCTGCGGCGACACGCTCTCGTGGCGCCTTCTGCGCCAGGAGACGCTTCTTTACTCCGCGAAGGTGCGCGACCTGATCTTGAGCTGCTCCGAGCCGGGCAGCGGCGACGCCGCCTCGATCTGCCGGCTCAACGTGCTCCTGGGCGAGTTGTTCGCGCGTGCCGTCGTGCACGTGGCGGAGAGAGCGGGCGTCGATCCCCGCGCCATCGACCTCGTTGGATCGCACGGCCAGACGATCCAGCACCTTCCGAACCCCGTCACCATCACCGGCATTCCGCTGCGCTCCAGCCTTCAGCTCGGGGAGCCGGCGGTGATCGCCGAGCGCACCGGCATCGCCACGGTGGCGAATTTCCGGGCGCGGGACCTGGCGGCGGGCGGGCAGGGTTCGCCACTGGTGTCGTACGTCGATTTCCTTCTGTTCCGCAACCGCTCGCGCGGTCGTCTGGTGATCAACATCGGAGGAGTCG
>QHXY01000442.1 GCA_003223145.1 Acidobacteriota bacterium
GGCCGACAGACCGGTCAGACCGGCCCCGAGAATGACCACCGGATACGAGTCGCTCACGCCCTCGCCCTCACGGAGTCCCCCGTGACGCCCATCACAGCGTCATGTCGATACGCCGAAGGAACAGCCCCATCCCCAGACCGGCCATCACGATCCCGGCCAGCAGGGCGATCGCCACGGCCGTCGTGGAGAGCATCATGGCAACCGCCAGCCCGCCCAGGAGGAAGGTCGCCGCCCAGGACACCAGCACGGTCTGGC
>QHXY01000443.1 GCA_003223145.1 Acidobacteriota bacterium
ACGGCGTAGGTCTGCCTCCCGTTGACGGCCGCTATCAGGAACAGCACCGCCGCGGCCGCCGCGGCGACGCCCGCCGCCAGGCCGTCCATGATGTCGATGAGATTGAAGGCGTTGGTGGTCCCCAGCAGCCAGAAGAACGACAGGACGATCGCCAGCCACGGCGTCAGGAAGCCGAGCTTGATGTACACCGACGCGTTGATCAACGCCAGCACCGCCACCACCTGGCCGGCCAGCTTGATCCCCGGCGTCAGCACGCCCAGGTCGTCGATCAGGCCGAGGATCACCACGATCGCGCCGGAGAGCAGCATGCCGAGGACCTCGATCTCGTCGAAACGCCGGGTCGCCGTCAGGGCCAGGAGGAAGGACAGGTAGATCGCCAGCCCCCCCAGGTATGGCACCGCCTGCGCCTGGTTCTTCAGCCGTCCGTCGGGCCGGTCGACGATCCCGAAGCGCAGCGCCGCCGCCCGCATCAATGGCGTGGTGTAGAGCGAGATCACCAGCGCCAGGCCGAAGGCCAGAACACACTGAACATGCCACACGCTCAACCCTCGCCCCGCTGACGGCCGGGAGGCGCCGTATCGGGAGCCGCCCGGTCCCGGTCCAGCAGCTCGCGGTACAACGCCTCGATCTGGCCCACCAGGCGCTCGATCCCGAAGTGCGCGCGCGCCCGCTCGATGCCGGCGTGGCCCAGGCGTGCCGCCAGCTCGCGGTTGCGCAGGAGCCGCGCGCAGCCCGCCGCCAGCGCCTGCACGTCTCCCGGCGGCACCAAGATCCCGGTTTCCCCGTCGAGAACGACCTCCGGAACGCCGCCGACGCGGGTCGCGACCACCGGCGTCCGGACCGCATGATGTCCGCCACGTCGCGGCGGATGCCGGCGAACATCGTGCAGTGGCTCACCCCCTCACGCGCCGCCCGTTCCTCGAGCGCGGCGCGCTGGGGTCCGTCCCCGACGAGGACGAACCGGACGCGCGGGAAGTCGCGCACGAGCAGCCGCGCCGAGGCCAGGAAGACCGCCAGACCCTTCTTCGGCTCCACCAGACGCCCGAGCGTCCCGATCAGGAGGTCCCCCGACGCGGCGCCCAGCTCGCGCCGGATGCGCTCGCGCGCACGCGGATCGGTGTTCCCCTCGGGAAGCTCGATGGCGTTGGGCAGCACGCGGACCAGGCCGGGCCGGATGCCGAGGGTGTCGATGGCGTGGCGCCGGACCGCTTCGGAGCAGGTGGTGACGGCGTCCGACAGCGGCGCCGTCGCGCGCTCGACCAGACGGTGGTACCAGCGCATCCAGACGTCGGTATCGTGATGCGTGGTGACGACGACTGGGATGGAGGCGACCCATCCGACCAGGCGCGCCGCGAGGTTGGCCCAGAACAGGTGACCACGCAGGATCTGGATGCGGTCGCGCCTGAGGATAGACAGCAGGCGTCCGAAGGTGCGCAGGTCCAGGTGTCCCTTCGCCCCGAGGGCCACCGCCCGCACGCCGCGCGCCTCCAGTTCGTCCCCCAGCATGCCCCATCCCTTCAGGCAGGCGACCGTGACGTCGAAGCCGTCGCGCTGCATGCGCGGCGCCGTGGTCAGGATGAGCTGCTCCGCCCCGCCCACCGTGAACCCGACCGTCAGGATGAGCAGTCGCGGCCGCCCCGGGTGGGACAGGGGGGCCGGGCGGGCAGCCTCGGGCTCCAGGGGGGGCGCGGGAGGGCTCAGCGTGGCGGCCCTCATGCCGGGCTCCCGAGGACCCTGCGATAGAGGGCGTCCACGCGGGCAGCGACCGAAGAGCTGGAGTGGCGCTCCGCGACCAGCCGCGCCGCCCTGTCACCGAGCCGGCGTGCGCGCTCGGGATCGCTCAGGAGGGTGATCGCCGCCCGCGCCAGCGCCGCGGCGTCCGCCGGCGGCACCAGCACACCCGCCACCTGATCGTCGACCACCTCCGGGATGCCCCCGACGTGCGTGGCGACGATCGGGAGACGCGCCGCCATCGCCTCCAGCAGGCTCATGCCGAACCCCTCGTACAGCGACGGCTGCACGAACAGATCGAGGGCCGACAGGATCGCCGTCACGTCGCCGCGGTGTCCCAGGAAGAGGACCCGGTCCGCCATACCCAGCCGTCGCGCCTCGTCCTCGAGGTCCCGACGCGACGGTCCGTCGCCCGCCAGGACGCACCCCGCCCCCGGGAAGGCCGCGACGATCGCCGGCAGGGCGCGCAGCAGGAACGCGTGCCCCTTTTCGCGCGACAGCCGCCCGACCGAGCCGATCAGGGGATCGAGCCCCGGCAGACCGAGGGCGGCTCGGGCTTCGGCGCGCGGCAGAGGCGGTGCGCCGCCGTCCACGCCGTGCCCGATGATCACCATCTTGTGGCGCGGCAGGCGCTCGGTCTCCTCGAGGAAGGCGGCGAGTCCCTGCGACACCACGATCACCGCGTCGTCCATCTCGTACGCCAGCCGCTCCAGAAGGAGGAATGGGTAGCGCTTCCACGTGCGCCGCGACCGGAACTCGTCGGGCGCGTGCTTGGTCGAGACCACCGCGCGCGCCCCCCCCAGCCGGCCGGCGAGCGCGCCGTAGAAGTCGGCGACATCCATGTGCGTGTGCACCAGGTCATGGCGCCCGCGGGCCACCAGCGCCCGCAGTCGCAGCAGGCAGAACGGATCGAAGTGGGTGCGCAGTCGGACCGGCACGACCTCGGCGCCGATCGCCTCGAAGTCCCGGCGCAGGACCGCCTCGCCGCGCAGGAACGCCACGCTCGTCCGGTAGCGGCGCGGGTCGAGAGCGCCGGTCAGCCGCAGGACCGACAGCTCGGAGCCGCCCGGGAGGAGCGTGGACAGGACGTGCAGGACCCGGATGAGCCCGTCGCCCTCCCCGCCTGCCGCCTCCGGCAGCGGGCGCGTCACGGGCGCTTCCAGGCGGAGCGCCGACGGGAGGCTCATCCGCGTCCTCCCGCGGCCAGTGCGGACCGCCGTCCCGACAGCGCCCCGATCTCCGAGCGCAGCACGGCGAAGCGCTGGTCCCAGGTGTTGCGCCGCGCGAACTCCAGACGCTCGACGCGCCGCCCGGGCCCGTCGCCGCGCGCCTCCTCCAGGGCCGCGGCGAACGCCTCCGCCGTCGCCGCCTGACGCATGGGCGCGCCCATCGCGGCGGTCTCGCGCATCGGCGTCGCCACCACGGGCAGACCCGCGGCGCAGTACTCGTAAACCTTCAGCGGATGAATCGCATGCGTCAGGGCGTTCAGGACGAAAGGCACGATGCCGGCGTCCGCGGCGCCGAGATAGGCCGGCAGATCCGCATAGGCGCGCGACCCGAGGAGCCGGACGTTCGTGAGATCGCGGAGTGCTCCGGTCTCGCGGCGCGCCGGCCCGAGCAGGAGAAACGTCCAGCCCGGAAGGAGCCGCGCCACGTCGCGCACGAGGGTCGCGTCGAACCAGCCGTCGATCGCGCCGGCGTAGATCGCCCGCGGCCGGGGCGTTCCTCGCAGATCGACCGGCTCCGGCACCGCCCCCGGCATGAACCGTTCCGGCTCGCAGGCGTTCGGTAGATAGAGCACGCGTGACGCGCCCAGATCGCGCGCCCGGTTCTCGAGGACACGCGCCGTCGCCAGGACCAGATCGGCCCGCCGGCAGGTCTCGCGTTCGATCGCGCCGAAGGTTCTCGGGGTGTCGGGAAACGCCGCCGTATCGTCGCTCATCCTGTAGATCGAGAGAGCGTGCGGGACATCGTCCAGAAGCGCCAGGAGCGGACTGCCGGTCGACATCCAGAGCAGGTCGATGGCCTCGAAACCGGCCCGCTCGAGGACGCTCTTGAAGCGCGGCAGCGTGGCCCGCAGCGTGCGGCGCTGCACGGCGGGACGGTCGAACAGCGGGTAGGGTCGGAACGGCGCCAGAGTCATCGGAGCGTACGCGAACATCCGGCCGTCGTACAGGCGGTCTCCGCCGCGGCGCCACAGGCGCATGCGCGCGCGCGTCTCGACGTTGCTCTTGATGAAGTTGACCGGCGAGAGGGGACCGACGCACCAGGCGACCCGCCAGCCGTCGCGCAGGAAGCGCTCGGCGTAGTGATGCCCGCCGACGCGGATCGGCCCGCCCGGAGCGAACGACTCCCACATCAGCGCCCTCATCGCCCCCCCCGCACCGCGCGCTCGACGGCGAAGGTGGCGCGCATGGCCGCCTCGATCTCGGCCGGGGTGATGACCTCGTTCGCCTCGCCGAGCAGGGCCTTGCCGATCTGCTCCCACTGCGCGGCGAACCCCTTGTCCTGCCTGCCCAAATCGATCGAGCCGCCGGGGCCGCCGTGCACCGCCAGCCGTGTGAAGTCGTCCAGCACCAGCGCCGCGCCTGCCCTGAAGATCTCCAATCGCTCCTTGGCCAGTCCCTGGTCGCCGAGACCCGTGTAGGTGAGCACCGCCCGCGATCCGCCGGGTAGATCCAGGATCGCGGCGAACGAGTCGCCGTTGACGACCCCGCAGCCGTCGGACGGCAACGCCGCCGCCCGGACGCCCAGAACGTCCGCGGCGCCCGCCAGGAACAAGATCAGGTCGAGGAAGTGGCAGCACTCCCCCACGATCCGTCCGCCGCCCTCGGCCGGGTCCTGCAGCCAGTGACCGGGCGGCAGCGGACCGGCGTTCACCCGGTACAGGAACAGAGCGGGACCGTCGAGTCGACCGAGGACCTCGCGTGCCCGCCGCGCGATTGGACTGTAACGGCGGTTGAAGCCGACCGCCAGGAGGCGCCGGACGCGCCGCGCTTCGGCCAGGATCGGCGCGATCTCCGCTTCCTCGAGGCAGAGCGGCTTCTCCAGCAGGACGTGCTTGCCGGCGCGCAGCGCCTGCAGCGTCTGCGCGGCGTGCAGGTGGTGCCGTGTGCCGATCAGGACGAGGTCGACATCCGTGTCGTCCAGGATCTCCCGCAGGTCGGTGCTGGCGCGCTGCATGCCGAAGCGCCGCGCCGTCTCCCGGGCGTTCAGGGGAGACGCGGTGGCCACCCCCCGCAGCCGGAAGCCACGGGCCTTCCTCAGGACCGGCAGCTGCACGGCCTTCACGAAGCTCCCGGCGCCGCAGAGCGCCACGCCGATCTCCCGCGCGGGACCGGTGAGCGTCTCGAATTCCCCCGTCGGCGCGGTCGCCGCGGCCGGGCGGATCGCCCCGCCGGCGGTCTCCGGAGTGGCCGACGCCGCGGGCGCATCCTCCGTCGCGTAGCGCAACAGGACTCCGATCGGGCGGCCCCCGGCCGTCTCGACGTCGATCGCGTCGTACGCCGACGCGGCCTCCGCGAGCGGAAAGACGCGGTCGATGAGCGGTCTCACAGCCACCCGGCGCTGGCGCACCAGGTCGAGGAACGCTCCCATGTTCCGGTTGAGCGTCCAGCGCACATAGGCCGCCGGGTAATCGATCCC
>QHXY01000444.1 GCA_003223145.1 Acidobacteriota bacterium
CCGGGCCGCCCGCGCCCGCGGCATGGCGCTCGTCACGCTGACCGATCTCGACACGATCGACGGCTGCATGGCCTTCCTGGACCGCCACCCGGATGCCGGGGACTTCTTCATCTCGGAGGAGTTGCTCGCGGCCGAGCCGCACAGCGGCGCCCGCGTGAGCGTGCTGGTCTACGGCCTCGACGAAAGGCAGCACCGCGAGCTCCAGAGTCTCAAGTGGGAAGTGCGCGACGTGGCCGCTTACGCGCGCGCGGAGGGCCTGGTGGCGTCGCTCGGCTCCCTCCTGCCCGTGCTCGAGGCAGGCGGTTCGGAGGGCCTGGTGCGGGACCTGATCCAGGCGTTCGACCGGTTCGAGATCAGGAACGGCGCGGAGGACCGCGCCTGCAACGAGCTGATGGCGCGGCTGGTGCAGGAGACCGCGGCGGGGCGGAGCTTCGGCGTGACGGCGGGGAGCAACGCCCACCTCGCCGCGCGCATCGGTCGCACCACGACCGTGGCGAAGGCGACGGGCCGGGAGGGGTTCATGCAGGCCCTGCGCGAGAACCGGACGTGGGCCGAGGGCGAGCACGGACGCGCCTGGGCGACGTTCGCCGAGGTGCTGCGGCACGTGCCGCTGCACCGGGCCGCGCAGCCGCTGGTGGACCGCGCTGTGACGCGCGCCCGCCGGAGCGCCAGCGTCCGTCAGGCTAAGAGAAGGCTGGATCGGGCGGACATACAGAAGTTCCAGGAGAAGGCGAAATCGTATCGCCGAACGGGCCACGGAATGGAGCCGGGGCCCGGCGGCGCGCGCTGAGTTCTGCCGCGGTCGTCGTGACGCAAGACAGCGTGCGGACGAGTCAACAACGAACCAAGGTCTGAAAGAGGAGCGCACATGAGTCAGGCTGTGGCCCGGATGGATGAGAGGACCGAAGTCGCGTCGGGCGCCCGCCCGACGCCTGCCCCCCCTTCTCCGGCGCCCGGACCGGCGCCGACCCCGAAGACTGGCGTCCGACGCGCGCCCGGCGTCGCGCGCTACCTGCGGCCCGGGATCGTCGTGGGCTCCGCCTTCAAGGGAGCGGCCTACCTCACCTGGCACGTCTTCCAGTCGATCAACCGCCGCCTGCCTTACGGCGTCAAGAAGCCGAAGTGGGCCCCGGCGCCGCTCTTGAAGAGCAAGGACCGGACCTTTCCGCAGCTTGGTTTCCCGCGGGAGACCGACTCCCTCTGTCCTCAGTGTGTCAAGGACGTGCGTGAAAGGATCATCAAGGGAGAGAGCGACTGGCGGGTGCTCATCGAGGGGAAACCGGGCGAGGTCAAGGCGCGCATCGTCGAGCGCAACAACCAGATCTGGATGGAGAAGGACTGCCCGACCCACGGCCGCTGCGAGGATCTGATGGCGATCGATGCAGGGTTCTTGCGGCGGATGGAGCGGTTGTATCCGGGACGCGATTTCCGCATGACGCCCGACCCGTTCCACAACCACGGATCGTCCACGGTCAAGTACGGCCGCGGCGCGGTGCTCACGGTCGACCTCACGAACCGCTGCAACATGATGTGCAACCCGTGCTTCATGGACGCCAACCAGGTCGGGTACGTGCACGAGCTGACCTGGGACGACGTCCGGCAGATCCTGGACAACTCGATCAACGTCAAACCGCGCCGCCAGATGTCGGTGCAGTTTTCCGGCGGCGAGCCGACCCTGTCACCGTACTTCCTCGACGCCGTGGCTTACGCGCGCAAGCTTGGATACAGCAGCGTGCAGGCCGCCACCAACGGCATCCGTTTCGCGCAGGACCTCGACTTCGCGAAGCGGGCCAAGGCGGCAGGCCTGCGCCTGGCATACCTCCAGTTCGACGGCGTCACCAACGAGGCGAACAATCACCGCGGCGTCGGCAATCTGTTCGACGTGAAGAAGCGGGCCATCGAGAACCTGCACAGGGCCGGCATCGACATCACGCTGGTCACCACCATCGTCAACACCATCAACGACCAGCAGGTCGGGCCGATCATCCGGTTCGCCATCGATAACATCGACAAGATCAACACGGTGTCGTTCCAGCCGGTGTCTTTCACCGGGCGCGACGAGGACATCGACGACGAGACGCGCCGGAAGCAGCGCTACACCCTGTCCCACCTCGCCCGGGACGTGAAGCAGCAGCTCGGATTCACCGAGCCGATGCGCGACTGGTATCCGCTGTCGGCCTCCGGCCCGTTCTCCGATCTGCGCGACCAGCTCGAG
>QHXY01000445.1 GCA_003223145.1 Acidobacteriota bacterium
ATTTTCGACCTCTCGACGATCATCGGCAAGGTGTTCCAGGACGCCAATCGGAACGGCTGGCAGGACCCCGAGGAGCCGGGGGTGCCGGGCGCCATGCTGGCCCTGGACGACGGGACTTATGCGGTGACGGACGAAGCGGGACGCTACCACTTTCCTGCGGTGAAGCCGGGGCAGCGCATGGTGAAGATCAACCGTCACAGTCTGCCGCCGGGCGCCGAGATCGTCACGGACAGCAGCCGTGTTCTCTGGGTCTCCTCCGGCCTGATCGCCCGCGCCAACTTCGGCGTCCTCGTCAAGACGGACACCGCGACCATCGGCCGGCCGGCGCAGCCCGGGCTCGCCGTGACCGCCGACGCCAAGGAGAATCCGATCGAGGTCCTCGGCAGCGTCGAGGCCCTTCTGGCCCTGGTGAACGGAACCAGGGCCCCCTTCCCCTCGAGCGACGTCCAGATGGCCGTCGAGGGCGTGGACGACATCGCGCAGCTCGGCGGGTCCGGCCTGGAGGCGCCTATCGAGTTCGAAGTCCAGGTTGGACGGAAGCCTGCGGTCCGCCGCTGGACGCTGACGATCCTGGACGAGCAGGGGGCTCCGTTCCGCATCTTCCGGGGGGACGGCGCGCCCCGCGGCAGGATCACCTGGGACGGGCGTTCGGATGCCGGAGAGCTGGTCGCGGCGGGCGGGGTCTACCAGTACCAGCTCGAGCTGCAGTACGCGGACGGATCGCGCGGCGACTCCGCCCGCCGTTCCCTGGGCGTCAACCGCAGCCGGAGAATTTCCCTCCGCTTGAAGGGTGATGCCTTCGTCTCGGGAAAGGCCGACCTGAGCGAGAAGGCGAAAAAGGCCCTGGATGAGGCGTTCGCGGCGCTCAAGGATCTCCGGGACGAGAAGGTGGTGGTCGAGGGATACACCGATTCCGTCGGCTCGCCGGAATTCAACCGACTCCTGTCCCGCCGCCGGGCCGAGACGGCCGCCGCCTACCTCCGCGATACCCTCGGCGTTGCCGCCGATCGGATTGTCACGACCTGGTACGGACCGGATCGGCCGATCGCCTCCAACGAGACGGAGACCGGTCGCGCGATGAATCGCCGGGTCGAGATCAGCGTCCAGGCGAGGAAGGTGACGCGCGCGCGGCTGCGGGATCACTACCGCGCCCCGCCCGCGGTCGAGGTCAACGGAACCCCGGTCGAGGTCGGTCGGGACGGTCGGTTCGCCGTCCGGATCCCCCCGGAAGGAACCGACCGGGTGAACGTGGCGATGTCGGATCGGGAAGGACGCTTCGTCGAGGCCGCCGTTCCGATCCCCCGCCTGTCGATCACCTCGCCCCTCGGACGGCACGTCCTGCCCTTCGGCGGAGCGGACGACTCCTGCCGCGCGGAGGCACGCCCCGCCGAAGGCGCCCGGAAGACAACGGGGGTCGCGGCCACGTGCAGGTTCCGGGGCTCGACCGAGCCGGGCAACTTCGTGGAGTTCAACGGCGCGCCTATCAAGACGGCGGCCGACGGGACCTTCGCCGCCGAATTGAGGCTCCAGATGGGTGACAACGTCTACGGCCTTCTCGTAAGGGACCGCGGCGGCCACACGCGCATCGCCAGCCTCGAGGTCGCGGTGGCCGATCGGGACGAGTCCGGTCTCGTGGTGATCGGCGAGCAGGCCATTCCGCATCTCGCGATCGATCTGCCTGCAACCGACGTCGCGCTGACGTCCCGGACTCTCGGACTCGCGGGTCGCACCGATCCGGGGAGCCGGGTCGAGGTCAACGGCCAGCGACTCGAGGTCGGGCGCGACGGCGGCTTCGGAGGGGTCGTCGATCTGCCGGAGGGAGCGAGCTCCCTGATCGTCGAGGTGACTGATCGGGAGGGACGGGTCGGACGGATCGAGCGCGACATCCGGGTCGGTCCGCCGCCCCTCTTCCTGATGGCCCTCGCGGACGGAGCGATCGGACACCTGAAGGGAAAGGGCTTCGTCGAGGCCGCCGGACTCGACGATGAGGCCCGACTGTTCAAGGAAGGGCGGGTGGCCCTGTATCTGAAGGGCACCGTCGCAGGAAAGTATCTGATCACCGCGGGGTTCGACAGCGATCGGGGCAAGACGAGCTCGATCTTCGGCGATCTCGATGCGGATGAGACGCGTCGGCTTCTCACCAACCTCGATCCGGACAAGGTCTATCCCATCTACGGTGACGGCGGATCGGTCGTGTACGACGTCCAGAGTCAGGGAAAGCTCTATCTCGCTCTGGAGGGTGAGACGATCAAGGCGCTGTACGGAAACTATCCCCTCTCCCTGACCGACACCGAGCTCATGACCTACCGGCGCACCCTCCACGGCGGGCGTCTGGCGTACGAATCGCTGTCGCGGACACGGTACGGGGCACCCGATACGCGCGTCGTCCTGTTCGAGGCGGAAGGGCAACAGACCCACGTCCACGACGAGCTGCGCGCGACGGGCGGCTCGCTCTACTACCTGAGCCAGCAGAACGTCGTCGAGGGCAGCGAGGAGGTCACCCTC
>QHXY01000447.1 GCA_003223145.1 Acidobacteriota bacterium
GCCCGCGCACGAGGGGGAAGTCGAAGTACGGTCTCTGGCGGGCCTACCGGGTTCTGCTCGACCTGGTGACCGTGCGGTTCCTCGGGGTGCACGGCACCAAACCGCTGCACGCCTTCGGCGCGCTGGGATGCGTCTTCGGCGCGCTCGGGGTCGTCACCATCGGGCTCCTGAGCTATCTCAAGTACACCACGGGCGTCAGCTTCATCCAGTCTCCTCTCCTTCTGCTGTCGGCGCTGTTCGTCATCCTGGGAGGACAGAGCTTCCTGCTCGGACTTCTCGCAGAGATCGCCGTCCGGACCTACTACGAGTCGCAGCAGAAACCGATCTACATCATCAAGGAGATGCACCGGGCGGGAGAGGCGGGGCCGCCGGAAGACGACCCGCGGCACGAGCGGCGTGTCAGCGGGGCGCCCGCGGGCGGATCGGGCCGTCACGGCCGGTGGGGTGGCGGTGACTAAGGGGGACGCCATGGACTTCGAAACAGCCGTCTCCGAGACACGCGGTCCGGCGCCGGAGCAGGATAGGATCGAAGATCCGATGCGCAGCGTGGGCCGATTGGTGCTCGAGGACGGCACGGAGTTCTCCGGAACTCAGTTCGGCGCCATCCAGCCCGTGGCCGGCGAAGTCGTCTTCAACACCGGGATGGTCGGTTACCCGGAGTCGTTGACCGACCCGTCCTACGCGGGTCAGATTCTGGTTCTCACCTACCCGCACATCGGCAACTACGGGGTGCCGCCGCGGACCCGGGACAACCTCGGCCTGCCCGAGTGGTTCGAGTCGGAGCGGATCCAGGTCAGTGGCCTCGTGGTCTCCTCGCTGTCGGCGGACGTCAGCCACTGGTCGGCCGAGCGCGCCCTGGAGGACTGGCTCAAGCAGGAGAACGTCCCCGGCCTGTTCGGTGTGGACACCCGGGCGATCGCCAAACACCTCCGGGACAGCGGCGCGATGCTCGGAAAGATTCTGCCCGCGGGCCGCGACATCGCCTGGCGGGATCCGAACGCGGGCAACATCGTCGCCGAGGTCAGCGTTCGTGAGCCCGTGTCGTATGGCACGGACGGTCCCCGGGTCGTGCTGGTGGACACCGGCGCCAAGGCGAGCATCGTGCGCGGGCTGGTCCGGGCCGGCGCGCGTGTGCTGCGGGTCCCATGGGACTACGATTTCTTCCGGGAGCCGTTCGATGGGCTCTTCCTCTCGAACGGACCCGGCGATCCCAAGATGATCGGCAAGACGGTGGAGCACGTCCGGCGCGCGCTGGAACAGCGCGTCCCGACCTTCGGCATCTGCCTGGGCAGCCAGATCCTCGCGCTGGCCGCCGGGGCCGACACCTACAAGCTGAAATTCGGGCACCGCTCGCAGAATCAGCCGTGCGTCGAGGTGGGCACGCACAGGTGCAGGGTGACCAGCCAGAACCACGGTTACGCCGTCAACGGCGCGACGCTCCCCGCGGGCTGGCGGGAGTGGTTCGTGAACGCCAATGACGGCACCAACGAAGGCATTCGCCACGAGTGGAAGCCGGCCCGCGGCGTGCAGTTCCACCCTGAGGCAACTCCGGGCCCGACCGACACATCGTTCCTCTTCGAGCGATTTCTGGAGATGCTGCTTTGAATCGACGCGATGCCGGCCCTCCTGGTGCGAAGCGGCCCAGGAAAGTCCTGATCCTCGGGAGCTCGGCCCTGAAGATCGGCGAGGCCGGAGAGTTCGACTACTCGGGCAGCCAGGCGATCAAGGCCCTCAAGGAAGAGGGCATCAACACCGTCCTGGTGAACCCGAACATCGCGACCATCCAGACGTCCGAGGGCCTCGCCGACCAGATCTATTTTCTGCCCGTGACCCCGCATTTCGTCGAGCGGGTCATCGAGAAGGAGAGACCGGACGGCATTCTCCTGGGATTCGGCGGCCAGACCGCGCTCAACTGCGGCGTGGCGCTCGACGACGCCGGAGCGCTGGCGCGTCACGGCGTCGAAGTCCTGGGAACACCTGTGGAAACCATCCGTGACACCGAAGACCGGGGACGCTTCAAGGCCCGGCTGGCGGAGATCGGCGCCAAGGTGCCGCGCAGCGAAGCGGTGACCTCCGTGGAGGCGGCGCTGTCCGCCGCCGAGCGAATCGGGTACCCGGTGATGCTTCGCATCGCCTATGCGCTCGGCGGGCTCGGGTCGGGCGCATGCCACGACCAGGCGGAGCTGCGCGAGCGCGCCACCGGGGCGCTCTCACACGCCCCGCAGATCCTGATCGAGGAGTACCTCACCGGCTGGAAGGAGATCGAGTACGAGGTCGCCCGCGACGTCTTCGACAACTGCATCACCGTGTGCAACATGGAGAACCTCGATCCCATGGGGATCCATACCGGCGAGTCGATCGTCGTCGCCCCCAGCCAGACCCTGACCAATCGCGAGTACCATCGCCTGCGCGAGATCGCCATCGCGGTCGTGCGCCACCTCGGGATCGTGGGAGAGTGCAACATCCAGTACGCCCTCGACCCGAAATCCCACGATTACCGCATCATCGAGGTCAACGCGCGGCTGTCCCGCAGCTCCGCGCTGGCGTCGAAGGCGACGGGTTACCCGCTGGCCTACGTCGCGGCCAAGCTCTCGCTCGGTCTTCCGATGACTTCGATTCCGAACACGATCAACGGGGTCACCACGGCCTGTTTCGAGCCGGCGCTCGACTACGTGGTCGTCAAGGTCCCGCGCTGGGACCTCAAGAAGTTTCGCAGGGTCTCCACGCGGCTCGGCTCCGGCATGAAGTCGGTCGGCGAGGTCATGGGGATCGGCCGGAGCTTCGAGGAGGCGTTCCAGAAGGCGCTGCGGATGCTGGACATCGGTGTCGAGGGCGCCCTGGCGGACGAAGTCATGCGGTTCAAGGATCTGCGCACCGAGCTGTCGGAGCCGACCGACCGCCGCGCGTTCGCCCTCGCCAGCGCGCTCGCCCGTGGCATGTCGGTCGACGAGGTCCATGAGCTGACGTCGATCGATCCATGGTTTTTGACGCGGGTCCGAGGGATCGTCCGGCTTGCCGACGAGCTGCGTGCCGCCCACGGAGGGTCCTTGCGGGCCGAGCTGCTGCGAGAGGCCAAGAGAGCGGGCTTTTCGGATCATCAGATCGGTCAGCTGGCCGGCAGGAGCGATCAGGAGGTCCGCACGGCGCGTGACGCCGCCGGGATCCGTCCCTGCATCAAGCAGATCGACACCCTCGCCGGCGAGTATCCCGCCCAGACCAACTACCTGTATCTGACGTATCACGGCCAGGAGGACGACGTTTCCTTCGAGCGGCAAGGCTCGGTGCTGGTGCTCGGGTCGGGAGCTTATCGGATCGGAAGCTCGGTCGAGTTCGACTGGTGCTGCGTCAATACCGTCCGGGCCCTGCGCGAGTTGGGCTACCGCACCCTCATGCTGAATTGCAATCCCGAGACCGTCAGCACCGACTACGACGTCTGCGATCGCCTCTACTTCGACGAGATCTCGGTGGAGACCATTCAGGAAATCCACGCCAAGGAAGGGGTCCTCGGCGTCATCGTCTCGGTCGGCGGACAGACCCCGAACAACCTGGCGCTCAAGTGCGCCGAAGCCGGTCTTCGCATCCTGGGGACTTCCGCCAAGAGCATCGACAACGCCGAGGATCGGCACAAGTTCTCGGCGCTGTGCGACGCTCTCGAAATCGACCAGCCGCCATGGGCCGAGGTGACGTCCGTGAAGGCTGCGGAGGAGTTCGCCCGCGAGGCCGGCTTTCCCGTCCTGGTCCGGCCGTCCTATGTCCTCTCGGGTGCCGCCATGGCGGTCGCGGAAAACGACACCAGCCTTCACGAAGTCCTGGAGCGCGCCGCGGAGGTCTCGCCCGAGCACCCGGCGGTCATCAGCAAGTTCATCGAGAACGCCAAGGAGATCGAGATCGACGCGGTCGCGAAGGATGGCGAGATCGTGGTCTACGCCATCTCGGAGCACGTCGAGAACGCCGGCGTGCATTCCGGCGATGCCACCCTGGTCCTCCCGCCGCAGCGGACCTACATCGCGACCACCCGGCGGGCGCGACGGATCGCCGGAAAGATCGCCAGGGCCCTGAGTCTCAATGGCCCGTTCAACATCCAGTTCATGGCGCGGGACAACAATGTGATGGTGATCGAGTGCAACGTGCGCGCCTCCCGCTCGTTCCCGTTCGCCTCCAAGGTCTTCAAGGTCAACTTCATCGACCTGGCGACGCGCGTCATCATGGATCGCCCGATCGGGAAGGTCGACGCCTCGGTGTTCGAGCTCGACTACGTCGGCGTCAAGGCGCCGCAGTTCTCGTTTACGCGGTTGCAGGGGGCGGACCCGGTTCTCGGTGTCGAGATGGCGTCGACGGGCGAGGTTGGCTGCATCGGAGAGGACTTCGACGACGCGTTCCTCAAGGCGCTGCTGTCGGTCGGTTATCGCCTGCCGATCCGTGGCGTGCTGCTCAGCACCGGCCCGGTGACCTCGAAAGCAGCGTTTCTCGCGAGCACACGGGCCCTGGCTGAGGGCGGCGTCAAACTGTACGGGACCCGCGGGACCGCGGCATTTATGGCGGAGAGTGGCGTTGAAGTAACTCCCGTCTACTGGCCGCTAGAGAAGTCGAGCCCAAACGCCCTGGATCTGGTCAGGAGCGGCAAAATCGATTTGGTGGTGAACATCCCGAAGGATGCCTCAGAGGAGGAACTGACCAACGACTACATGATCCGGCGCGCCGCTGTCGACCATGCGGTGCCCTTGGTTACCAATAT
>QHXY01000446.1 GCA_003223145.1 Acidobacteriota bacterium
CGGGACAGCCGCCAGGCGCGGGCCGCCGGCCTCAGCCGCCGGCGGGGGCCTCGGGAACCAACGTGTCGAGATAGGGGCGGTAGTCTTCCCGCACGCGGGTCAGGAGATCGTCCGGGAACGGCAGCACGTGCGGCTCCGGCACGCCCTGCTCCCAGACGCGCAGGATGAGTGCGGCGCCGGGCCGGAAGGCCTCCGGCGGATACTCGTACGATCCCCAGTACCCGATGTCCTTCATGCTGGCCACGTTTCCCTGGACGTTCACGATCTCCTTGATCCGGCCCGGGTGAATCGGCTCGATGATCTGATCGCCCCGCCGCAGCTCCATGCGATCGAAGTCAGTCTTGAACCGCAGCTTCCCGCCGCTGCCGGTCATGCCCATCAGGAACGCCGACCCGGCGGTCATCTTGACCTCGGGGTAGGCGCGGATCCGGACCACGGGACGGAAGTTCTCCTGGTTCTTCTGCCAGGTGTAGAAGCTCTGGCCGGGATCTCCGCCGGCCGCGCCAACCTCCTCGTCCTTGCCCCTGCGACGCTTCTGGCGGGCCTGGGCCGCCTCCTGCTCGCCCCGCAGCATCTCCGAGGCGACCAGCACGGGTGTGAAAACCTGCACGTCGATCTTGCCGGCTTCGAGGTGGTACTCCTTCATCTTCGGGCTCCTGGCGAGGGCCATCGTCTTGACGGTCTCGGGCGGGAACCGGTAGGTCGACTCCACCGGCAGCGGGCGGGCGGAAGGTGGTTCCTTCCCCTTCATGGCCGCGAGCGCCGAGTCCAGCGTGCGCCGCGCCAGGTGGATGCGCGTGATGCCCGACAGGCCCGGGCCCCTGTCGGCGCCGAGCCCGAAGGTGCTGATGCCGACGACCTGGCCGTGATGGTCGAGGAGCGGCCCCCCGGAGTTCCCCGGGTTGATGTTGACGTCGCTGTAGAGGGCGTCCGTCTCGACCTTGCTCACCACTCCCTTCGTCAGGATCGTCTCGGTCGTCAGGGGATTGCCGATCGCGACCACCGTGTCGCCGACGGCGACTGGGGCGTGATCGGGTGGATCATCGGCAAGCGGCAGGACCGGCCGGCCACGCACGGTGTCGGGGTGGATGCGCAGCACCGCCACGTCGTGAGGGGCGTCCTCGGTCACGACGACGACCTGGTGCTTGTGCCGGTCGTCGAGCTTGGCGGCGAGGAAGGTCGCGTCGGCGATCACGTGGTGATTGGTCAGGATCAGACCATCCTCGGAGACCAGGAAGCCGGTGCCGTGGCCGCCGTCGGTCACGATCTTGAAGACGCCGTTCCGAAAGCGCTCGTAAAGGGCCCCGGCGTCCAGCTCCTTCGCCGCCGGGGTCGCCGGGACGGTGGTCTCGACGTGCGCGTTGTCGCTCGACAGCTCGAGAGTCGTGGTCGCTCCGGCCCGGATCTCGAACTCGACATCCCAAGAGAAGCGCTTACCCTCGAGCTCGACCGGTGCAGTCGACTCGATCCGGTAGGCTCCCGGCGGCAACTCCTGCCTGAGAATTCCGTCAAAACCCGTGAGGACCGGGATCGGCGCCCGTCCGTCCCCAACCGGCCGGATCAGAAAGCGTTGCTTGGGCACCGGCTTCAGGGAGAGGTCGCCGGCGACCAGCACCACGCGGGCCTCCAGACGACCCGTGGTCGCGGGCGGCGCCCCGGCCCAGGCGGCCGACGGCGTCGCGCCGGGAAACGGCGCCAAAGAGAACGAGAGAACGAAGACCAGCACGAACGGGCGCCAGTGGGGCCTGCGCCTTCCAGTCATCGGAGCGCCCTCCTGCAGGCAAGGCACGCGCGGGTGCCGTGAGCGTGGGTTGACGACCCTTCAGCTTTCGTAACGTTGCCCGCAGTCTACCCTCTCCATGCGCCGACCTGCAAGAGCCCGCTCCGACCGCGGAGGAAAGTTGGGCGGCGCAGCGATCCAGGATGCTAGAATCGTCGCAGGAGAGAGGATCCGCGCTCATCCGCGGGCGCCCCGGGGCGTCCTGAGTCGACACGGCGCGGATTCGGGGGAGTGCCGCATGAAAAGGTTCGAACGCGATTGCCTTATTCTCTGTTATCCGGTGCTCGGAGACTTGCCCGCGGATCTTCTCCGGAAGGTCGAACAGACCGCCAAGCTCGTGCAGGCTCCCGCCGGCCGGCGGCTCTTCGGCGAGGGGAGCCCCTGCACCCATTACCCGCTGCTGGTGGACGGATTGATCCGCGCCTCGAAATGCGGACCGGACGGCCACGAAATCCTCCTGTACCGGCTGAGTCCGGGAGAGAGCTGCGTCATCACGGTCGTGGCGCTGCTAGGCGACACATCCTACCCGGCGATCGGGGTGGCCGAAACGGAGCTCACCCTCTTCGGAGTTCCCCGCAACCTGTTCGTCGAACTGGTCCTCAGATCGGAGCCCTTCCGGA
>QHXY01000448.1 GCA_003223145.1 Acidobacteriota bacterium
CATCGCTTCCACACACGATCAACGTCCCGCGGTTATCGAACCGACAATTGGAGACGCCGGACGCGAGCAGACGGGAGCTGCCGTCTCGAAGGTCGTGCAGGAGCGCACCGTCGGGGCTGGACGCCAGCAGGTGGGTGCGGTCAGGGCTCAGATCGAAGATGGACCCCGTGCCGACGTTCTCCTTCAGCAACTCGGCTCTGTCGGCTCCAATGGTCCAGCGGTACAAGCTCTTTTGTCCCTCGGTGGGCCCGCTTGCGAACAGGAGCTGGCCGCCCGGCAGGAACGTCAGATAGAGGATCGCTTGTTCCGTTCTGAGGTCCCGGAAGGTCCCCGTTTCGAGGTCCCACACGCGTATGAACCGATCTGCCGGGAGCCTGTCGTAAATGCCCCCACCCGCCGCGGCGAGCCGGCCGTCGGGGCTGAAAGCGACGGCCCAAACCAAGTCCTGGAAGCCGGGGAGCTTCTTCGCCCGGCCTCCCCGCAACGGGACCAGCAGCGCTCCATTGAACGTGCCGACGAGAATATAGCGGCCGCCTGGGTCCGCGGCGAAAGCCTGCATCGCGACGCCCGGCTTGTACTCAGCATCGGTCGGTTCGCCGCCGGACCGGATGAGAGGCCACCGGCGTAAACGGGCTCCGTCCACGCTGGCCGCGATCCAGCTGCCGTCCGGCGCAAAGACGGCTCCCCTCCTGATGGCACCCCGGGTCTTACCGCGGAACAGGATGCGAGGGTAGCGTCGATTGAGCGGCCAAAGGCCGACTCCCTGGAAATCACCAAACGTGGCGAGCCAGCGGCCATTCGGATGAAACGCGAGTCCCTTGAGGACATCGCTTCTGCCGAGCAACTCGATGGGTGGAAGGCGCGGAGGGCCCGCCAGATCCCAGAGACGAACCTTGCCGCTCACGTGGCCCGACGCCAGCAGGGACCCTGTCGGATCAAAACGAAGAGAGGTCACCCCCTCCTCGCTGTCGAAGCGCTCAAGCGGCCTGTCCGCTGGGCCCCCGGCCGCCCACACCCGTATTTCCCCGGAGGAGGGGTTCCCGGAGGCCAGGAGCCCCCCGGAGGGATCCACGGCGAGTATCCACGCGTCGTCATGTCGCCCGACGAGCAGCGGGCTGGCGCTTCCGAACCCGTCGAGTGGACGCTTGTAGATGCCTCCAGCCTTGATGTATGCGACCCATTCGCCGCCGCGATCGACGACATAGTCATTGATGTCTTGGAGCTCGCCGAGGATGACCGGTTGATTCCCGTTCGGCGGCCAGGAGAGCAGCCGGCATTTCTTGGTGAGATTGCCCTGGACCAAGACCGATGCGGTGACGAGACGCGAGCGGCTGCTCGAGATGAACAGCGGCCACTGATAGTCATCTCCCGAGCCGTACTCGAGGGATCGGACCAGCCGGCCGTCGGGGATGGACCAGACCTGGGCGGCGTTGGTACCGTAGGCCCCGGTGAGAAGCACGTCGGATCGCTCCCCGAACTTGACGGTGACGTGTTTGCCGGGGCCGCTGAGCACCCGAGGCGCCTCGCCCTCGGAAGAAAAAAGGAGTGCCTTCCCTGAAAAAAGCTCGCCCGCGGCGACCCAGCGACCATCCGGACTGAACTCGACTGACATACCGCCCCCAGTCCCGGTCCCGAACTCGTCGAAGATCAGGGGCTGGCGACCGAGGGCATCGAGGGCAAAGCGCCGGACCTCCGGGTTGTCGGCGCGTTCAAGGCTGGCGATGGCGAAAGCTACTGCGAGCGTCGGGTTCGTATCGATCTGCAGCTGCCCGAAGGCGAACAATCGGCTCGCCTCGGCGCGCCGCGCCTGGTTCGTTGCCCGCACCCACAGGATGCCGATCGCGGCGACGATCCCGAGAAGCGCCGCGATCACCCCCCCAACCGTCGAACGGACCTGCAGGCGGCGCCGCTCTGCCCGGGAGACCATCGCCCGGGCGAAGGCGTCTTCGGTGACCGAGAGCCCGCCCTGGTAGCGCTCCCGCCAGACCCGGAACTCCCTGTACGACGTCCCCGACCACAGAAGATCGACCGGGCGGCCGCGCTCCTGCCACATCTGCGCCGCTTGGCGGAGCTGGTCTCGCAGCTGTGCGCTGTCCGCGTCCTGCGTCTGCCAGCGCACCAGCCGCGGCCAAGCCACGAGCAGCGACTCGTGGATGATCTCCACCCGCTGACGCCTTGCCGCCTCCTCTCCCTCCCCCTCCTGCACCTCGAACGAGGTCAGCAGCCGCGCGTCGATGAGGGCCCGCAGCACACCTTCTGGCAGTTCCCGGTCCCTGAAGACCGACAACAGTCCCTCTCGGTCCCGCGCCGCCCGTGTTCCCTGGGCAGTGATCAGGTTGCGGAAGATCTCCCGTACCAGCGGCTGCTTCTCGGTGCCGATCCGCTCCAGGGTCGCCTCGGCATGCTGCGCCAGGGCGCCGGCGACCCCGCCGATCTCCTTGTACGCCTCGCGGCTCAGCAGCCCCTTCTGCCGATCCCGCTTCTCCCACAGTCGGGCCACCGCAAACGCCAGGAGCGGCAGGGCACCGCGCTCCTTCTTCACCTCTTCCAGCATCTCCTCAGTAAGGGCGTCGTCCTCGAAGCGGTAACCGCACTTGAGGGCAGGCTGCGTGAGGGCCCGGCGCAGGCCGGTGCCGGTCGGGGGGAGCAGTGGGGTCAGCTCCGAGAAAATCGGCGCCAGCGCCTGGTAGGGGTAACAGTGGATGAGGAAGTCGTCGCGCATGGAGAGCAGCACGTGCACGTCCGCCTCGAGCGCCAACCGCCCGAGAAGCTCCGCGAATCGGGCCTGGACTTCGGGCCGGTTCAGCGTGAACAGCTCCTCGAACTGATCCACGATCAACAGCGCCTGTTCGTGGCGTTTCCACCACCGGGTGATCAACCTCACCGCAACGTCGGGATGCTCGAACCGCAGCAGCTCGCCTACCGCCTCGGCGTCACCGGCGACCTGTCGCGCCAGCTCCTGGGCCAGGGTAATCATCGGAGAGGTGCCAGGGGTGCAGACGACGCAGCGCCACCCTTCCGGCAGGGCCGGGATCAGCCCGGCCCGGAGGAACGAGCTTTTGCCGGCGCCGGAGGGCCCGATGATCGCCTGCAGATGCGGCCAGCGCAGCTTGCGCCACATCTGCTCGACCTCCACCTCGCGGCCGAAGAAATACTCGGCGTCCTCCTCCGTGAACGACGCCAGGCCCGGATAAGGGCGACGATCATCCATGCTCTGCACGCGCAGGATGATCTCCTCCAGCGCCCGCGCCAGCGCTTGCGCCGACGGATAGCGCCTCCCCGGATCCCCGGCCACGGCCCGCAGCAGCACTGGGCGCCAGGGGCTGGCCGGCAATCGCGATGGTTCCTCGCGCACGCCGGCCCAGAGAGCCTCGCGGGCGGTCTGCGGGCTCGATCCCCCCACGCTGATCATCTCGGCCAGCACCACCCCCGCCGCGAAGAGGTCGGTCCGGGCGTCCAGACTCCTTCCCTGGAGTTGCTCGGGCGCCATGTAGGGGCGCGTTCCCGCGATCGAGTAGTCCCTCTGGTCCGTGATCGGCGTCGCGAGCCCGAAATCCATCAGGACGACGCGCCCTGTGCGCGTGATCATGACGTTCCCGGGCTTGATGTCCCGATGTACCAGTCCGGCCTCGTGGATGGCCTCCAGACCCACCAGGAACTGGGAGGCGATCTCCATCGCTTCCCTGAGATCGAGCGGTCCCCGCTGGCGCAGAACGACGGCCAGCGTCGTGCCATCCACGTACTCCATCGAGACAAGCTCTTCGCCGTCGGCCTCGATCAAGTCGAAGATCCGGCAGACGTGCGGGGAAGCCACCTGCCGGGCGGCGCGCACCTCGCGACGCAGAAGCTCGAGCGGCCGCTTCCCCCCCAGGCGCGACCGGCGGATCGACTTGAGGGCCACCTCCACCCGCAGCCTCAGGTCGAGGGCCAGCCACACCTCCCCCATCCCGCCCTCCCCGAGGAAGCTGCGGATCTCGTAGCGCCCTGCCAAGATCCGCCCAGGCGTGAACGCGAGGCGGATCGTTTCAGTGTCATCGGACGTGCGTGCGGCACGGCGGTCGGGCTTCGGGGGATCGGGCGCCGTTCCGGGGTGCAGGGCCATCATCGCCTCGAGGACGCGCAGCTGACGCAACTGCGGCCTGAGGCCGGGGTGCGTCGCGCTTTCGCGCTCCCAGTCGACGGGAGTCCCGTCGCTCACCGCCCCGGCGAGGCGGAGAAGCGCCTCGTCATCGTCCGTGCTCAACCATCTTCTCCGAGAGGCGGGCCAGGGCCCGAGCCACCAGCATCCGTGCGGCATCGATGGATGGACTGCCCATCGCCTCCGCCACCTGCTGGTACGTGAGGCCCATTTCGACCCTCAGCACCACGGCCTGCTGCTGCTCCTCTGTCAGAGTGGCCAGGGCCGCCTCGTAGGAGTCGATCGCCTCCGCGCCAATCGCCTCCGCGAGCGGCGAGGGATGTTCGTCTCTCAATTCGGTCGGCAAGACCTCCAGCTCGGGCCCGCGATCGACGCGCCGCAGCGTCGCGCGGATCTCGTTCAGGAGAATCGTGCGGAGGTAAGCCAGGAACGCCCCCTCGTGGCGCGGCTCGAATCCCCCCGCTCTTTCCAGCGCCCGGAGGAGAGTCACCTGCACGACATCCTCGGTGTCAATCAAGGCGCGTGCACGCGGGGGGACCCGGCCGTGCGCCCAGCGTCGCAGGAGGGTCCGGTAGCGGACGACCAGTCGCGCGCGCGCCTCCTCATCTCCCGCGCGCACCCTGGCGAGCAGCGAAGCGGTGCTCTCGATGTCGTCTTGAGCGGTCATTTCAAGCCGTGCGCGGGAGCTTCTTACCCCAGGTGCAACGTCCGGGGGCAAGGACGCCCGCATCGTCGGTCCTCTTGTTCCGTGGGTCGGCCGATGAATGATTTGCCTACTATCTTCTTTGTTTTCACCGTTTGTCAAGAATGCTGGCGATATTCCACCTCGGCCGTTCGGTCGAGGCCGCCCCAGGCATTGATCCCCATAACGCGGTCCGTTCGAGAGCATCCAGTCGAGATCGCTGGGTGGCTCGTCTTGGGACGACGCCGGGCGATCCTTCGGAAAGGAGGTGGTCGGCCGAGAATCGACCTGTTTCAGAGACGGCATCCGCGGAGGAATGGAGGATCGGCATTTACTCAATTCGACCCACAGGCGTGGGTCATCAGGTGTCAGGGAGGTGAGTATGTCTGCAAGAATGAACCCTGCTATACGGGCATTGTCGGCAACCCTGGGCGTGCTCCTCTTGTGGTTCACTCAGGCCACCGCTGGGCAGCCGGTGCACGAGGTCCGTGGGCATGCCGTCTTCACTCTCGATCCCCCGGCAGCCATCGATCAGGTCACGATCAATGCTGCAGCGGACGAGAATGGCGTCGCGCGAGGCAGCGTATCGGTCTGGCCGTTGGTCTACCTCCTGGACCTCCTGCCGCCGACACCCGTCGTCCCGGACCTCGCCGGCTGGACCCAGGTCATCCGGCTGACCAAGCTGGAGGTGACAGGAAACGTGGCACACGTGGGAGGGTTCGTCATCTTTGATAATCGCCTCCCGGAGTTCTTTATCGGGTGCCCCATCGATTTCGTTGTCACGGACAACGGCACCGGCGAATCAGGTGACGTGCTGCAGATCGACGTCCTCTGCCCGGGAGGCGGCACCGCCGTCCGTACGCTCCTGGGCGGCAACTTCACCGTCAAATAGGTCTTACGTCCCTGCAAGCGAGCATCGGGCCGGCTCCCGAAGAGGGGGCCGGCCCGAGAAGATCGTCGTGAGCAACTCGCTGGCCGAGGCGGGACATCGCCCTGGCACCTTAGAAGTGGACCTTCATCCCGAGCTGCAGTGTGCGCGGAGGCGTCAGGGTATTTCCGATCGGCTTGAGATAGTCGGGATTCGGCTGAAATTGGCCGCCATTGTCCAGGAACTGCCGGTGAAACACGAACGTGGCATAATTGTCCCGGTTCGTCAGATTGAAAATGTCGAGGAA
>QHXY01000450.1 GCA_003223145.1 Acidobacteriota bacterium
TTGTCGCCGTTCAGCGGATCCGGTCCGTTGGTGGCGTCCACCTGGATCGCCCCGTCCGCGGAGCAGACGATACCCGAGTCGGCGCCCCGGGCGGCGCTGACCGTGATGCCGGTGGGCGAGATCATGCTGACCGTCGCGCTGTCGGCGCCCTTGTACCAGACGTCGAGCCAGACATGATCGTTGTCGCTGCCGCTGTTCGGCGTATACGTCAGGTTGAACGTGTCGCTCACCGACGAGCCGGAGGCCGGCAGCGGGCCCTCCCAATGGTTCGGGTGGCTGCTGCGATCGCGGTTGCCGGAGTTTCCCGCAGCGATCGCCATCTGCGCGCCGCGCCGGCCGGGACCGACCGCCGCGTCGATGCTGCGCTCGTCCGGATCGGTGCCGTCGTGCGCCCCGATGTCGGTTCCCAGGCTCATGTTGCCGGCCCACGGCTTCCCTGCTGCTGCCGCGGTCTGGCTGATGAATTGCACGGCGGCGGTCAGATCGCAATTGGCGCAGAACGTCCCGCTGTCGTCGAACACCCGCACGGCGAGCAGGTCGGCTTCCGGCGCGACCCCCGCGAAGGTTCCGGCCGGCACGCCGTTCCCGGTCTCCAGCCCGTTACCGGCGGCGGTGCCGGTCACGTGCGTGCCGTGGCCGTGCCCGTCTCCGGTGAGCAGACTCCCTCCGGCCGCCAGGGCCGCGTCGATATCGCCTCTCGGGTAATAGGCGCCGAACGAGAACCCCGCGGGCGGCGGATGGACGGGGTCGGTCAGCGTCTGGTCCCAGATGCCGAGGATCCGGGTGGTGCCGTCGGCGTTCCTGAAATCATGGTCGGTCCACTGGATGCCCGTGTCCACCATCGCCACGATCACGCCGGCCCCCTTCGTGAACGTCGTGTTGGCCTGGTCCGAACCGATCTGGGCGGACGAAGTGCTGATCTCGTTCAGCACGCGGTAGGCGTGGGAGGCCTTCAGCCAGGCGATCTCCGGCAGACGTGCCAGCGCCTCGAGGGCGGCGGCCGGCACGCGCAGCGACGCGATCTCGCCGACACGGCCCTGGATCTGCACGCCGATGCCGACAAGCTCGCGCTCGAGCGGCGCCCGGGAGCTCTCAGTCGCCAGCGCCCTCGCGTCGAGTCCCGCCTTGACATGCAGGACCGGCGCGGCGGACCTGTCGACCTGCACGAAGCCCGGCAGCGCCCGCGCCACCTCCGCCGATCCCGGCGGTAAGCGCTCGGCAAACCTGCCGCGCACTACGACCACGCCGAGGGCCATCCGACGTAGGAAAGGATCGAGCTTGCACTCCCACCCGCCGGCCGCGTTCGGGCCTCCGTTACCCGCCGAGAGACTGTCAGCTGGAGCCGAGAGGACCAACATGCTGAGAGCGGCGCCCAGAAGAAAAATCCGGCGGCGTAGAGAGAAAACTGTCATGACGCGGGAAGTGTACGGTGGAGCTGCCTTCCCGGCAACGAGAGGGAAAATGCCCTACAACGATGCGGGTGAAGAACGGAGATGGACGGCTAACCCACTCATTCCACGAGGATTATGACGGCAGCGTCGCGGTTCAGGCGACGCGAGGGCCTGCTTTGGAGCCCGAGGCGGCTCGATCCCTCGGAGATCGATGCGGTCCAACCGCACGGTTGTCGGTCAGTTTAAAAATCGAAACGACCGCCGACGACAATCATCTGCACCGGATTCGACAGGCTCCCCGTGAGGTAGTGGTACGACAGCTCCCCGTGGATGGCGAACATCTTGACGAGCTGCACGCTCAGTCCGAGTCCCCAGTTCAGGCCGACTTCGACGCCGTTCTGGCTGTCCTGATTGTCGGTCAGGCGGACGTCATAGAAGCCGACACCGGCGGTCGCGAAGGGATGGAGCGTATGGAAGCGCGGCGTGAACACGAGGTTCCCGGTGACGAAAAAGGCGTCGGCGTCACGGGTGCCGGCGGCGGGGCTGACGGTCTCGCGCCCGCTCATGGAGAAGAAGCCGACCATCGCGCGGTAGGCGGCGAACCCGGTCTTCTGGTACTGCACCGCAAAGCTGAGCGCCTCGGCGCTGCGGTACGAATTGTCTTTCTTGGTGCCGGACTCGCCGATGGTAGCGGTAAACGAGTAGTCGCCGGGTTGCCCGGCGGCGCGGGCGGGCACCGAGGCCAGCAGGGACGCGAGCGCGACGATCGGGGCGACAGCCGTGGCCTGCTTCATGAGCAGTCCCTTCGCAGCGGTGGGAACGCCGCCTGTCTTCCCCACACAATTGCGGATGGTAGCACATCGCAATAGTCCAGATTATATTTTTCACACAGTATCTAGTGGGTATGTGATCGGTTGTTCCTACATATTGAGCCTTCCGCGTCACTCGGACGAATGACCTCTATCTGATTGTGGTCGCTTAAGTTTCTGCTTGACAAGGCGGACGGGGTCTCTTATATTCGCGCCGTGGAGTAAAGTGGTCTGAAGTGGCCACGCGCCCCTAGAAATCTAAAGCAACGCGCAGAGTCTTAATCGGGGGGGACACCGCGACATCTGTCTCCCGCCGGGGTTGGACGAGCAACTCCACCGGACGAGGGTACGGATGCTCAGGGGGAATTCCCCGGCCAAGGTCGACGACAAAGGACGCATCAAGATCCCCACCTTATTCCGAAGATACATCGAAGAGACCTACGGCCGCGAGTTTTTTGTCACCTCACTGAGCGGGGAGTTTGTCCGTCTCTACCCGATGCCGGTCTGGACGGAGCTGGAGAAGAAGATCGCGACCATGTCCAGCGTGAGCGCGCCCATCGTGCGTTTCCGCAATTTCGTCAACTACTACGGGCAGACCGCCATCATGGACGAGCAGGGGCGGGTGTTGATCCACCCGATGCTGCGCGACAAGAGCAGCACCGATGGCGAGGTCTTCGTGATCGGCAACCTCACCTACCTGGACATCTGGAACCGCGAGACACTCGACGCCAAGCTGCACGGAGGCCCGCTGACCGACGACGACATGGAGTCGCTCGGCCGGCACGGCATTTAGAGGAGAGCGTGCGACGCGCACCGACATGCCAGGGAGAACGCACCGGCCGGTCCTCCTGCGGGAGGCCCTCGACGCCCTCGCCTGCCGAGCCGGAGGGCTGTGGGTGGACGGGACCGCGGGCGCCGGCGGCCACGCCGAAGCGATCCTGCACGCCACCGCGCCCGCTGGGCGTCTGGTCGCGATCGATCGGGATGCCGACGCGGTCGAGGCGGCGCGGCGGCGGCTGGAGGCGTTCGGCGAGCGGGCGATTCTTCGGCACGCAGATTTCCGTCAGCTGCCCCTCCTCCTCGACGAGATCGGCGCCCGGACGGTTTCGGGGATTCTGCTCGACCTCGGGATCTCGTCCCTGCAGCTCGACGACCCCGGGCGCGGCTTTTCATTCCGCGAAGACGGGCCGCTGGACATGAGGATGGATCGCTCGCAAACGGCCACTGCGGCCGACCTGGTCAACACGCTCCCGGAGGATCGCCTCGCGTCGATTCTGAAGGACTTCGGGGAAGAGCCCCGAGCGAGACCGATCGCGCGCGCCATCGTGCGGGCGCGCGGGCAGGCGCCGATCCGGACCACCCGCTCTCTGGCTGACCTGGTGGCGTCCGTCCTCCCTCGCCGGGGCCCGGTCCGTATCCATCCCGCTACGCGCGCGTTCCAGGCGCTGCGCATCGCGGTCAACGACGAGCTGGAGGGGCTGAGCCGCCTGCTCGAGCAGGCCGTCGGACGTCTCGAGCCGGGCGGGCGGATCGTGGTGATCGCTTTCCACTCGCTGGAGGACCGGTTGGTGAAGCGCACGCTGCGCGGACTGACGCGGCGCTGCGTCTGCCCCCGCGATCTGCCGGTGTGCGCCTGCGGGCGTCCGGGTCTGGTGCGCCTGATCACGTCGCGTCCGGTCCGTCCGTCCGCTTCCGAGGTGCGCGACAACCCGCGCAGCCGCAGCGCGCGCCTGCGCGCCGCGGAGCGGCTGGGCGCCACTCCCGGGCGCGCCGAGGATCCTGCGGAGGCACGCGCGTGAGTCAACGGGCCGAGGGCCTGCGCCTGCAGATCAACGCGCGCCTGGTCAAGGAGAAGGACCGGGCCCGCGCGCGCGAGCTGCGCCGGCTCCTGATCTACGGCGCGGCGATCGTGGTGCCCCTCCTGGTGTACGTGTGGCAGCGCGTCGAGTTCGTGCAGGTGTCCTACCGCGTCGAAGCCCTGAAGAAGGAGCGGCAGGAGCTGCAGGAGAGGAACAAGCAGCTCACTGTGGAACGCTCCTTTCTGACCTCACCCGACCGGATCGAGCATCTGGCCCGGACGCAGCTCGGCCTGATCGATCCGCCGCCGTCCGACGTGCGCCGGGTGCAAGTCATCGACGGGCACATCAACGAGGTGCGCGCGCAGGCGGGCGCGGGTGATGACGCCGGGCCGGCGCCGGCCGCGGCCGCTGGCCGCGGCGGCCAGCCGGGACGCGCCAGACGCACGAAGAGGACGCCGCCGGAGGCCGCGCCCAAGGCCGCCGGGGAGGACGCCATCGTAGCGGGGATCGGAATCGTGCCGGATCTGGGCGCCGCGACGCCGCGGCGCCAGGACGCCGGCGTCAAGCCCTGACGGGGGGAGGACGGAAGGGTGAGGACACAAGGGTTCATGGGATCGAAAGGCGCGGCACGGCGGAGCGCCCGCCGTTCCGCGGACGGACAAGGGGCGCGCTCGCAGCGGGCCCGCCTGGTGCTGCTGGTCGCGGCCGTCGCCGTCGGGCTCCTGGCGATCTTCGGCCGCTGCGCCCATCTCCAAATCATCCGCGCGCCCGAGCTCCTCGACCAGGCGCGCTCGCAGCAGGAGAAGACGATCACCCTCGACCCGCTGCGCGGCCCGATCGTCGACCGCAACGGCAAGGAGCTGGCCGTGAGCCTCGATGTCGATTCGGTGTTCGCCGAGCCGGCCGAGGTCGACGACGCCGCGACCGCCGCCCGTCGGCTGGCGCCCCTGGCCGGCGTGCCGGCCACCGAGCTGCGCGAGCGGCTGTCGAGCGACCGGCACTTCGTGTGGATCAAGAGGAAGGTCACGCCCGATCTGAGGCGGCGCATCGAGGCGCTGAAGATCCGAGGTATCGGATTCGTGCGCGAAAGCCGGCGTTACTACCCGAAGCGCGCGCTCGCGGCGCACCTGATCGGCGCGTGCGGCATGGACAACCGCGGTCTCGACGGGCTCGAGTTCATGTACGACAGCGCCATCCGGGGAACCCCGGGGCGGATGGTGGCCCTGCAGGACGGTCGCGGCGGGCGGGTCCTCGACCGCGAGCAAAAGGAGCCGGCGCCGGGGTTCGGTCTGCAGCTCAACGTCGACGAGGTGATCCAGTACAGCGTCGAGCGGGCCCTGGACGACGTGATGACGGAGACCCGCGCCGACGGTGCCACCGTCGTCGTGCTGCGGCCACAGACCGGCGAGGTCCTGGCCCTCGCGAGCCGTCCCGTGTTCGATCCGAACGCCTACGCCGACGCGCACGAGGGGACGCGGCGAGACCGCGCCACCACCGATTACTACGAGCCGGGGTCGACCTTCAAGGTCGTCACGGCGGCGGCCGCTCTCGACGCGGGGCGCGTGCATCCGAACGAGGTGATCTGGTGCGAGAACGGGTCGATCGTCGTCGCCCGCCACCGCTTCAAGGAGGACCGTCTGCCTTACGGCAACCTGACGTTCACCGAGGTCCTGGCGAAGTCCAGCAACGTGGGCGCCATCAAGGTCGCCCAGAGGCTGCGTCCGGAGGAGTTCATCGACTACATCCGCGGCTTCGGCTTCGGTCGCAAGACCGGTATCGATCTGCCGGGCGAGAGCCCGGGAATCCTGCGTGACGTCTCCGCCTGGTCCGGACTGTCGCAGGCGTCGATGGCGATGGGCCAGGAGATCGGCGTGACCACCCTGCAGCTCGCCGCGATGGTGGGCGCGATCGCCAACGACGGCGTCTGGATCCGGCCGCGTGTGGTGCAGGCCCTCCTGCCGGCGCAGGGGAGCCGGGCGCCGGTACGCCTCGATCCGCGCCCCGCGCAGGCGGACGTCGGCGGCGACACGTCCACCGATGGGACGGGAGGCACCGACGGGACGGCCAATTCGGCGGACCGGAACGGCGGCGCGGCGGCGGCCCCGGAGTCCCGCCGGGTCATCTCCGCGCAGACCGCCCGCGCGCTGCGTTCTATGCTGCAGATGGTGACGATCGAAGGCACGGGAAAAGCGGCGTCCGTTCCGGGCTACACCGTCGGCGGCAAGACCGGGACCGCGCAGAAGGTGGACGCGAGCGGCCGGTACGCGCGCGGCAGATACGTCTCGTGGTTCGCCGGCTTCGTCCCGGCGAACCAGCCGGCCCTGGCGATCGTCGTCATGGTCGACGAGCCCAAGGGGCCGAAATTCCACGGCGGCGACGTGGCGGCTCCGGCCTTCTCGCGGATTGCCCAGCAGACCCTGACCTACCTGAAGGTCCGGCCCGATCACGAGGACCCGCTGGTGTTCGATCGATCGCTCCTGGCTTCGTCCGGGAGCGACGGCGGCGACCGGGAGGGCGACGACTCCCGGGGTGGCGATCTCCTCCCGGCGGTGCGGAGGGCGCGCGGACGGGGAATCGGCGCGGTCGCCGTCGCGGCCGTTCACCGCAGCGGGCGGCGCGGCGCGATAGGTGATTCCGGCGGCAGCGACGCGGTGCATGCGTCCCTTGGCGATCTGACACTGGCCCCCCGGCCATCCGGCATGGCGCCGGCGATGCCCGAGCTCGTCGGACTGAGCATCCGCCAGGCCAGCGAGACCCTGGCGGCCGCCGGCATCGTGTGCCGCAGCGACAAGAGAGGCGACAAGGTGACGCGGCAGGAGCCTGGACCGGGGACGCCGGTCACCATGGCGACTCCCTGCGCGGTGATCTACTGAAGCGTCGAGCCAAGCGGGGCCCGGCCCCCCGGCGGCGCGGACAGGCCAAGGAAAGCGGCGTGCAGATCTGGCAGCTCCTCGAAGGCATACCGGGCGCCGACCTGAGCGGCAGCCCGGCAACCCCGATCCGGGGCCTGGCCTACGACTCGCGTTCGATCGAGCCGGGTTACCTGTTCGCGGCGCTGCGCGGGCAGAAGAGCGACGGGAACGAGTTCCTGGACCAAGCGATCGACAAGGGGGCCGTGGCGGTCCTGTCCCACCGGGACGCCGGGCGCTTCGCCCGGAAGGTCGCCTGGGTGCGGGTCGACAACGAGCGTCGCGGACTGGCCCTGGCGGCGCGCAATTACTACGGCCGGCCGGACGGGCGGCTGGCGATGATCGGTGTCACGGGCACGAACGGCAAGACCACCGTCTGCTTCCTGCTCGAGTCGATCCTGAAGGAGGCGGGCCTGAAACCGTGCCTCCTGGGAACCGTGCTGTACCGCTACAACCGCGACGAGACCAGGGCGGGGCGCACCACCCCGGAGTCGCTCGATCTGTAC
>QHXY01000449.1 GCA_003223145.1 Acidobacteriota bacterium
ATCTCGACGCCGGCGAAATGTTCGGCGGGGCGGTCGACCCGTTCCTGCTCCTCCTCGTCCTGCTCGTCGCCGCCGGACCGTGGGCGCTTCGCAGGCTCCAGGGCTGAGGAGACTGCCTCGATGCGCCGCATCGCCCGCTCGTCGTGGGCCGTCCTGGCCTGCCTCGCCCTGCCGGGCTGTCTCAGCATGGGCGTGATGCAGCGGGCCACCGGCCCCCGTTACCGCTTCGGGCGGATGACCGAGTTCACCGACGCGGCTCTCGTGGGCAAGGACGTGTTCGTGCAGGTCAGCGTCCTGCGCCCCGAGCGGACCGAGCCGGCACCGTTCGTGCTGAAGATCGCGACCGACGAGAAGTACTGGGCTCAATCCCACTCGGTGCCGCAGGCCAGCTTCATGGATGGGGTGATGCTCGCCCACGTTCCTGCCACCATGCTTCTGGCGCCCGGCGGGATCCCGGCAGACGGAACCTCCGTCCCACGGCATCCGTGTTCTCGCCGTCCATTACCGGCCGGCGGCCGACGACCTGCCGATGTTCAGTGACCGGCGTCGTGGCGTGCCGCCTCCGGAAGACCCGCTCCTGGCGATCCTCGGCCCGACCATCGGCGGGGAGCCCAGCCCCATCCTGGTCTCCGATATCCAGGACGGCCACGGCACACGACGGGCGTGGCTGATCCTCATGCCGTTTGCCGCCGTCGCAGATGCGGCCGTTCTGCCGATCGAATTCATCGGCGGGCTGGCGGCGGCCGAGTGAGGGGATGACGACATGACGCGGCTCAGGGCACGGTCCCCCTTCAGGATTTTCCTCCTGACCGTCGCCGCGCTCGTCGCGGCTGTCGTCGCCGGTGGATCCGCCTGCGTGGCGCAGGAGCCGAGCCTCGCAATCGGTGTATCGGGCGGCGATACCTTCGGCGTCACGTGGAAGCTCTTCGACCCGGATTACAAGCGCAACGCCTACGAGGCGACGGTCGGCTGGACGGTCCGCGATGAGGACGCCTGGGAGTTCCGCTGGATGTACCAGAGGACCGCACACGCGTTCCAGCGCCGCGGCGGGGGGCGGGTCGAGCTTTACGCGGGCGCCGGTCTGCGCGTGAAGCTCGAGCGCGACCCGCTCTATGGTCTGCGCACCGCGCTCGGCGTCAATCTCGTTCCCAAGGAGGGGGAATTCATCCCGGAAGTTTTCATCGAGGCCGCGCCGAGCCGTGACCTGTCGCCGCGGCCGCGCTGGTCCATCGGTCTCGCGGCCGGCGTGAGGTGGCGTCTGTGAACCGAATCCTTTGCGCAGCCCTGCTGGCCGTTCTGGCGACGACCGGTTGTCTCAGCATGGGCATTCTCCATGAGTCGCGGGGGCCTTCGTCCCCCCGCCGGACGATCACGGGCGTCACCGGCGCGAGCCTCGTCGGCGACCGGCTGATCATCGAGCTCGATATCGCGCGGCAGAGGATGGCCTCTTCGGAGCATGTCGAGGCGAAGATCCCCCTGCGTGACCTCGACTGGGAGCGCGACCACCCCGCCCCGGGAACGCCGGACATTCCGGGGATCGTCTTCGCGCGTCCCTCCGGTCTCGACCTGCGCAGGTCCTCGTCGACGCAGGAGAAGGGGGTTCCCATCAAGGTCGAGCCGTTCGACCTGAAGCGGCTTCAGGATATCGCCTCGCTCCGTGACACGCTCCCCCCCGGCCTGCACGTCCTGTCCCTGCGCTCCCCGGCTACCGTGGATCGCCCCGCCCGCTCGATCCCGGCGCTGATCGACACGCGCGAAGGACAGGTGCCGTACGGCCTGGTGCTGACCGAACTCCCGGATGCGCGCAGCCACAAGAAGCTCCTCGTCCTGCTGCTGCCGCTGGCGGCGCCGATCGACGCCGTCACGTTGCCGCTCCAGATCGTCGCCGCCATTCTCATCGGGGACTGCTGATGCCCGCATCCCGTCCGCGGTCCCTGCGTCGCCGTCTCGAGGCGAGCCCGCTGACGGTCCTGGTCGGGCTCGCGTCCCTGGCGCTCTCCCTGCCGGTGATCGTCCCCGGAGGGGCCGTGCTTCTGCCGGCCCTCTTCGAGCTGCGCGGCGGCGACGCCGCCACCGTCCAGCCCTGGCGTCTCCTGACGGGACACCTCGTGCACCTGAGCGGCCGACAGCTCGTGTTGAACCTTGCCGCCTTCCTGTGGCTCGGCGCTCTGTGCGAGCCGAAAATGCCCCGGCGCTACGGGTCTCTGCTGCTCGGATCCGCCCTCGCCGTCAGCGCCGGAGTCCTCCTCCTGCATCCGGCCCTGGGGGCCTATCGCGGCCTGTCGGGTATCGCCAGCGCGCAGCTCGCGGCGCTGGTCGTCCTGCGTCTGCGCGACACGCGGCGGAGAGGGGCCGCCGGCGCGGCGCTGCCGCTCCTCACCCTGCTTCTGTTCTTCGTCAAGACGGCTTACGAGCTCGGGACCGGACGCGGACTGTTCACCGGCAGCCTCGGTCTGGCCGGCGCCGGCGCCTCGCCCGCCGCACACCTGTTCGGGGCGCTGGCGGGTCTGGTCGTCGCGCTCCTGCCGAAACGGTCCTGTTCCACGCACAGGAGCAGCGTCCCCGAAGGGGTTGACCGACCCCTCCCGCTCATCTCCACCAGCCGCGTCGGTTAGAATCGGCCCGGAGGAGCGCGGTGAACCTCAACGTCGAGCTGCACCTCGTAGCGGGGCTGGGCGCTCTCGGTCTGGGGGCGGGCACGCTGCTCGCGGAGCCCCGGCGCGCGCGCAACCGGCTGTTTGCCGTCCTGTGCGGCACCCTCGCCCTGTGGAGCCTGGGCGTCGCCGTGTATCGCAGCGGCGCCGCCCCGGGCGTCCCCTGGCACGTCCTGTACCTGCTCGGGTCGTGCCTGACGGCGCCGGTCGGGATGCATCTCTGCCTGGACCTGATGGGTCTGACGCGAACGATGCGCGGGATGCTCGCGGCTGCGTATGCCCTCGCCGGCGCGCTGTACGTCTCTGCCTGCACGCCGGCGTACTATGTGCAGCCGGCCTGGAACTACGCCGCCATGGCCGTCCTCGGCGTGATCTTCGCGGCAACCCTGTCGATCACCGTCCGCCACGCCCGATCGCGCGGCCAGGGACCCGAACGCAGCGCCTATCGACTGCTGATGTTCGCCGCCGCCCTGGCCGTGGTCGCCGGCCTGTCCGACTTCCTGCCGCGCGGCGGCCGGCCGATCCCGAGGTTCGGGCCGGCGGCCGTCCTCGTCCTCCTGCTGGTCATCTGCGCCCTGGTCGTGCGGCACCGCTTCCTCGACGTGCATCGGTTCGTGGCGCGCTCGCTGGGGCTGGCGGCCGGCGCCGCGGCGGCCGCCCTGCTTCTCCTGGGCGTGGCGCGTCTGACCGAGGACGCGTTCCTGCCGCTGTTCGCCGCCACCCTCGTCGTCCTGCTCATCGCCGGGCCGATCGGCCGGATCCTGCTCAGCGGTATGCGCGGATTCCTCGGCGGTCCCGACCCGCTGGCGCAGGCCCTCATGGGGACGAGCCGCTCCCTGCCCGCGGCGCGCGGACCGTCCGAGGTGTGGGGCTCGATCGGCGAGGCGTTGCGCGTCCTCGAGGGGGAGGCGCGCGTCACGCTCTATCTGCTGGAGCCGGACGAGCGTGCCTTTCACGCCGTGTACCACAGCGGCGGCACCATCGAGGCCCCGCTCGTGCCGGATGGCGCCGCGCTGCCGCGCTTCCTGCTCGACGAGGGGGCGCCGGTGACGCGCACCGTGATCGAGGAACGATCGCGCGCCGGGACACGCGCCCGCCGGACGCTGGCGGCGGAGGCGCTGGCGCAGTTTCGCGACGCCGGCTCGGAGCTGGCGGTGCCGATCGTTCGCGGCGCGTGTCTGGTCGGCTGGATCGAGATCGGCGGCGGTCTGGCGGAGCGCTACCTGAAGGCCGAGGTCGCGGCCGCATTCCTCGCCGTCGGCAACCAGGCGATCGCCAGCCTCGAGCGCATCCAGGCGCAGGAGGAGGCCAAGCGGCGCGAGGCGCTCGCCGTGGTCGGGGAGATGGCCGCCGGTCTGGCGCACGAAGTGCGCAATCCCCTCGGCGCAATCCAGGGGGCCGCGCAGGTGCTGCTCGCCGAGACCGACCCGCGACGCGCCCGCGAGATGCTCGAGGTGATCGAGGAGGAGACCGCCCGGCTCGGCCGGGTGGTCGGCGAGTTCCTCGATTACGCACGCCCTTCGACCCGGCGGCGCGAGGCGGTCGATCTCGCCGATCTGGCCCGGCGCGCCCTGCGCTCGGCCGACGCCGCAGGGCAAGGGCTGAAATCGAGCGTCCGTGTCGCCGAAAGAACGCCGCACGCCGCCGGCGACCCGGACCTGCTGCAGCGCGCCGTCGGCAACATCCTGCGCAACGCCCGCGAGGCGGCCGGCCCACGGGGCTCGGTGCGCGTCGAGGTGGCGCCCGAGGGGTCGGACCGCGTCACTATTCGGATCGAGGACGACGGGCCGGGCATACCGGCGGAGGCGCTGCCGCGCCTGTTCCAGCCGTTCTTCACCACCAAGCCGGGTGGCACGGGTCTCGGCCTGGCGCTGGTGCATCGCCTGGTCGAGGCGCATGGCGGCGAGGTCCGGGTCGAGGCCCGTCCCGCCGAAGGCGCCGCCTTCACCCTGGTGCTGCCGGCGATGGCCGGCACGGAGGACGCGGCCCGCGGGGCGCGGCGGGCCGGATGACCCGCGGGGCGTCCGGCGCCGCCGGCAAGCCGCACATCCTGGTCGTCGACGACGAGCCGAACGTGCGCAAGGTGCTCGGCGCCATGCTCGAGCAGGCAGGCTACCTCACCACACGCGCCGCCACCGGCGACGAGGCGCTCGGCCTGGTGCGCGCCCAGGACCCCGATCTCGTCATCACCGATCTCAAGATGCCGGGGATGGACGGGCTCGATCTGCTGCGCCGGCTGAAGGAGGGTTTCCCGGAGATCCCGGTGATCCTGCTGACCGCCCACGGCACGGTGGAGGCGGCGGTCGAGGCGATGAAGCAGGGCGCCCTCGATTTCCTGGCGAAGCCGTTCGACAAGACGCGCGTCCTCGAAATCGTCGCCAAAGGGCTGGGCCAGGCGGAGCGCGCCCGCGCCGAGTTCCAGGGGCCGCTCGCGGGCGGAGCGCCGTGCGGCATCGTCGGCCAGACACCCGGCATCGAGGCGGTGCGCCGCCTCATCGAGCGTGTGGCCCCGTCGCCGTCCACAGTGCTGATCACCGGAGAGACCGGCACCGGCAAGGAGCTGGTGGCGGAGGCCCTGCACCGCCTGTCACCGCGCGCCCCCGCCCCCTTCATCAAGATCAACTGCGGCGCCCTCCCCGAGGCGCTGGTCGAGGCGGAGCTGTTCGGCCACGAGCGCGGCGCCTTCACCGGGGCGGCGCAGGCCCGGCCGGGACGGTTCGAGCTGGCGCACGGCGGCACGCTGTTCCTCGACGAGATCGGCGAGCTGCCGCCGGCCGTGCAGGTGAAGCTGCTGCGCGTCCTGCAGGACGGGATGGTCGATCGGATCGGCGCGAGCCAGCCGCGCCAGGTCGACGTGCGCCTGCTGGCCGCCACCCACCGCGACCTGCAAGCGGAGGTCGAGCGCGGTCGCTTCCGCCAGGATCTACTGTTCCGGATCCGGGTGATCGAGATCCCCGTCCCCCCGATGCGCGAGCGGCTGGACGATCTGCCGCTCCTCGTCGAGTTCTTTCTCGACAAGCAGGCGCGGCGGCTGGGAACGGCGCGACCGCCCATCGGTGCGGAGGCGCTCTCGGCGCTGCGGGCCCGAACGTGGCCCGGCAACGTGCGCGAGCTGGAGAACGCCGTCGAGCGCGCGATTCTCCTGGCGCGCGGACCGGCGCTCGGCAGCGAGGACTTCGGCCTCGAGGCCACCGCGGGGGCGGCGGCCCCGGCGGGCCTCAAGACCGCCTCACGCCAGGCCGCCGCGACCGCCGAGCGCCGGCTCATCCGCGCCGCACTGGAGGCCACCGGCGGCAACGTCACCCGCGCCGCGTCCCGGCTCGGCCTGTCGCGCCGGGGCCTGCAGCTCAAGCTCAAGGACCTGGGGTTGCGCCCGGACCCTGTATAATGGCCGCTTCCGATGCCTCCTTACGCGCTGACACCGCGGAACATCCAGATCCGCGACAACTTCGACGCCATCGCGCCGAAGTATGATCTGACCAACCGGGTCATCTCCTTCGGCATCGACCTGCACTGGCGCCGGGTGGCGATCCGCCAGCTGCGGGACGTCAAGCCGGACGGCGCCGTCCTCGACTTGGCCTGCGGCACCTGCGACATGGCGCTCGAAGTCCTGCGCCAGCAGCCGGCCGCGCGTCTGGTGGGCGCCGACCTGAGCCGCGCCATGCTCGGCCTGGCGCGCAAGAAGCTGGCGGCGGGCGCCGCGCCGGTCACCCTCGTCAACGCCCCCGCCGAGGCGCTGCCGTTCCGCGACGCCTCGTTCGACGCCGTGACCATCGCCTTCGGCATAAGGAACGTGCCGGACTTCCTGGCCGGGCTGAAAGAGATGCTGCGCGTGCTGCGACGAGGCGGCCGCGCCTGTATCCTGGAGTTCTCGACCCCCCCGTCGAGGCTGTGGTGGAAGGTGTACAACTACTATTTCTTCAAGATCCTGCCGCGTATCGGCGGGCTTATCACGGGGCGCGAGGCGGCGTACCGCTACCTGACCGACTCGGTCGCCCTGTTTCCGGACGCCGGAGAGTTCAAGGCCGCGATGGAGGAGGCGGGTTTCGCGGGCGTCTCCTGTCTCACCATGAACGGCGGGATCGTCTGCGTCCACACGGGGGTCAGGCCTTGAAGAAGCTGTTCGCGGAACGGATCGAGGGGCTGGCGCAGTCCGACATCCGCCGCATGTCGCTGGAGTGCGCCAGGGTCAACGGCATCAACCTGGGACAGGGGATCTGCGATCAGCCGATCGAGCCGATCATCAAGCAGGCGGCGATCCAGGCGATCCGTGAGGACCGTTCGATCTACACGCGGCTGGACGGCATCGACGAGCTGCGTCAGCGCATCGCCAGGAAGGTCCGCGAGTACAACGGCATCCCGTGCGACCCGAACGGCGAAGTGATCGTCAACGTCGGCTCCACCGGCTCGTTCGTCACCGCCTGCCTGGCGTTCATCAACCCCGGCGACGAGGTGATCCTGTTCTCGCCGTTCTACGGCTACCACCTGAATATCCTGAAGGTCTGCCAGGCGTCGCTGAAGTACGTGACGCTCCGCCCGCCCGACTGGTCGTACGACGCGCAGGCGCTCGAGGCCGTCTTCAGCGGCAAGACCAAGTTCATCCTGGTGAACACACCGAGCAATCCGTGCGGCAAGGTGTTCACGCGCGACGAGCTGACGCACATCGCCGACCTGTGCGTGAAGCACGACTCCCTGTGCGTCACCGACGAGATCTACGAGTACATCCTGTACGACGGCCGCCGGCACGTCAGCCCCGGGTCGCTGCCCGGCATGGCGGACCGCACCATCACCATCAGCGGCTTCTCCAAGACCTACGCCATGACCGGCTGGCGGCTCGGTTACACGATCGCGCCCAGGCCGTTCGCCGAGAAACTGGCGATCCTGAACGATCTGATCAACGTGTGCGCGCCGTCGCCGCTGCAGCACGGCGTCGTCGCCGCGTTCGACCTGCCGGAGTCGTACTACACCGACATGCGACGCGACTATCAGGTCAAGCGCGACATGACCGTCGAGGCCTGCCGCGCGGCCGGCATGACCCCGTACCCGCCGCAGGGGGCCTACTACATGCTCGCCGACTTCAGCGAGATCGGCTTCAAGGACGACCAGGAGGCGGCGCGCGTCATTCTCGAGCGCAGCGGCGTGGCGGTCATCCCCGGCTCGTCGTTCTACCCCGACCCCAAGGACGGCCGGCGGCAGATCCGGCTGTGCTACGCCAAGAAGATGCACGATCTCGAGGAGGCCTGCCGCCGCATCCGCGCGCTCAAGACCGTCCTCGCCTGAATCGCTCGCCACAGGAGACGCATCGATGAACGGATCCACCCCCGATCCCAGGAGCATCGAGGTCTACATCCAGAGCGCCCGCGGCCGCTTCGAGGAGCACCTGGGCCACATGGTCGAGATCCCGACCGTCAGCATGGACCCGGCGCACAAGCCCGACATCGAGCGCGGCGCGCAGGCGGCCGCCATGCTCCTGCGCGAGTGCGGCGCCACCGCCGAGGTCGTGCCGACCTCCGGCAACCCGGTCGTGCTCGGCGAGTTCAAGGCCGGCGCTTCGTATCCGACGATCACCGTCTACAACCACATGGACGTGCAGCCGGCGCAGGAGCCCGAGTGGAAGCAGGAGCCGTTCCAGTTCCGCAAGGAGGACGGCCGCTACTATGGCCGCGGCTCGACCGACGACAAGGGGCCCGGCATCACCGCCCTGTTCGCCGCCAGGTACGCCGCCGACAACGGCACCCGCTTGAACATCCGCTTCGTGTGGGAGCTGGAGGAGGAGATCGGCAGCCCCCACTTCGAGGAGTTCATCAAGAAGCGGCTGCCGTCGCTGTCGACCAACTCGGTCCTGGTGTCCGACACCATCTGGCTGTCGGCCGACCGGCCGGCCATCCCGTACGGCCTGCGCGGCCTCAAGCCGGCCCGGCTGCTGCTGCGCACCGGCGGCAAGGACGCGCACTCCGGTCTCACCGGCGGCGCGGCGCGCAACCCCGTCGGCGAGCTGGCCCAGGTCATCGCGAAGCTGTACGACGCCCGGACCGGCAAGGTCTTCATCCCCGGCTTCTACAAGGACGTCGTCAAGCCGAGCGCCGCCGAGATCAAGAGCTTCCTGGCCTCCGGCTTCAGCCTCAAGAAGTTCCAGACCGCCCACGAGCTGAAGTCGTTGCGCACCACCAACCCGCGCGACGTCATGCTGCGCATCTGGGCCAGCCCGACGTTCGAGGTGCACGGCATCGCCGGCGGCTACACCGGCCCCGGCGTCAAGACCGTCGTCCCCCCCTGGGCCGAGGCCAAGGTCAGCATGCGT
>QHXY01000451.1 GCA_003223145.1 Acidobacteriota bacterium
CAGGTCGCGTCGTAGGCGGGGACGAAGCCCTTCAGAATGCGCGACCCGCAGGTCGTCGGGACCCCGCGCGTGCACAGGACGTCCTTGACGGCCAACGGCACGCCGGCGAGTGGGCCGGGTCGGCGGCCGTCGCGCCGGTCCTGATCCACGCGCTCCGCCTGACGCAGCGCCTCCTCCTCGAGGAGCGCACGGAACGCCTTGACCCGGGGCTCAAGGGAGCGGGCGCGTTCCAGGCTGGCGCGGCAGACCTCGACCGCGCTCACCTTTCCGGATGAGACCAGAGATTGAATCTCTCCGATGCCCCGGCCGACGAGCCCGCTCATCCGATGACCTTGGGGACCTTGAACAGACCGTGGTCCGGCTCCGGCGCGTTCGCCAGCGCATCCTCGCGCGACATGGAAGGAACCAGCGTGTCGTCCCGCAGCGTGTGCGCGCCGCTCTCGACGTGGGAGGTCGGCTCGACGGAAGAGGTATCAAGGGATTCGAGCTGCGCCACATAGTCGAGAATGGAGCTGAGATGCCGCGTCATGCGCCCGATCTCTTCGTCGGAGAACTCGAGGTGGGCGAGCTTCGCGATGTGGAGGACCTCGTCCCTGCCGATGGCCATGACGGGCACCGCCTCGCGGGTGATTATACCCGAGTCGATGTGATAGCCTTGACGGGATGAGCCGCGTTCCCCCGATCGCGACGCAGGCGCGCCGCGGCTTCCGTCGCGCCGTCTCCCTCGGGGCCCCGGGCCTCACGACGCTGCTCGTTGTCCTCGGCGCCGCTCCTCCTCCCCAGCCGCCGGCGGCGCCGTCTGCCGGCCCCGTCGGTGCGGTACGCGTGACGATCGAAACCATCGCCGTCGATCGCCGCGGCACCTGGTCCGTGGGCACCGACATCGCCGACATCTTCTCGGGAGGCACCGGCGTCCTCAAGAAGTCGGCGACCCTCATCAGCCGGGACGGTGCCGGAACGCGCGAGATGGTCGATCTCACCGCGCGAATCACCCCGACGGCCGCCCCCACCGGCGGCTGCTCTCTGCGCCTCGAAACCGAGGCCCGGACCGTCGTCGCCGGGGCCAAGTCCGGCTCTCGACCGCGGCGGCCGGATGCCACGCGCGCCGCCATCAACCTGAACCCAGACGAAGAGCGGCTGGTGGAGGCGTTCACTTCATCCGTGACACAGGGGCGTCTCGCATTCAAGGTGAAATGCGGTTCGCCGGCCAGCCCGTCGGAATCGGACGTGCGTTTCGTCGATTTCGTGCTGAGCGTGGCACGCGGAGAGGGAGACAAGGACCCGCAGCCGATGAAGAGCAACCAGCTGCGGGCGGGATTGGGCCGCGAGGCGAGCAATCTGTTCTCCTTCAATGTCACTCTGGACCCGGATGCGACGGGCGACAAGCGTTACCGCAAGGAGGAGCTCGAAGTGACCCTGACCCCCACCCTGGAGTCCGGCGGGCGGCTTCAAGTGGATGTTGCCGTGCGCGGCGAGC
>QHXY01000452.1 GCA_003223145.1 Acidobacteriota bacterium
AACGACGCGCGGGGGACCGGGGTGTCCGACGCGATCATTTTTCTGACCCCGGTCGGGCGCCCGCGCTACGCGACGGTCGCCCAGGCGAGGATGCGCGACGTCCCGGCCGACGGCGCCGGCCGGGTGGTGAAGAGCGCAGCGGACGGATCGTTCTCGGCGCTCCTGCCGGTGGGCCGCTACTCCATCGCGGCGTTCAAGGCCGGTTACGAGGTCTCCGTGAGCGAGGTGAATCTGCAGGCCCGCAACCTTGT
>QHXY01000453.1 GCA_003223145.1 Acidobacteriota bacterium
GGCAGTAGCATCACGATAGAAGCGTCGGCGGTCTTGAGAAGCCGCAAGGCATCCGAATGTTGCGACGATTCTATCGCTTGCTCAGTTCCTGTGCGCGATGCCTTCGAGGGCCAAGCGCTTCACCTCGCGCAGGTCGAGCTTGCCGGTCCCCAGGATCGGGATCGTCTCCACCTGGACGAAGTGATCGAGACGCGGGACGAACAGGTTCGGCAGGCCGCCGTCGGCGATCTTCCTGAGGATTTCGGGCAGGAGTGACGCGTCGAGTGTGTGCAGGACCGCGAGGCGCTCGCCTTTTTTTTCGTCCGGCACCGCCGTGACGGCAAACACCTGGCCGCCGGCGCCGGCGGCTTCCTGGAGCGCTTCCTCCACCCGGCCGTGCGGCACCATCTCGCCGCCGATCTTCGAGAAGCGTGACAGGCGGTCGGTGATGCGGATGAAGCCGTCTTCGTCCATCAGCGCGATGTCACCGGTCACGTACCAGCCATCGCGCAGGACCTTCGCCGTCAGGTCGTCGCGGCCGAGGTAGCCGCGCATGACATTCGGGCCCTTCACCAGAAGCATGCCGGGGGTGCCGGGCGGGAGCGCTGTGAACGCATCCGGGTCGACGATCCGCACCGAGACGCCGGGAAGCGGCTGGCCGACGAAGCCGCGGCGCGATCCGGGCTGATAGAACCCGGGCGCGCGGAAATCGAGGGCGCCGACGGCGATCGCCGGGGCGCACTCGGTGGTGCCGTACCCCTCGAGCGGCCGGATGCCGAACTGGTCCTCGAACGCCTGCGCCAGCCGCTCCGTCAGCTTCTCGGCCCCCGCCAGGACGATGCGCAGCGAGCCGAACTGTGCCGGTGTGCAGCGGCGCAGGTAGAGCTGCAGGAAGGTCGGGGTGGCCACCAGGATGGTCACTCGGTAGCGCTGTACCAGGCTGCCGATCATCCCGGGGTCGAGCGGGTTCGGATGGAACACGACCCCCATCCGGTGGTTCACGGCGAACCACAGGATCAGGTAACCGAAGGAATGGAACAGGGGCAGGATGCCGAGGACCCGGTCGCGCGCGTCGACATGCGCGACCTGGGCCACCGCCTCGACGTTGGCGTCGACGTTGAAGTGGGTCAGCAACACGCCCTTCGGCTCCCCGGTGCTGCCGCTGCTGAAGATGACCGTGACGACGTCGTCCACTCCGGGCCGCAGGATGGCGCCGCAGGCGCGCTCGATCCACCGGACCGGCGCGGCGACGGCCAGGGCGAGCGCCCGGGCGCGCGCCACGCGGCCGATGGTCGCCGCCAGGTCCTCGATCCAGATCGGCTCGATACCCCCGGGAAGCTCGATGCGCGCCTTCTCGACGAAAACGCGGCTGGTCAGGACGGTCCGGAGGCCCGCCTGCCGGGCCGCCGACGCCATGCCGGCGCGGCCCGCCGTGAAGTTGAGGTTGACGCTCGCCTTCCCCGCGAAGGCCGCCGCCAGGTTGGCCAGCGCCCCTGCGACGCTCGGGGGGAGGAGCACGCCGACACGCTCCTGCCCCTTCCAGGGCTCGCGCACGGCGCGGGCCAGCGCGATCGCGCCCGCCAGCGCCCCGAGGCGTGAGACGCGCGTCCGGGTGGCATCGCCGAATACGAAGCTGAACGGACGATGGCGCGCCTCGCGCGCGAACTGGCGGTGCAGCGGCCTCCGAACGTCCTTGCGCAGCGTCGCAGCCGCCTCGCCCAGCTCGAGGACCGCGCGGCGCACCTCGTGCAGAGGGACGTCCGGCGGCATCGGCGTCCCGAAGGACACGGTGACGGGGTAGGGGATCCTCTCCGGCCACTTGGTAACGAAGCGGCCGTGGGCCCGGCTGAAGATGCTTCCCCAAACGCGGTCGAGGTGGACCGGGATGATCGGGGCGGTCCGCCCCTTGACGATCCGCTCCAGGCCGCGGCGGAACGGCAGGAGCATGCCGGTCCGCGTGATCTGCCCCTCCGCAAAGATGCAGACCAGCTCGCCCTCGTCCAGGTACCGCCCGGCATCGCGCAGGGCCCGCAGGATCATCCGCGGGCCCCCAGAAGCCGAGATCGGGATCGCTCCAAGGGCCTCGAGAAAGGGGTTGAACAGCCGGGACGAGAAATACTCGGCGTCGACGACGAAGCGGACCGGTCGATCCAGGCTCGCGAGGATCAACAGGCCGTCGACGAACGAAACGTGGTTCGGGACCAGGAGCGCTCCCCCGCTCGCCGGGACGCCGGCCCGTCCGATCACCCGCACGCGGTAGAAGGTGTGGGTCAGGATGACGAGGACGAGGCGGAGGAGCGCCTCGGGCAGGATTCGCAGCGCCCAGACCGTGCCGGCGATCGTGGCGACGGCGGCGGCCATCAGGACGCCGCTCGGCGACACGCCCGCGCGGGACAGCGCAAAGGCGGCCAGCGACCCGGCCAGAACGCCGCTGAAGATCAGGACGTTGGCGAGGGC
>QHXY01000108.1:0-12049 GCA_003223145.1 Acidobacteriota bacterium
TCGCAGGGCGCGCGTCTCTACCCGATCCGGATCGATTACGCCGCGCATCCGGCGACCGGTCTCCCGGCGACGAACGCCGTGCAGATCTGCTGGGAACGACGCGGCGACGAGTCCCCCACGCCGTACGGCGAGAGGCTCCTCTACCGGCTGTCGTCGATCCTCACCAGCGCCTCCGGCAAGGTGGCGCGCAGCTACGCCTTCCAGTACGACAAGCCCGGCAGCACCACGGACATCATCGGCTCATGCGCTCCCGGGCCCGCACCCGGTCCGATCGACGGTGGCGGACCGACCGGGCCCGGGTCGCCGGGCGGCCGGGGCGGCGGCCCGGCGAAGATCAACGCGGCGCCCCGGCCGGTGCGCCCTCCCGGTGACACGACCTCGGCGACCGCGACCTCCGCCTCGACCACCAGTCTTCCGATCGGCGAGTCGAGTCTCGTCGCGATCGTGCGCGGCGACGGCGCCGGCGGAACCCTGCCGGCGATCGAGTACTCCTACTACCTTCCCGACGGCTACGGGCATTGGTCCGCGGCGCTTCCCGGCGGCGCGCCCCCGCTGCCGCTGGTCTACGGCTCGTCCGGTGAGGACGAGGACCCGGGCGTGCGTCTCGAGGACCTCAACCGCGACGGTCTCCCCGACCTGGTGCAGTTCACGGCGCACCTGACGGGCGGCGTCTACCAGGTCACCGCCGCCGTCTACCTGAACACCGGATCGGGCTTCGTCTACGACGCGGCCTGGAGCGCCAGCCTGATGAACCTGGTCGACACCGTCGACCAGAGCCAGAGCGCCTACTTCGTGCTCAAGCGCGGGACGCTCAACCGGGTGGAGATGGGCGTCCGCTTCCTCGACGTGAACGACGACGGCTACCCGGACGTCGTCCGTATCGCCCAGCACTACAACCTCGGGATCAGGAAGGGGGTCTTCCTCAACACGGGGTCCGGCTTCACGACCGACAGGAGCGCCTCGTATCTCCTGCCGGATGAGCCGTTCGTCTGGCTGCACGCCGAATCGGGCCGTGACATCAGCGACGATCTCGGCGTGCGCCTCGCCGACGTGAACGCCGACGGGCGCGCCGATATCCTGGTGTCGCGCGCCGAGTGGGGCGCCCCGGCGACACGCCGGGTCTATCTCTACGACCGCGGCGTCTACCGTCTCGATCCCGGCTGGATCCTGCCGGACGATCCGTTCGTGCGCCACATCAGCCACGGCCGCTTCCTCGATATGGGGATGCGGCTCATGGAGCTGAACGGCGACGGGCTGGTCGACCTGTTCCGCGCCTCCAACGTCGACGGCACGGTGCAGAACGTGGCCTATCTGAACACCGGGCGCCCGGGCGGTCCCTCGCCGACCTGGACGTCGGGCGGCTTCAGCTGGTTCCTCGAGATCACCGGGGGCGAGAGGTTCGTAGACGTGTACAGCTCGGGTGACGGCGCCTCCCTGGACCGGGGTCTGCGCGTCGTGAACGAGGCGCGCCTGCAGACGAGCTACATCATCCTGGCGCGCTCGTGGGACGGTGTGCAGCAGAGGGTCGCCTACTATCCGATCCTGACGGGCGGATGGGGCCACGTCGATTTCTCGTGGTTCCCGGGTCTGTTCGTCGTCAAGACACCGGGAGGGGCGCCGCGCGATCAGGGGGTCCGTCTGATCGATCTGGACGGCGACGGCGGCGCCGACTATCTGGCGGCGCCGGAGACCGGCACGCGCGAGTGGCGCCGCAACACCTCGTGGCTCCCGGGATCCCTCATGAAGAGTTACACGAACGGCCTCGGAGGGCGCGCCTCTCTGGTGTACGCCCCCGCGCCCCACGGCGGCCCGGCGGAGGGCGGTGCGCGCGCCACGCTGCCTTACCCGGTGACGGTGGTGACGGAGCGCTCGGACGAGGACGGGATGGGGCATACCTACACAACCCGCTACGCCTACGAGGTGCCGTTCCACAACCACGCCGGCCGGGACTTTCGCGGTTTCCGCAGGGTCACGGAGACCGGACCCGGCGGCTTGCAGTCCGTGGAGACGCTGTTCTACCAGCAGCCGGATCGGCGCGTCGCGCCGCTGCGGGGTGTGCCGCAGGAGCGCGTCGTGCGCCGCACCGCCGACGGCGCCGTCTTCGCCCGTACCGCGTGGACCTATGACACCGGCGATGCGATCCCGCCGCTCGGCCATCCGCTGGTGCGCGACGAGACGACGCTCTACGACTGGACGACCACCGACCCGGGGAGCGCCGCGTACGTCCGGCGCAGCGCCGTGTCCTATGCCTATCTGTTCGACGAGACGGTCCATCCTCCGGACCGGATGATGCTGCGCCGCATCGAGCGCCGCGAAGGGTCGGTCGACGACCCGCTCGACGACCGCGTGATCACCGAGGATTTCCTTTCCGCCCTCGACGACGGGGCGGGCGGCGACCCGGCCCTGGGCCGCTGGTTCTTCGATCTGCCCGTGCATCGCTCGCTCGCCGGCGTGGACGGCTCGGTCGTCTCCGAGAGCTGGACCTTCTATGACGGGCTGGCCCTGGGCGCGGTCGGCGACGCCGGCCTCGCGACACGCGAGCAACGGCGGAGCGGCCCGCCCGGTCCGGCGGGCCGCGCTCCCGACGACTCCGTGGACCCCGCGATATCGCGCGGCTACGACGTCTACGGCAACCTCGCCTGGGAGGTCGACCCCCTCGGCCGGCGGCGCGTCATCGTCCGCGGGCAGATCGACCCGACGTTCACCTTCCCCGACAGCGAGTCGGACGCCCTCGGACGCGTCACCTCGCGGGTGTTCGATCCGCGCACCGGCCTGCTTCTGCGCCTGACCGATCCGAACGGGGCGAGGACGCAGATGGAGTACGACGGATTCGGCCGCAAGACGGCGGAGTACGGGCCCTACGATTCCTCCGACAGACCCACCGTCTCCTACCGGCACGACTACGACGCCGTGCCGGCGCGCGTTTTCCGCTTCGCGCGCGAACAGAGCGGCGCCGGCGAGCGCCAAGGCACGGCCGGCTGCCTCGAGTCGATCGCTTACTTCGACGGGCTTGGCCGGCTCCTGGAGACGAAGATCGAGGCGCCCGGAGGGCGCATGGTGGTCGGTGGCGCCGTCACCTTCGACGCCGCCGGCCGGATGGCGACTCGGGCCGAGCCATTCTTCGCCACCGGCGAGGAGTACGCCCTGCCGTCGGACGCGTCGTTCGCCTCGCACACGGAGTACGACGCCGCGGGACGCCGGACGGTCACGGTCGACGCGGCCGGGCGGACGCGGCGAGTTCAGTACGCCGGTTGGGACGAGACCTTCCTCGATCCGCTCGGCCACCGGCACGACCTGGGCCAGAACGCGTTTGGCGACGTCGTGCGGGCGGAGGACTTCGAAGGCGGCGCCGGCGCCTGGCGAGACGGCTCGATCGCCGCCTACGTGTATGACGCCGCCGGTCGTCTGGTGCGCGTCACCGACCCGGCCGGCTCCGTGACCACCCTGGCCTATGACACCCTCGGCCAGCGTCTGGCGCTGACCGACGCGCACCTCGGGTCGTGGCGCTCGGTCTACGATCTCGCCGGCAATCTGACGAGCGAGACCGACCCGTCGGGACAGGTCACCGGACTGACCTACGACGCCCTCGACCGCCTGGTCCGGAAGGACCTCCCGGACGGCAGTCGCTTCGCGTGGGGCTACGACGAGGGCGGGGCCGCGGCCCGCGCCATCGGACGGCTCACGTCCATCATCGACCCGACCGGCACGCAGCGCTTCGAGCACGACCTGATGGGACGCGTGACACGCATGACCCGCGCTCTCGACGGCGCGACCTACACCGTGGACACCGCGTATGACGCCCAGGGCCGGATCGTCCTGGAGACGCTCCCCGGGGGACCTGCGGCGGAGTACGCTTACGACGAGGGCGGCAACCTGAGCGTGGCGCGACCGTTCGCCACCGCCCTGGCCTACAACGAGAGGGGCCAGCTGACCGCCATCACGCTGAAGAGCGGGGGGCGGCTCGCGACCGAGTACGAGAGCCCGAGCGGCCGCCCGCTGCGTCTGCACGTCGTCGGACCGGGCGGCGACTCTCTCCTCGATGACAACTACGGCTACGACGACGATGATCGGATCGCCCGGATCGACGATCGTCACGATCCGGCGCGACCCTCGGCCCAGGTCTTCACCTACGACGGGCGGCATCGCCTGACGCGCGCCGTCGGCCCCTACGGCGACCTGGCCTATCTTTACGACGACGCCGGCAGCCTGCTGACCAAGGATGGGGTCGGCTTCTTCTATGACGATCCGCTGCACCCGCACTGGGTGACACGCTCGTCCACCGGCCAGTCGATGTCGTACGACGCGGCCGGCAACATCGTCTCCATCCGCTCCGCGTCCTCCAACCGCACGCTGACCTATGACGCGACCGGCCGGCTCTCACGTCTCGCGGACGGCATGACCGGGCTGGTGCTGTCCGAGACCTATGACGCCGGCGGCAGGCGGGTGCGCGAAGTGACGGACGCCCCGGGGCAGCCTCGCGCCGTCCTGCTCACGCCGATGCCGCAGATCGAGGTGCGCGACGGCCTGGCGACCCTCAGCTATTTCGCCGGTGGCAGACGGATCGCCATGGTCGAGTCGTCCGGCCGCACCCTCTATCCGATCACCGACCACCTGGGAAGCACGCGGGCCGTGATCGACGACCAGGGTCGCGTGGTCGCGCGTTACGACTACCGCCCGTTCGGCCGGCCCGCCAGCCTGCAGGACGACGCCGCGATCACGCGACTGTTCATCGGCGCGCCCGCGAACCGCTCCTCCAATCTCCTGCTCATGGGCTCCCGCCACTACGACCCCGAGCTCGGAAGGTTCCTGGAGCCGGACGCGCTCGTTCCCGAAACCGCCGACCCGGCGGCGCTGAACCGGTATGCTTACGCGCGCGACAATCCCGTGGGTCTCTCCGATCCGGGCGGGCGCAATCCGCTGGGCCTGATCCTGTTCGTCGGGGCGCTGGCGCTCATGGATCGCGACACGCGCGCCGACGTCGGAACCTCGGTCGCCCTGACCGGGATCACCATCTTCCTGACGGCGGCAGCCGGGCCGGGCTGGGAGGTCGCCATGCACTCGCTGGCGGCCTCGAAGCCCGCGCTGTACGCCGCGGCGGTCACTCCGGTGATCCTGCACACGCCGCTCGGGCAGGGCATCGTCGACGGGTTCATGCTGCTGTTCCAGGACCTGGGGCTGGCCCCCCGATCCGCCGCGATGGCCGGGAGCGTCTTCAGCACCTTCCTGCTCAACTCCTCCTTCCAGAGAGGCTTTGCCAACGCGCTGGCGGAGCACGGGGAGATCCACTCGGGACAGCCGATCGCGGGTGAGAGCGCGCTGCGGCTCGACGCCGCGGAGCACCACCCGTCGGGAGAGCTCGGTCCGCCGACGGGGGACGTCTACGGCATGCCGATCCAGGGCTACTACGAGGGCGGCCGGTGGATCGAGCCCGGTTCCCTGCACCAGCTCGTCGATTCGAGCGGCAAGGTCGTCGGCGCCTACGGCACGCGCCAGCTCGCGGGGCCCTTCGAGCACGGCGCGGTCGGCTTCTATGGCGAGCATGCCGCCGCGAGCCAGCCGCATCGTCTCTATCTTCTCGGCGGTGTCTCGACGCAACAGTTCGCTCGGGAGCTGTTCAGGGAGGGATACAGCGGCACGCTCTCGACCCTGAGCGGCCGCGCCTCCGATTTCCTGATCGAGTTCGTCTACGGACCCTACGGGGGCGGGCTGGCCCTCGGCGTGCAGGCGGGCCATGATGCTGCGGCCCCGAGGATCGAACGCGACCCCTGAGCCGGCGATGAAGGCACCGAGATGGCGCCTGCCCGAGGCGCCGCGGCCGTCCCGATCCTCCTCCCGAGGGACGGCCGCGTTTTTTTGCGCGCTCGGCTTGTGCGCCCTGAATCCCTCGCCCGCCGCCGCCGGCAGCAACCTGCTGCTGGAGCCGGAGGGTCACCCCTTCTGCTCGGGCGCCATGGGGCCCCGGATCATCATGTCTCCCGTGGCCGACGGGATGGGCGGCTTCTTCCTGCCGGCGCTCGACGACCATCGGAGCGATCTGCCGGCGACCGAGCAATACGATGTCTTCATGGTGCATCTCGACGGCGATCTGCACACCCTGCGCCTGGGCGAAGGCCTCTACGCCGACGATCCCTGCGGCGCCCTCCTGGCCGGGGGCACGGGGAATCAGGAGCCGTGGCAGGCCGCTCTCGTCGCCCCGGACCGCCTGGCGCTCGTCATGGTGTTCGAGACGGAGGTCGGCGACGACAGGTCCCAGGTCTTCGTTCAGGAGTACGACCCGCAGGGGCGGGAGCTTCTGGACCGCTACCCCGTGCGCGTCTCCTCTCCGCTTTACGATGCAAGTCTCCCGGTCATCCTCCCCGATGGCGAGGGCGGCCTGTTCATTGCCTGGAGCGAGACCATCGGCGTGCAGCCCGCGTACTTTGGAATCTCGCTCTTGCAGCGGCTCGATGCCCTCGGGCGGCCGCTCTGGAGCAGCCCGGTGATCTTCACCGGCGGCCGGTTCGGCGACTTCGTCGGCGCCTCCTTCTGGGAGCCGCGTGACGACGAGACCGACCCGAACGGCCATGTCCGCATGCAGCGCGTGAGCGGCGACGGAGCCGTGATCTGGCCCGCCGGCGGCGTGCGTGTCTGGAGCGGCGGGACGACCGATGACATGGCGTCGCGCGTGATCGCGGACGGCAGCGCCGGCGCCATCGTGCTGTTCGCCTCGGTCCGCGCCCGTGCCCAGAAGATGTCCCCCGCCGGCGCACGTCTGTGGGGCGATGAAGGGATCGTCCTGTCCGCCCCCGACGGGAACGATCCGATCGCCATCGGCACCGCCCGTTCGGCCGAGGCGCTGGCCAACCCGGACGGCAGCCTCTACGTCACCTGGGAGGAGGCGCGGTCCTACGGCTACAAGGCGATCCTCGTCCGGCGGCTGGAGCGCGACGGCCGACTCCCCTGGCCCGCGCCCGTCCCCGCCGTGGCCCACAACGGGGGCATGCGCCTGCACCGGCAGGGCCTCCTCGGCGACGGGACGCTCGCCATCGTCTGGGAGGATTTCCGGACCGCCGATCCCTCCGACCCCATGGACCTGTACGTGCAGGCGATCGACCCCAGAGGCCGGCCCAAGACGCCGCCGGGCGGCGCGCCGCTGGCCGCGCTCCCCGGGCGGCAGTACGTCCCCTCCGTCCTGCGCCCCGGGCGCCCGTTCCCGACTCCGCCGGGTGTCGACGGCGCGCTGCCCCAGGCCCTCGTGGTCTGGTCGGACAGCCGTCTGCCGGGGCCCGATGAGGGCCTGGCGGAGTCCTACTTCGCCCAGGTCGTCGCCTTCAGCTCCAATCCGATGCTCCGGCCCGCCGCCACCGTCGCCCTCACGGAGTCGACCTCGACCACCATCGTCCTGCACGGCGACGACCTGCAGCCCGGTCTGGCCGCCGGAGCCGGAGACGGCGTCACGGTCGAGCCCGATGTCACCCCCGATGCGCCCGACGGTCCGGGTGACACGCTCACGCTTCGAGTGAGCGTCGACCCCGACGCCGCGCCGGGCCCGCGCGCGCTCACCATCGTCAATCCCGACGGCGGCATGACCGGGCTCGCGGGGCTGATCGAGGTGGGGCTCGATCCGCGCCGGGTGGACGTGGACCGGAGCGGCCGCGTGGACGGCTTCGACCTCGCTGTCCTGGCGCGCGCCTTCGGTCGGGGCCGGGCCGAGGCGGGTTACTCGACTGTCGCCGACGTGGACGCGAACGGCATCGTCGACGGCTCTGACCTGGCGCTCCTGGCGGCCCGGTTCGGTGATTCGATCGACGTCGCGGCCGGCGGGACCAGGTGATCGCGGGCCGGCGACCAGGCGGCGCTCTTCAGCAGCTCGGCCAGCTTCGCTTCAAAACCGCGCAGGCCGCCGTAGTGGGCCAGGCGGTGCATGAACGGCAGCCGCACCCGCGGCGGGTCGGCGTCGAGCTCCCAGCTGTGGACGTCGATCAAGGCGGGGACGCCGCGCCGGTTGCGTCGCTCGATCTCCCGCAGCAGGACCCGGTTGGGGACGCGCCGCAGGGCCCATCCCGAGGCGAACAGCAGCGACGCGCCGTAGAAGCGCCCCACCAGGGGCGGGAGCTCCGCGATCGATCCGCCGGGGCGTTCGATGCGGTAGGGATCGCGGGGCCAGGACGGGTCGCCGATGTGGACGATCGGCGCCAGACTGGCGTCGTAGCGAATCCCTTCCGCGATCAGGACGTCCAGGGCCTCCGTGACCATCCCCGAGGCGCGCCCGCGGCGCCCGCCCCCCGGGACACCGCCGAGGCTCCAGCGCGCCGCGCGATAGCCCAGGACCTGCCCGCCGCCGCATCCTTCCACCGCCCGCCGCGCCTCCCGCAGATCGGCCCGGAACTCCGCGGCCGTCATCCCGGCGACCGTGCGGTGCAGGTAGCCGTGCGTGGCGATCTCGTGCCCGCGCTCGTGAATCTCGAAGATCAGGTTCTGGTGCCGCGCCGCCACCCAGCCGAGAGCGAAAAAGGTGGCGCGGGCGCCGCAGCCGTCGAGCAACGCGAGCAGCGCCCGGGTGTTCGCCTCGACGCGACTCTCCAGACCGTCCCACGTGCCGGCGGGAATCAGCCGCTCGTCGATGTGGAACCATTCCTCGAGGTCGACCGTCAGGATGTTCCGGATCGCGTCCATGCGCGCCTCCCTGGCCGGCAAGCAGGATGTCACGCGGGCTCGCCGTCGGTCAACGCTCAGACGCCCTGAAGCGCGCGGGAGCGCCAGACAGGCCACGCACCGGTGCGGCTCATGCTCGCTCGCGCAGGATCATCGGAGACCTCCCGTTCCGCGTGGCGCGGCTCGAAATCGCCGCACCGGCGCGTGGCCTGCCTGGCGTGCCGATCGCCCTCACGTCAACCTGAATTCTCTGCTGATCCATTTCTGCTCGCCCCTGCGACCCCCTCGATCATGTCAGCAGCGGAATGCATCCTGATCCGGGGTTGATCGGAGGATGAGCGTGACGCGAGGCGGGCCGCGCTGCGGTGCGGCGATTTCGAGCCGCGCCACGCGGAACGGGAGGTCTCCGATGATCCTGCGCGTGCGAGCATGAGCCGCACCGCAGCGCGGCCTGCCTCGCGGGGTGTCGTGACCTCGGTCAGGTTCGGGCGTCGGCGCTGTAGAATGCGCGCCATGCCGGCCGGACTCGATCTCGGATCGTCGAGCGTCAAGGCCGTCACCGCGCCGCCCGCCCGGGCCGGGGGCGCCGCGCGCCGGAGGATCGCGACGCGGCGTCTGCCGGGAGGCCGCGTGGAGCACGACGCGGAGGCGATCTTCGCAGCGGCGCTGTCCGCTCTGCGCGCGGCGCTGCCGCGGCGGTCGAGGAACCTCGAGGCGCTCGGGCTGGCCACGCAGCGATCGACCGTCCTGTTCTGGGATCGTGACACCGGGCGCCCGCTCACGCCGGCTTACTCCTGGCAGGACCTGCGCGGCGCTCCCCTGGTGTCACGGCTGCGAAGGGAGGCGCGCTCCGGCGGCGATCTCGACGAGACGATCGGGCGGCGTACCGGTCTCCGCCTGAGCCCGCACTACTCCGCCTCGAAGCTCTCCTGGGCCCTGCGTCACGTCCGCGGGCTGCGACGCCGCGTCGCCTCGGGGAGGGCGTTGTGGGGCACCCTCGGCACATTTCTCGTGTGGCGGCTGAGCGGCGGAGCGGTGTACGCCGTGGACCACGCCAATGCCCAGCGCACGCTCCTCTTCGATCTCGACTCGCGCTCCTGGGAGCCGGAGCTCTTCGACACGTTCGGGCTCGGAGCCCTGGTCGAGGCCCCGGCCCTGCCGGCCGCGCTTCCGACCACGTTGACGTCGCCGATCTGTCTGCGACGTTCGGGTCTGCCGCTCCGCCTGTGCGCGATGACCGGCGACCAGCAGGCGGCGCTCATCGGTCTCGGCTGCCGCGCCGAGGGGGCGATCACGATCAACTACGGTTCGGGGGCGTTCGTCCTGATCAGCACGGGCGAGCGGCTCGTGCGGGTCCCGGGTCTCCTGACGACGCTTCTCGCCTCGTGGCGCGGCGACCGCCCGGGTGCGCATCCGACCGTGCTCTACGCCGTCGAGGGCCCGGTGAACGCGGCCGCGACGGCGATCGACTGGGCGCGGAAGCGTCTGCGACTGAGACTGCGCATCGCCGACCTGGATCGCTTTCTCGCCGGCGACCGCGGTCCGCGGCGCCGGGTGCACTTCCTTCCGGCGGTGGCCGGACTGGGCGCGCCGCGCTGGGACCCGGCGGCGCGGCCGCGCTTCGCCGGTGACCTCCGACGCGCCGGCCCGCGCGATCTGATGCGCGCCGTGGTCGAATCGATCGCCTTCCGCTGCGCCGAAATCGTGCGCGCGGCACCGCCCCGCGACGGGCCGCGCGGCGCCTCGATCCTGGTGGCGGGCGGATTGACCCGCTGTCGCACCCTGCTGCAGACGCAGGCCGATCTGCTGCAACGACCGATCGTCGTGCGCGAGACGCCGGACGCGACCGGCCTCGGAGCCGCGCTCCTGACCCGGGACCCGGCCGGCTGGTGGGGACGCCACGACACGGCGCGGGATCGACTCAGCGTTCCCCCGCGCATGTCCCGGGACGAGGCGGATGCGCGGTACCTCGCGTGGGTGAGGGCGGTCTACGGGCCGGAGGCTTCCAGGTAGGGTCGGACGGCGTTCTCGTACACCGAAAAGCTGTAGGCGCCCCAGAACACCTGCGCGATCCTGCCCTGGCGATCGATGAGCAGCGTCAGCGGGGCGATCGACGGCTTGCCGTAATCGTCGTACATCTTGTCCTCGGCGATCAGCGTCGGGTAGGGTATCTCGAAGTCCTGCACGAACCTCTGCAGCATCCGCCGGTCGTCCGCGGGCATCAGGATGGCGTCCAGGTTGATCCCGAGGATCACCAGACCGCGCGCCTTGTGCGCGTTGTACAGGCGGATCAGATCGGGGGTCTCCTGCCGGCACGGGAAGCAGCCGGTGTACCAGTAGTTCAGCAGAATCACCTTGCCCTTATGATCGGACAGCCTCACCTCCCGCCCCTCGAGGTCCTTCAGCAGGAACGGCGGCGCGGGCCTGCCGACGAAGCGCTGGAGGTAGGCTTCTTTGAGACTGCCCTGCGCGGCGGCCCGGGGCGCGCCCGCCAGGAGCAGCAGGCCCGCGGCCAGGCACGCCGGGAGGGCGACGCGCAGGAGGACCGGCCGGATCCCGCGCCGCGTCGCGCTCATGCAGCCACCCGACCCGCCTCGCGCAGCCGCGACAGGACGAAGTCGCGCTCGAGGAACGCCAGGAACCAGCCGGCGCGGGGGCCCTTCGGCTGGCCGAGGAACGCGATGTAGATCGCCTCGAACGCCGCGGTCGTCTTGTCGAGCCCGGTCTTCTTGGCCACCTCGTAGATGAGCGCGTGGATCTCCTCGCCGCTCAGGCCCGGCCGCAACTCCTCGGCCAGGCGGGTCAGAAAAACGCGCTGTCCGTCCGACAGCGTGGCGGCGGCCGCCGGCAGCGAGCGCTGCACGGAGAACTTGACCTCCGGCGGGGCGAACTCGCGCAGCCAGCGGATGGCGTAGCCGGCCCGCTCCTTGACGGCGGCGGGGTCCGGTACGGAGTAGTGGTTGCGCCTCAGGATGACGATCACCTGGTCCAGATCGAAGTCGGCCATCTGCACCACGTTCACCAGGTGGCGGAACGGCACGCCCAGAGGCTGGAACTGGCCGGCCCCGGCGAGCTGCAGCGCGCGCGGGTCGCGGCTCTGCGACGCGGCATCGTCGAACTCGTCGACCAGCGCCAGGAGGGGCAGCCCCGGATCGAAGCCGATCGAGCGCATCGGACGCGTCTTGACGATCAGGTAGCGCAACACTTCGGGCGGCAGCACTTCCAGCATCCGGTGCACCGACAGCACGTTCCCCTTGCTCTTCTTCATGTCCCCCATGCCCTTGAAGGAGATCCACTCGTAGGTCACGGGGAACGGCGGTGGTGCCTTGAAGACCTCCCTGCAGATCAGGGCGCCGGTGTCGTATGAGCCGCCGCGCGTCGCGTGGTCCTTGCCGAACGGCTCGATGCTCACCGG
>QHXY01000108.1:12178-32331 GCA_003223145.1 Acidobacteriota bacterium
CAGGATGCGGGCGATGGTGTCGCGACCCTTGAGCGCCTGCACGATCTGGGGCACCATCATCCCGGTCTTGTACATCTGGTCGGCATAGAGGACCTTCACCTCGATCCTCAGACGCACGAGCGAGGCCAGGAACGGTTCGAGGAAATGTGCGGCGTACGACGGATGGCGGCCGCAGGGGCAGGGGATCTCCGACAGCGGCTTGCCGATGTGGTTCTGATAGATCGACGGGTCCAGGAACGGGTAGACCTTGCGCAGGGGGTCGAAGTTGTCGGCCACGTAGTCGAGCGTGACCTGCACGCCGCGCTCGACGAGGACACGGTAGACGACGTCGGCGGTGATCACCTCGCGCAGGTTGCCAATGTGGATCTCGCCGGACGGCGAGATGCCGGTGGAGATCTCGTGCGGGCCGGCGGACTGCCTCAGGATGCCGTCGGCGATCTCGTCGGCCCAGTGCGTCTCACGGACGTGAACCATCCCGCGGCTGTCCCCCGGTGTCACCGCCCGTCCGGCCCGGCCACGAAGCGGAAGCGCACCTTGATCGCATCGTCCATGACCAGCCACAGGAAGCGCGGGATCGGTATCCCGTAGTCGCTGTAAGTGAGATCGACGCTCCCTTCGGCCGTCAGGGTGCCGTTATCATACCGGATCAGCGCCGGGACCAGGACGGTTCTCTCGACTCCGTGCAGGCTGAGCGCCCCCTCCACCAGGGCCTTGCGCGTGCCGGCGCCCCGCAGGCTCTCGCCGACCTGGATCGACGTCGAGCGGAACACGATCTCGGGGAAGCGATCGACCTCCAGGTGCGAGCCGCGCATCTTGCGGTCGCGGAGCCGGTTGCCGGTCGCCAGGGAAGCGGCCTTGACCCTGAGCACAACCGAGGATGCGTGGGACAGATCCGCGGGATCGAGCACGACCTCGCCGCCGAACTCGCGTGTCGCGCCGTCGATCGTCTCGCCCGGCCGGCTGATGCTGAACGTCAGCTCGCTCGTTGCCGGATCGATCACGAGGGTGGCAGGCCTCGCGGGAGTGGCGGGCGGCCCGGCCGGGGAGGGCGCCGGCGCCGCGGGGACGAGCGCGCACATCCCGGAAACCAGCGCCGCGATCACGGCCGCCGCGCGGGTCCTCACCGGCCGCCTCCGGGGATGAAGCGATTCTTGCCGGCCATGCGCGAGACGTATTCGGGCCGCGCCAGGAGCGCCGTCTCCTCGGTGCGGACCCGCGCCCGCAGGAGGGCTCCGAACAGGACGCCGCCCGCGGCCGCCGTGATCCATGCCCCACCGGCCAGGGGCAGGGTGAGGATCTCGCCGATGACCGCCACGTAGTTCGGGTGCCGCACGTAGCGATACGGGCCGCCGGTGACGACGCGCAGCCGGCGCGGCAGGATGACGCGCATCGTCCAGAGCCCATCGAGGTGCAGGACGGCCCAGAGCTTCAGCCCCTTCGCCGCGCTGAACAGGACGAGCATCGAGGCGGCCAGAACTGGCGGCGCCCGCCGGCCGAGCGCCAGGTGCTCCGCGATCGCCGCCGGGAAGAGCAGCATGTAGACCGGCGCCATGAGCCGGAAGACCCAGGGAGCCACCTCGGCGGCCCCCTGGCGCAGGAGCCGCGTCTCGTTCCGCCGGGCGTAGACACGCTCGCCGAGCGCCACGAGCACGGCCGCCGCCACGAACACCACATAGAGAATCGACGGGCGGTCCATGGTCACCCCGGGGTCCGGCCGCCGCTTCAGGCCAGAAGAAGACGCGCCATGAAGCCGGGGCGGAGCAGCCGGGCGGCGTCGACCGTGTCGCCGGTGACGCGGGCCAGGAGGTCCGCCAGGCCCGGATCGCGGCGCAGCCGGCGCGCCACCCAGTCCGTCAGGCGCGGATGCTTCAGGAGCGCCTGCAGGGACCGGTCGAGCCGCAGGCGCGCGTGGAACGCGGCGCGCCTCGCCTCCTCGTAGGGCTCGAGAGCGCGCGACGCGAGGTCCCCGCGGCGCAGCGCCCCCGACAGGACCTCCGCTGCCATCTCCGCTCCACGCAGCGCCATGGCGATCCCTTCCCCCGTGAACGGATCGTAGAAGCCGGCGGCGTCCCCCACCAGGACCGCGCCGTCGGCGAAGCCGCGTGCCGTCCGGCAGGCCATCGGCCCGGTCGCCCACAGTCGTCCGACCGGCTCGGCTCGCGCCATCCGCTGCCGGGTCAGGGGATGCGCGGATATCCTGTCATGGAAGAACGACGCCAGCCGATCTCCGCCCACCGCCGCGCCCCGGATCGCCTGATGGTCGACGACCACGCAGACGTTCGCCAGCCCCTGCGGCAGCGGGTTGATGCCGCAGTATCCGTACGGCGTGACGATCATCTCGCCGTGGCCGGCCGGCACGTCGACGCCGCCGAAGTGCCCCATCACCGCCCACTTGCGGTGACGCGGCTCGGTCCGCCTCAGTCCGAGCCGCCGCGCCACCAGGGAATTGCGCCCGTCGGCGCCCACGACGGCGCGGGCGCGCAGCACGGCGGCCGGGGCGGGCCCGGCGGCGCGCGCATCGCCGCCGACCGCCACCTCGAACACACCTCCACCGCAGCGCGCCAGCCCGGTCACGCGCGCCCCCTCCAGCACGGTCACGCCGCTCTGGCGCGCGTGGTCGAGGAGGGCGCGGTCGAGATCCAGCCGGCGCAGCGACAGTCCGCGGACCCCGCCGCCGTAGCGGCCGAGGACCGTGGTCCCGCCGGGGGAGACCACCGCCATGCCGACGTGGCGCAGCGGCCCGAGCGACTCGATGGCGCCGAGCGCTCCAAGGCGCTCGAAGATGCGCAGCGCCGCCGGGGGCACGTACTCGCCGCAGATCTTGTGGCGCGGGAATCGGGCGGCGTCGCACAGAACGACATCCCAGCCGGCGCGCCGCAGCAGCGTCGCCGCGGTCGAGCCGGCGGGACCGCCGCCCACCACGATGACGTCACAGACCGTCGAGGCCGTCACGGTCCGGTGGACCGCAGCACCAGGGCCGAGTTCTTCGACCCGAAGCCGATGCAGTTGCAGAGCGCCAGCCGCGGCTGCCCGGTCCGGGCGCGATTCGGCACGTAGTCCAGGTCGCATTCCGGGTCGGGCGCGTCGTAGTTGATCGTCGGAGGCAGGAAACCGCCGTCCATCGCCAGGAGCGTGGCCGCGACCCCGGCGGCGCCGCAGGCGCCCTGCGCGTGGCCGATCATCGACTTGGTGGAGGAGGCCGGGACGGCCTGCGCCCGCTCGCCGAGCAGCGCCTTGATCGCGAGCGTCTCGACGCGGTCGTTCTGCCGCGTGGAGGTGCCGTGCAGGTTGATGTACTCGACCTCGCCGGCGGACGCCCCGGCCGACCGCAGCGCCAGGTCCATGGCGCGGGTCGACTCGGCGCCGTCGTGGCTCATGTGCACGCGGTGGTGGGCGTCGCACGTCGAGGCGTACCCGGCAACCTCGGCATAGATGCGCGCGCCGCGCCGCCGGGCGTGCCCGACATCCTCCAGGACCAGCAGGTACGCGCCCTCTCCGAGCACGAAGCCGCTGCGGTCGATGGTGAACGGTCGCGATGCCCTGTCCGGCCGGTCGTTCCAGCCGATGGCTGCGGCCCGCATCCGGCAGAACCCCTCCATCATTCCCAGCGTGATGCAGGCTTCGGCACCCCCGGTCAGCACGATCTCCTGTTCCCGCCGATCGATGGCGTGCAGGGCGTAGCCGATGGCGTCGGTGCTGCTCGTGCAGCCGTTGCTCAGCACGTGCGACGGCCCCGAGAAACCGAAGCGGATGCTCAGCTCGCTGCTGACCATACCAACCACCGAGGAGGAGATGGCGAACGGATTGACCCGCCGGATCCCGTCGCGATAGTAGGCCTCGTACTGGCGCTCCGCGAAATCGATCGCCCCTGCGCCGCTGCCGACGATGACCCCGATGCCGCGAATCTCCGCGGCCGTCAGGCCGTCCGGGAGACCGGCGTCCCGGAGCGCTTCGCGCGCTGCGGCGATCGCCATCGGCACGATGCGGCCTACACGCGGCAGGTCCTCGGGGTCCAGGTGCGCCGCGGCATCGAAGCCGGGGACCTCGGCCGCCACACGGCACGGCAGGTCGCCCGGGTCGAACAGGGAGATGGGGCGCGTGGCGCTGCGGCCCTCGCGCAGCCCGGCGCGGAATGCCTCCACGCCCAAGCCGAACGGAGATACGACGCCGAGTCCGGTGATGGCCGCGGGCATCGGACAGGATCCTCGGTTCGAGTCTATCACCGCGGCGCCGGGCGGGCGATGCAGGCCGCCCGCCCGCGTCCGCTGTCATCGACCGTGCCGGCCGCCGCCGCGCCCCCGATGCCCCGGCGGACCCGGAGCCTCGCCCTCAGCCACCCGGCGCCGGCCAGACAGTAGAACGGCCCGTATTCCGCCAGGCGGATCCAGGGATACGGCTCGCCGGCGCGTCCGGAGGCGCCGAGATTGGCGTACGCCAGCGCCACCAGGCCGCTCAGCAGGATCCACGGGGGCGACGGGAACAGGCACAGCCAGGGCAGGACCCACAGGAAGTACCAGGGGTGGGCCGTGGGCGACAGCAGCAGCAGCGCCCCGCTCATCCAGTAAAGACCGCGCAGCGGCTCGACGTCCCGGCGCACGAGCCAGGCCGCGAACCCCAGGACCGCCAGCGCGCAGGCGCCCTTGGCCAGATCGATCGGATAGACGTAGCCGTAGAGACGATCGAGCCCCGACGTATGGGGGACGCTGCGGCGCACGCAGGCGATGGCGGCCTTCAGCCCTGGCGTCGGGTTCATCCAGACGATCGCCGCGTGGACGACGCCGAACAGCGACTCGTTGCCGAGCCAGCGGTCCGCGTACTCGCGCAGACCCGCGAACAGGAGCCTGCCGGCCGCGCGGAACGGCCAGTAGGCGAGCGTTACGGCGACCGGAACGATCGGCAGATGGCGCGCGCGAATCCTCCGGAGGAGCGGGGCGATCAGGATGAGCGGGACGACCTTCACCAGCCCGCCGGCGGCGAGGGCGAACGTCGCGCCCGCCTCCCTTTTCTGTATAATCCACACGGCAGCCAGGAGCACGCAGAGCGTCGCTGCGGGTTCGATGTGGCCGCTCCAGGCCGTCTCCGTCACGGCCAGCGGGTTCCAGGCGTAGATCAGGACCCGCAGGCCCGGTCGTCCCCGCTCCCGGAGGAGCGCTCGCAGGACGGCGATCACCAGAAGGTCAAGAAGAACGACGAGGATCTTGATCCCATAGATGCCCGGGCCGAGGGCGGCCCCGCCCGCAAACAGAAGCTGCGCGGCCGGAGGGTAGACGGTGGCGACCTCCTTGTGGGCCAAGGGTCCGATGTCCGCGTCGCCTCGCGCCGCTCCGGCGGGAGAGGCCGGAAACGCGATATACGGGTTTCCGCCATCGAGCGTCACCCGGCCGTCCCACAGGTAGCGCTGCAGGTCGTCGCTGAGGACCGGGGCGGCGAACACAAACGTGAGACGGAACAGACAGGCGAGGCCGACGATCGTCCAGCCCGTGCCGTCGGCGCGGCCGAGCACCTGCCGGACGGCGAGGACGTAGCAGGCGAAGACGGCGAAGAACAGGACGAGGAAGGCGAGCGTGCGGCCGGGACCGGTCGGGGTGAACAGCATGGCCACGAAGCCGCACTCCATGACGGCGCCGAGGAGCACGAGACGACGGAGTGGCGCCGGCGCGACCGGTGGAAAGCGCACGGCCGCGCATCGTAGCAGACGGCCCTCCGGCCAACAAGCGCGCCCGCGGCCGTGACCTGGCTCGCGGGATGCATCGTCGTCTCCTACTACGCGACGCTCCTGGCGCTGGCGATCTACGGCTGGCATCGCTACCACCTGCTGTACCTGTTCTACCGGCACGCGCCGAAGCGGCCCCGGCCGCCGGCCACGCTCGAGCCGCTCCCCCCGCTGACGGTGCAGCTGCCGATCTACAACGAGCGCTACGTCGTCGATCGTCTCATCCGCGCCGCCTGCGCCCTCGATTACCCGGCCGATCGTCTCGAGATCCAGATCCTGGACGATTCGACCGACGACACGACACGCATCGCCGCCGAGGTCGCCGAGGAGATGCGCCGCCTCGGGCACGACGTGCGGCATCTGCGGCGCGGTCACCGGCGCGGCTTCAAGGCGGGAGCGCTGGCGGAGGGGCTGGCGCAGGCCCGGGGTGAGCTGGTCGCCGTGTTCGACGCCGATTTCGTGCCGGCGCCTTCCTTTCTTCTCGACCTGGTTCACTATTTCAGCGACCCGCGCGTCGGGATGGTTCAGGCACGCTGGGGCCATCTGAACCGCGAGTACTCGGTCCTGACCCGGATCCAGTCCATCTTCCTGGACGGCCATTTCGTCATCGAGCATGCGGCGCGGCACCGCGCCGGCCGTTTCTTCAACTTCAACGGCACCGCCGGGATCTGGCGCCGGGCCTGCATCGAGTCGGCCGGTGGATGGCAGTCCGACACCCTGACCGAGGACCTCGATCTGTCGTACCGCGGGCAGCTCGAGGGCTGGGAGTTCGTCTTCCTGCCGGAGGTCGTAGCGCCGGCCGAGCTCCCCGCCGACATGGACTCGTTCAAGACGCAGCAGCACCGCTGGACGCTGGGGTCGATCCAGACCGGCGTGAAGATCCTGCCGCGCCTGCTGCGCGCCCGGCTGCCGCTGAAGGTCAAGATGGAGGCGATGTTCCACCTGACCAACAACAGCGCCTACGCCCTCATGGTCCTGCTGGCGATCCTGATCGTCCCGGCCGTCGTGGCCCGCCGGGCGCTCGGGCTCGACCAGCTCATGTACTTCGATCTGCCGCTGTTCCTCATGTCCACCCTGTCGATCTCCACCTTCTACCTGTGCGCCCAGCGCGAGCTGCGGGACGACTGGCCCTCCACGCTGGCCTACCTGCCGTTCCTGATGTCACTCGGCATCGGTCTGAGCCTCAACAACGCGCGGGCGGTCTGCGCGGCCCTGCGCGGCGGGCGGACCGAGTTCCTGCGGACCCCGAAGCACTGCCTGGAGGGGACCTCGGGAGACTGGCGACGCTCGGCGTACCGTGGGTTCGGCCGGCGCGCCTGGACGGCGGCGGAAATGCTCCTCGGTGTTTATTTCACCGGCGTGAGTGCCTGGGCCATTATCACCGGCCATTACACGGCGCTGCCGTTCTTCCTCCTGTTCCAGATGGGATATCTCTACACCTCATTCCTGTCCCTCGCCCAGGCGGCGCGCCGGCGCCTCCGCCCGGTCTCCTCGCTGTCCCTTCCGGGAACCCCGAAAAAACGCCTTGACGCCGGCACCGGCCCGGCGTAGATGGAAGGCCGCACTCTCGACAGCAAAATCGTCACAAGCTGATCGGACCACGCGTCCCCCCGATGCACCTGGTCGCAGCCCTGAGGAGGACTGTGCCGCCGATTCGCCTGGCGCTGGTCGTGGCGGCCTGCATGGCCGCGGGTATGAAGACCGGCGACGGCGCCACCGTGGCGCCCGCCGCGGCCTCCTGCGCCCTGCAGCTGGCGGGCCGGGACGCCTCGGGCAATACCGTGCTGCAGACGGTCGCCTACGCGCTGGATCAACCCGGTCTCGTTCTGGCGCCGCTTTCCGGTGCCTCCCTGGGCCGGCCGCGCTGGCAGCGGCTCCAGGCGACGCCCGACCCGGCGCTGGCGGGTGTGAGCGGGCCCGAGCGCCCGATCGAGGTGACCGAGATCCTGCTCGAGGACCCGAGCCGTGATCTGGTGCTGCTGCGCGCCCCGGGGATCGAGGCGTGCGACGAGAGCGGAACGTCGGACGCCGATGCCGGATCCACCACGCCGCACGGCATCGCCCCGCTTCCCGCCGACGGCGATTCGCTGATCGGGATCAGGAACCGGGACGGCTACCGTCCGCGGCTGTTCCAGGCCCGCCTGGAGCGCCGGATCAGCACCGGATCGGGTCCCGAGCTGATGCGTATCAGGATTCCCGACGGGGGCGGCGCGAGCGCCGGGTTCCTTCTCGATCGGCGACACCGTCTTCTGGGATCGATCCTTGCCCCGCCGGCCGGCGCCGATCGCCTGTTCGCCTGCGCGGTGCCGATCGATCGCGCGTCGATCGAGGTCGCCGCGGGCCGCCCGGGGCGCACGCTGCCGGACGCGCTGACGCAGCCGCCTCCTGACGAATTCGCGCGCACGCCGGCCGGGCTGATCGCGCAGGCCCTGGTCCTGACGCGCGACGACCAGACCGACCTGGCGCTGCGGCTGCTCGACGACGCCGTGCGGCTCGGTGGCGAGTCCGACGTCCTGCTGGTGGAGCGCGGCAGCCGGCGCTTCAGGATCGGCCGGACCGAGGCCGCCATCCAGGACTTCGCGCGCGCCGCGGCGCTCAGCCCGCGCCTGCACGTCGCCCACTTCAACCTCGGTGTCGCCCTGGGCTCCGCGGGCCGCTTCGCGGAGGCCGCCGAGGCCTTCGACCGGGCGCTGCGGATCGATCCGGGCCACGCGCAGACCCGCTACCAGCTGGCGCTCGCGCTCTACGCCGACCGGCGCGCCGATCGGGCCCGGGACGAGTGCGACCGGCTAGAGCGGGTCGATGTGAAGCTGGGAGGCGAGCTGCGCGCCCTCCTCAATCTCCCGACGGCCGCTCCATAACGTTTCCGTAATCCCCTTTCGACATTTCCACGCGCCGCCTTGCGTTCGGATTCACGGGCCCTATATTGCGATTGCGTGATTGCGTCGGTAACCGTTTTCCCGGCGGATCCGAGAGCGGAAGCCGGCGGCCGGTGACGACTTCGACAGGAGGGGAGGAGGACATCATGAGGAGCGGCATCACCTGCTTGGCGCTGTTACTGGCGCTCCTGGTCACGGTGACTCCGACGCCGGCCCAGGATTTGACGACCGGGACTCTGGCGGGCAAGGTCACCGATCCGACGGGACGCGCGATCGCCGGCGCGGTCATCATCGCGACGTCGCAGTTCGGCACGCGGACCGCCGAGACCGACGTCAACGGCAGCTACATCCTGCCGTTCCTGCGTCCATCCACCTACACCGTCCGGGCCGAGGCGCCCGGCGGGTTCACCACCGTGATCCACAACGACGTCGCGGTCGGGCTGAACCAGAGGACGGCCCTCGACTTCACGCTCGAGCCGGGCAAGACCGAGACCATCACGGTCACCGGCCAGACACCGCTGGTCGACATCCGCTCGACGTCCACCGGCACCAACATCAAGTACAGCGACTTCGCCGATGCCGTGCCGATCGGGCGCTCGTTCACCGACACCTACGCGGTCGCGGCCGGAGTCGTCAGCGGGCTGGGGACCGGGCAGGGCAACTACTCGATCGGCGGCGCCTCCGGGCTGGAGAACACCTACCTGATCGACGGCGTGAACATCACCAACACCGGCTACGGCGGCATCGGCGCCTACAACATCAACTACGGCTCGCTCGGCACCGGCGTCACCAGCGACTTCCTGGACGAGGTGCAGATCAAGACCGGCGGATTCGAGGCTGAATACGGCCAGGCGCTGGGCGGGATCATCAACACCATCAGTCGGGGACGAACGACTTCAAGGGCAGTGTCAAATGGTTCAGCAGCCCCTCGGCGCTGCAGTCGTCGCGGCAGCTCGTCAAGCTCGATTCCGGAGCCGCCAATCTCGTCGACACCGACGTCAACGACCTGGCCTTTTCCGTGGGCGGCCCGTTCATCAAGGACAAGCTGTTCTACTTCGTCGCCTACAATCCGGTGTTCACCACGTCGCACCTTTCGGCGCAGAGCCTGACCAACCCGGCCTTCAGCGCCGCGAGCAACTGCCTGGCGGCCAGCCAGTGTGAGTCGGTGTTCAGCGAGAGCGCATCGGCCACCGCCTTCGGCGTTACGTCCCCCGCGGCGTTCCCGTCGGCCGGCTCCACGCTGGATCCCAAGCGCACCGCCAACAACTACGCGCTGAAGTTCAACTGGATGGTGTCGCCGAAGCACCAGGTCGAGCTGTCCTTCTTCGGTGACCCGGCCGAGGGCCCCAGCGGGCCGCAGCGCGACAACGCTCCGCGCTTCGGGGATTTCGACACGGGCGGCGGGTACAGCAAAATCAAGTTCGGATCCGACAACCAGGCGCTGAAGTGGAACGCCGTGTTCAGCCCGCGTTTCTTCATGGAGGCCCAGGTCGCGCACCACGACGGCATCTTCCGGGAGACCTCGGCGCTCGACCAGTACTCCTTCACCGATCTGCGCAACACTCTCGAGTTCTTCCGCGGCGCGACCTCCTACGACCCGGGCAGCGGTCCCGTGCCGCTCACGTTGTCGCCCGTGAGCACCCGCAGCGGCGGCATCGGCTTCATCTCCAATCAGGACGACACCAGCACCCAGTACACCGTCAAGCTCACCAATGTCTTCGGCAAGCACGAGCTGAAATACGGCGTGGAGTATGACGACATTTCGTACCGGGACACGGCGACCTACACCGGCCCGTCGTTCAACGTCGAGCTGCCGGTGAGCGACCCGCTCACGGGCGTGCCGGTCGACGCCGACGCCGACGGCTTTCAGGACACCATCGCCGTCCCGACCCGGGGGGGCGGCACGGTCAGCATCCGCAACGGCATCGGCGGCGATCCGACGGTGGCGTACGACAGCGCCAACCGCTTCCGGGTCACCCGGGCTCGCCTCGCGCCGCAGAACCCGCCGACCTCCGCCAGCGAGACCGCGTTCTTCTTTCAGGACGCGTGGTCGGTGGTGCCGCGCGTGACGGTGAAAGCCGGGCTGCGCTACTCGTCCGAGACCGTGAAGGGCTCCGGCAGCTTCACCCTGCCGTTCGGCACCCAGAACTTCACCGATCCGAGCACCGGCGTCACGTCGCGCATCTTCACCCCGGGGTCCTCGAGCTACGCGCCCAACGACTACACCTTCGGCGGCAACCTGGCGCCGCGCCTCGGCGTGACCTGGGACGTCATGGGGAACGGCAAGAGCCGTCTGTACGGCAACTGGGGCCGCTACTTCGAGAGGGTTCCGAACGACCTGGCGGTGCGCGCCTTCAGCAACGAGGTCGGCATCAGCCGGCAGGAGTTCTCCGACCGCGCCCTGACCACGCCGCGCCTCGGCCAGAGCCGTACCTGCAGCGACGGCTTGGGCGGCACCAACACGTGCACGGCGCTCGCCGCGGTGTTTACACAGGGCGTCGACAAGACCAGCGTCCAGAGCGGCACCAAGCTCCCCTACGAGGACGAGCTGTCGGGCGGGTTCGCCTTCGAGGTGACGCCCAACTCGTCGTTCGAGGTGCGCGCCATCTTCCGCACCCAGGGCCGCGCCCTGGAGGACGTCCAGGTCAACGCTATCGAGCAGATCCAGAACTTCTACTACGGCTATGCCTATGGTTACCCGTACGATCCGTTCGGCGGCAGCCCGTCGACGCCGCAAAGCACCAAGTACCCGGCGACGACCTTCGGCTCCTACGTCCTGGCCAATCCGGGGACCAAGAACGTCCCGTCGGGCGGCGTGTCCAATTTCCCGAAGCCGGTCCGCCGCTACAAGGCGCTGGAGTTCATCTACACGAAGCGGTTCTCCGACAACTGGTCGGTGTACGCCAACTACCGCTTCGCGCGCCTGATCGGCAACTACGAGGGTCTGTTCCGCAACGACAACGGCCAGAGCGACCCGAACATCACCTCGCTGTACGACTTCCCGAACTCACCGTTGATGTCCGGGCAGTTCATCTCGGGGCCGCTGCCGGCCGACGTGAGCAACGTCCTGCACGTCTATCCCTCGTATACCTTCAACAACAAGCTGCGGCTCGGGGCGAATTTCTCGTGGACCGGCGGCGTGCCGCGCACCTCGCTCCTGGCGCACCCGATCTACCAGAACAGCGGCGAGATCCCGGGCATCAACCCGACCTACGCCTACTGGGCCGACCCCGTCGGTGGGGGGAATCCCGCGAACTTTATCCTGCGGAAGAGCAAGAACCTGTCGGCGGCCCTCACCGATCCGGATTCGGTCACGGGCGCCATCTTCCTGTACTCGTACGATCCGGTGAAACGCGGCAATCTCGGGCGCACGCCCGACCTGGTCACCCTCGACCTGCACGGCGACTATCCGATCAATTTCGGGAAGACCAAGATGACGTTGATGCTCGACGTCTTCAATCTCTTCCAGAGCCAGGAAGCGACCGGCTTCGAGGACACCGTCGAGCTCACCGCCGGCGTCACCGACCCGGACTTCCTGAAGCCGATCCAGTATCAGACTCCGCGGCAATGGCGCCTCGCGGCGCGCTGGGACTTCTAGAGACCGGCAACCTCTCCCAGGCTCCTCCTTCGGGCGGCCCCCCACTCGGGGGCCGCTGTTTTTTTGGCTTATACTCGGTCGCGTGAAGGAGTCCCGCAAACCCGCGGCCACGCCGCCGCTCCCTCCCTCGGACTCGCGCCGGCCGCTTCGTGTTCACCGCGCTGTCCTCGCCGCGTTCGGGGTGGCGCTGATCGCGGGTGTTCTGATCGCGATCTCGACCGTGCGGGTGCCTCAGGGGTCCGTCGCCTCAGCCGGTGGCCGGTTGCTCGACCCCGGCTGGCACCTCGAACGGCCGCTCGCGCGCCTCACGGTCATTCCCACGTCCGGCCGTCTGGATGGCATCGACGTCGACCGACGAACGGAGGAGGGCGCGGCGGTCCGTATCCGGTTGTCGTTCGGATACGAGCTGTCACTTCCCGAACTGGCCGCGCAGGCGGACGCGCTCGGGTCGTCCGGGCTGCGGGGAACGGCATCCCGGCTCGCCGGGACGGCGCTCGACCCGATGCCCCTGGCCGCGCTCCTGCCGGCCGATTTCGCTGCGGGGGTCTCGACCAGCGCGCCTCTCCCCCGGCCGGCGTTCGAGGCGATCACCCGGACGTTGCGCGGCGCTGGTATCGGCCCGGTCAACCTGGTGGCGCGCATCGGGGCGCCCTCGTCGTTCTCCGCGGCCGAGACGCTTCCCCGTCCCGAGCCGACGGGGCTGCGGCTCCTCCTGCTCGGGCTCGACGGCGCGGACTGGAGCACGATCGATCCACTCCTGCGCGCCGGGCGTCTGCCGAATCTCGCCCGCCTGATCGCGGACGGCGCATCGGGGCCCCTGCGCTCCTACGACCCGATGATCTCGCCTCTTCTGTGGACCACGATGGTCACCGGGGTCGGGCCCGACGTGCACGGCGTCGCCGATTTCCAGGCGATCGATCCGGCGTCCGGGCGGCGCGTGCCGATCACCAGCCGTTTCCGGCGCGTCAAGGCGCTGTGGAACATCCTGAGCGACTCCGGAAAAACCAACGCCTTCGTCGCCTGGTGGGCCTCCTATCCGGCCGAGAAGGTGGACGGCTACCAGGTCTCCAATCTGCTGGTGTTCGAGACGCTGCGTCCGCGTCCGCCCGGCGCCGCGGTTCCGGCCGGCATCACCTATCCTCCGGAATATTTCGACCAGCTCCTGCCGTCGATGCGGACGGCGGCCGATCTGTCGTACGACGAGATCACCCCGGTCCTGCACATCGGCCGGGACGAGTTCGAGCAGGGCGTCCGGGAGGTCCTGAAACCGCGCAGCACCGACGAGGAGGCCGAGAACCGCAGCCTGGCTCAGCGTCCCGTACCGCTGGCGATCTCGATCCTCGCCGGCTCGAAGAACTACGCCGCCGTCTCCTCCGACCTCGCGGCGCGCCGCCTCGACCTGACGGCGGTCTACTTCGAAGGCATCGACATGATGGGGCACCGCTTCCAGCACTGCATGCCGCCGCGCCTGGCGATCTGTCCCGAGGAGGACTTCCGGAAGTACCGGGACGCGGTCACCGGCTTCTACGTCAAGCAGGACGATCTGATCGGCCGGATCCTCCGGGCCGCCGGGCCGGGGACGACCGTCATGGTCGTCTCCGATCACGGCTTCAAGACCGGCACCGATCGCCCCGCCGACGTCCTCCCCTTCACCACGCAGCAGCCTGTCGAGTGGCACCGCGAGCACGGCATCTTCATCCTGAGCGGCCCCGGCGCGCGGCGCGCCCGGCTGGCGCCGCGGGCGACGCTGTTCGATATCGCCCCGACGCTCCTGTATCTGCTCGGGCTGCCGGCCTCCGAAGAGATGCCCGGTCGCGTCCTTATGGAGGCGATCGATCCGGCATTCGCCTCCGCTCATCCCGCCCGGACGATCCCCTCGTACGAGCACATCGGGGCGGCGCGCGAGACGGTGGTCGCCTCGGGCCCCGGCGTGCGCCAGGCGGAGGAAGAGCTCCTGGCGAATCTGCGCGCCCTCGGGTACATCGGCGGTCCGGGCGGCGGCGCGCACGCCACCGAGCCGGAGAGCGGCACGGGCGGCCCCGCCGGCGCCGCGGTGTCGGCATCCACCGCCGCGCCGCCGCAAGCGCCCCCGGCCGCGCCCGGACCGCCCGGGGGCGCGGGCGCCGACACCCAGGTCTTCTACCACCGCAATCTGGCGACCTATTTCCTGAAGGGCCGGGACTACGCCCGGGCCGCGGAGCAGCTCCGTCTGGCGAACGAGCGGCAGCGCCTCCCGAAGAACTATCAGCTCCTCTCCGAGGCTTATCTCGGTCTGGGCCGGCCGGACCAGGCGCTCGACGCACTCGAGGAGGGCCTGCGCACGCTGGAGGCGATGGACCCTGAGTCGGTCCTGTGGATCGTGCAGATCGCCCTCTCCGGCAAGGACGGCCGCCGGACGGCGCTCGACGCGATGCGGCGCTGGTCGGAGCGCACGGCGAAGAGGCCCGGGCTCGACGACGCCATCACCGGTCTGATCCGGGAGGACGCCGGCGACCGCGAGGGCGCGGCGACGCTTTACAGAAAGGCGCTCGACGCCGACCCGGCGCGCGTGGTCGCGGCGCAGCACCTGTTCGCCCTGCTGCCGCAGGAAGCGCGCCACGGCCTCGAGCCGACCCTGCGCCGCGCCCTGGCGCGGGACCCGCGCATCGACGAGTACCACAATCTTCTCGGCGTCCTTCTGGCCGGGACGGGCCGCGCGCCGGAGGCGCTCGTGGAGCTGCACCGCGCCGAGGAGCTCGATCCCGGCAACCCCCGCTTTCTCGCCAATCTCGCCGGCGTCTCGGCGCAGCTGGGGCGGTGGGACGAGGCCGCGGCGGCGTACGAGCGGGCCTGCGCGGCCTCTCCCTCCGCCGGTCTGTACATGAAGATGGGTTCGGTCTACCGGAGACTGAATCAGCCGGAGCGCGCCCTGGCCGCCTTCCAGAGAGCGCGGGACCTGGGGGACGACGGCAGCGGCCCGTTCCTCGGAATGGCCCTGGCCAAGACCGAGATGAACCGCGTCCCGGAGGCGATCGACCTGGTGCGGCAGGGGCTCGATCGCCATCCGGAGGACGCCGCCCTGCGCTCCCTGTACGACGATCTCGTCAGGAAGTCACGTAGTCCAGGATGAGCGCCCGGTCGTCCTGGCTGAGGTCGGTGAACTGCACGCCGGCCTCGTGGGACCCGTCGGCGTCCTTGACCGACCTCACTACCTTCCCCTGGACTTTGATCTGCGAGCGCGTCCCCGGCAGGAAGAACTCGATCTGCAGGACCGCCCCGACGGTGATCGGCGACGGCGCCACCAGCAGGAGCCCCTTCTCGCTCAGGTCCCTGCCCTGCCCCACGACCTGGCGCGAGGCATCCTTGCCGGTGACGTTGAACACCACGGTGATCCGCTTGGCCTCGCGCTGACGCACGGACAGGATGCGCGCCACGATCCCGAGGAGCTCGTCCGGCTTCTGAGGCTTGGCGACAAACTCGGTGCAGCCGGCTTTCAGGCAGCGATCCCGGTTCTCCTGCGACCCGGTCGCGCTCATGATGATGATCGGTGTGGCGGCCAGCGCCGGGATCTTGCGCATGGCCGCGCACGCGGCCACGCCGTCCATCTTCGGCATCTCCAGATCGAGCAGCACCAGGTTCGGCTGACGTTTCTGCGCGACCTCCACCGCCTCCTCGCCGGTCGTCGCCGTGAGGACCGCGAACCCGCCGCGCTGCAGGTAGGATTTCTCGACTTCGAGGAAGAACTTCAGATCGTCCGCGATCAGGACCGTGACCTTCGCCAAGCGCTCCTCCCGCAGTCTCGCCCGGCGCGGGCCGCGCGTCCCTGCCGTCCCGGCGCCGTCCCGCCGCCGAAAAAGGACGCGAGGCCGGACGCTACCATACGACCCGCGGAGAGTCAACGTGGCCCGATTACGAATTCGTACCTCCTCCGACACTAACCTTTATCTAAGTAGGAGCCTGCCGCTTGACTTCACCGCTTCGGGAATCGAATTTGTGATGGGGCTGATTCTATCTGTTGAGGAGACACGAGATGGGCTCCGATCCGGAACGTTCCGCGAGGCCTCGAATTCTCGTCGTCGACGACGAGGAAACGATCCGCCACGTTCTCGTGAACGTTCTTGAGGAGAACGATTGCGAGACCCGGGCGGCAGGCTCGGCCGAGGAAGCTCTCTCCATGCTGTCCGGCTTCGTTCCATCCGTGGCGCTGATCGACATCGTGCTTCCGGGGAAAAACGGCCTCGATTTTCTCTCCGACATCAAGAGGCTGTCGCCCGACACCGAAGTCATCATGATGACGAGCCACGCGTCGGCCGAGAGCGCGCTGCGCGCCATCAAAGAGGGGGCGTACACCTATCTGCGGAAGCCGTTCGAGGACCTGGACGAGATCTGGATCACGGCGCAGAGGGCCCTCGAAAAGAGGGCCCTGACCGAGAAGAACCGCATCCTGCTCCGGGAGCAGGAAGAGCGCAATCTCAGCCTGTCTTCACACGTCGCGTTCCCGGCGGGATCTCCTGCCGCCGCCGATTCCCGCTCGTACAGGGAGCTGCTCGAGTTCTTCATGGACATGGTCACGAAGGAGCTGCGAGTCGACAGCGCCTGCCTGATGCTCGTCGACGAGCCGACGGGAACTTTGAAAGTGGCGGCCTTCCGGGGCCTGGCGACCGGCGACCCCGGCTCCGTCTCGGTGGAATTGGGCGACGGGATTTCGGGCAGCGTGGCGATGAGCGGAGAGCCGTTCCTGGCGCCCGGCGCCCGGCGGAAGAAGGGACCCCGGCGGGCCGCGTCGGTGCATCCCTCGGAGAGCTTTTTCCCATCGCCGATCGCCCTGTGCGTCGCCATCCGGACGGACCGGAGGACCCTGGGGGTCTTCAGTCTCGGCGGCCGGAAGACCGGCAGGCCGTTCGATGACGGCGACGTCGTCCATCTCTCCGCCCTCGGCAGCCAGCTGGCGGTCGCCATCGAAGGGGCGCGGCGCGCGGACCAGCTGCAGCGGGCCTATGAGTCGCTCAAGTCGGCCCAGGACCAGCTGGTGTTTTCGGAGAGGATCAAGGCGATCGGTCAGATGGCCGGCGGCGTGGCGCACGACTTCAACAACGCGCTGGCCGCCATCCTCGCCAGAGCCCAGATCATCCGCGAGGATCTCGACCGAGACGCGCCGGACCCGGCCAAGACGCGCGCGGACCTGGACACCATCATCAAGACGGCCCTGAAGGGCGCGCAGATCATCCGGCGCATCCAGGACTACACGCGGATCCGCAAGGATGCTCCCCAGGCGCCGGTGGACATCAACCTCGCGATCAAGGACGCCATCGAGATCTCGCGCCCCAAGTGGAAGCAGGAGTCCGAGGCGCGGGGGAAACGGATCGAAGTCCAGGCCGCGCTCTCCCAGGTACCGATGGTCACGGGCATCGTCCACGAGCTGACGCAGGTCGTGGAGAACCTCATCTTCAACGCCGTCGAGGCGATGCCCGACGGCGGGCGGATCTCCGTGGCGACCCGGCGCGACGGTGAGACGGTCGTCGTGGAGGTGTCGGACAACGGCATCGGCATGGATGAAGCGACCCGGAAGCGTCTGTTCGAGCCGTTCTTCACCACCAAGGAATACGGTCAGGGCCTGGGCACGAGCATCGTCTACGGCATCATCCAGCGCCATCGAGGAACCATCGTGGCCCGCAGCCAGCCGGGGCATGGGACGACGTTCACCATCACGTTGCCGCCCTATGTGCCCCGACCGAGGAGCGACCGGGACACGAGCGAGGCATCCAGCGCACCCGACCGCCGGGTCAGGGTCCTGTTCGTCGACGACGAGGCCGGCGTGCGCGAGGCCTACGGGGACGCCCTCCGCCTGCGCGGTCATCAGGTCGTAACGGCCGCGCACGGCGAGGAGGCCGTTTCGCTGTTCGAGAAGGGAGGGTTCGATCTGGTGCTCACCGACCTGAGCATGGGCGCCATGTCCGGGTTCGAGGTGGCGAAGCGAGTGAAGGCCATCAATGCCCGAGTCCCCGTGGTCCTGCTGACGGGATGGGCGATCGGGCAGGAGGACCATCGAGTCAGCGACGCGAGGATCGCTGCCGTGCTCATCAAGCCCTGTCCGCTCGAAGACCTGTGCAGCGCCGTCCAGGAGGCCCTTCGCCTTCCCGTCAGGGCCTGAATGGCGAGCACGCAACGCGTCACGCGCATCGGCCTGCTGGCCTTCGCCTCACTGATCGCGCCCCTGCTGGCCTCGCCCGGCCGGGCCGCGACGTTCACCGTGGACACACAGTTCGACGTCGTCGATGCGTTGCCAGGAGACGGTGTCTGCGCGACGGCGGCGGACTCCTGCTCGCTGCGCGCCGCCGTCCAGGAGAGCAGGTCCCTTCTGGGGCCCGATACCATCATCCTGCCCTCCGGCATCTACACTCTGACGATCGCGGGCGCCGGGAACAACTCCGCCACTTCGGGCGATCTGGACATCTCCGAGGAACTGACGATCGTCGGCCGTCTCCATCTCCGGAGTGACGATCCGGAACGGTCTGGCGCCCGGAACGGGCGACGGTGGCGGCATCGCGACCGTCAGCGGCCCCCTCACGCTCAGGGACGTCGCGTTCGTCGGCAACTCCGCCGGCAGGAACGGAGGGGCGATCTTCGTCTCCGGCGGCTCCACCGTCCTGACCGACGTGGCCGTCATCGGCAACTCCGCGAGCGACGCCGGCGGGATCTTCATGCAGAGCGGCGTCCTGTCTCTCACCAACGTCACCATCAGCGGCAACAGCGCCGTCAACGATGGAGGCGGTCTCCAGGTGGCGAACGTGAGCGCGACGCTGACCAACGTCACCATCACTGCGAACTCGGCCGCCGATGGAGGAGGCATCTACCGGACGATCGCCGCCGTTGTCCTGAGGAACGTCATCGTGGCGAACAATACCGCGGGTGGCAACTGCAACGCCACCGTGGTGTCGGCCGGCAACAACCTGGACAGCGGGGCCACCTGCGGATTGTCGGGGGTCGGTGACCTCAGCAACACCGACCCGCTGCTCGGGCCCCTGCAGAACAACGGCGGCCAGACCGACACTCACGCCCTCACCGCCGGCAGCCCCGCCCTTGACGCCGGCACCAACACCGGGTGCCCCGCGGCCGACCAGCGCGGGGTGGCGCGGCCGTTCGACGGCAACGGCGACGGCACCCCCACCTGCGACATCGGGGCGTACGAGTTCAACATTCCGCCGCCCGCCTCGGCGGACCTGTCGCTCACCATGACGGTGGACAACCCGACGCCCAACGTCGGCGGCACGATCACCTTCACCCTGACGGTCAGCAACGCCGGGCCCGACAACGCCACCGGCATCGCCGCGACCGACCCGCTGCCCGCCGGCTACACCTACGCCGCTGATTCGGGAGCCGGATCCTACAACAGCGGCAGCGGTGTCTGGACGTTCGGGACCCTGAGCCCGGGCGGGTCGGCTTCCCACAGCATCTCCGTCACCGTCAACGCCACGGGCCCGTACACCAACTCGGCGCAGATCACCGCGGCCGGCCAGACCGACCCCGACTCGACACCCAACAACGGCATCGGCAACGGGGAGGACGACGAGGCCTCCCTGGCGATCACGCCCGCCGGCACCGCCGATCTGTCGCTCGCCCTGTCCGTGAACAATCCGACCCCGAACGTCGGCGGCACCGTGGTCTTCACCGTCACCGTGAGAAACGGCGGCCCCAGCACCGCCACCGGCGTCGCCGCGACCGACCTGCTGCCCGCGGGCTACACCTACACCGGCGACAACAGCGCCAGCACCGGCACGACCTACGCCAGCGGCACCGGGCTGTGGACCATCGGCGCGCTGACCCCCGGAGGCTCCATCGCCCTCAGCATCACGGTCACCGTCAACGCCACGGGACCGTACACCAACGCAGCGCAGGTCACCGTGTCCGACCAGATCGACCCCGACTCGACACCCAACAACGGCATCGGAAAGGGCGAGGACGACGAGGCGTCCCTGGCGACGGC
>QHXY01000110.1 GCA_003223145.1 Acidobacteriota bacterium
CGTCGATGGCAGCGTCCAGCGGGCTGAATGGGTTCAGGCCATTGGCGAGCTCGAAGGAATCCGGCAAGCCGTCTGCGTCGGAGTCTCCCGGAGGCCCGACGGTGATCGTCAAGCTGCCTGTCAGTATCTCCCGAGTCGGATCGTTCATGTCGCCGTTGGTCGCCCGTACCAGCGCTGTCCCCACTCCGATCGCATGAAGTTGGCCGTCCGGCTCAATCGTCGCCACCTGGGGGTTGGTCGAGGTATAAAAGGTTCCGCTGGCGCCGCTCGTCAAATCCACGACCACACCATCCGCACGGATGGCCGTTACATGGAGCGCCACGGTCTGGCCAACAACGATGGTCGCCGTGCTTGCCGACACGATCAGGCTTTCGGACATTCCGAACCCGAAGGCGGCCGAGCTGAGCAGCGGCGACGTCAGAAGAATCAGGCCGAGCCATCTGCGGATCACAGGACCGTCACTCCTTGAGTGCGACAACGCGAATGGTCGTTCCGGTCTTATCGAGCCTCGGGTACAGAAGAAACACGCCCTGGGCCGATGCCACCACGTCCACGTCGACTCCTATGGGCTGCCCCTCCCCCCAGAAGCTCCAGGCAGCCTGTCCCGAAGAACGGATTTTCTTGGCAAAGGGCTTCAGCTCCTTCGCGCCCGCGACGACGTAGCCCCCGTCGCCCGCGGGCACAATCCGGAATCCGGCGAACCCCTGCTCGCTGCTGACAATTTGCGATGTTCTCAATGGTTGGAGCGTCGGGTCGAATTCGGTCAGCCTGATATCGAGTGCATCAGCGAGCCCGATATCGTAGACCAGCCCGACATGGCTTCCCGAAGGCGAGAGCCTGCCGCGACGCCCCGAAAGCTTCGTAGTGGCCTTCTGGGTTCCGTCGACATCGTAGAGCTCGATTCCGATCTCGGCGGGGACGCTCGTGTGGCCGAGTGTAGAAACTCGGTTCACAGCCAGAATAAGCCCGCCGCCCGTCGAGGCTAGAGACACTTCCGCCGCATCGCCACCATGTCTCTCCCAGATTATTTCTCCGGAATCGCGCAAACGCGCCAGGTAGGCCTTCGACCTTGAGACCCCCGCGGCAAAAAAGCCTCCCCGCTTGTCCGCGAGGATTTGGGTGAAAGCCATATCCGTGTCCGTCACGCGGATTTCTCCCGCCGACAGCACGCGCCCGCCGGAATCGAGCGTCACCAGCCAGTGCCCTCGCGGTAACGCCTCCAGAATGGCAACGATCGCACCACCATGCACCACCGAGAAAGCTTCCAAATCGTAGACCTCGAACTGCGCCTGTGACGTCTCCTTTGTCGTCGCGGGCATTTGGACGGGCAGGCGATCCGCCTCGCCGCTGTCCTTCTCGACTCTCCAAAGCCAAAGCCGTGGGGTGACACGGTCCGTCCCGCGCGCGTAGCTCATCGCCGCGAAGACCATCTCCCGGCTGTTCAAGTCCAGCGAACCTCTGTACCTGAGCAGCCGGTCCTCGGTGGCGAAGCTGCGCTCCCACCTGGGCACCAGGGACTGCGCGCTTGCCTTGGCGATCGGTCCGGCAGCCTGCAAAGCGCACGTGCTCACGACGAGCAGGAAACCGCTCGCTTGCCCGATCTCCCGAATACTCATGTCGTCCCCGGCGGGCAGCACTGACAGGAGTACCGTTGATTGTCTCTGATGGCGGATCCGCCCAGGGCTCTCAGACCCCCGAAATACACGCCGGCATAGAAGAAGCATTTCTGCTTGGTCAACTCACCGTCTTGAGTTCTCTCGCAGACATCCGTCGCGTTGGTGAGAAATTCGAGGTCGCAGAGACTCCTGACATCGTCCAGGTCGGCTTGCGACGCGCGCTCGTAGCAGCGTTGGTAGCAGCGGTCGTGCTGGTCACAGGGACCGGTGTATGAACTATTGCCGAACTGGGTATCGGTGCCTCCCGTAGGATTGTTCCGGAACGCATCCGAGAGGGGCAGACTGCAGCCGTCGAAGAACAGAAAGGCTCCCTGGTCCGCGACTCGGTCCGGGCACTTGTTGATGTCGGCAATTGGATTCTGCTGCAGGACTTCGCTGTTGCGGCAGCACAGAGTCAGTGTGGAATAGACCGTCGGGACAATCGTTGAGCCCGTCAACTGACGCGCCACGAGACCACCCGGACCGGCGACGGTAATGAATTGATCATTCCGCACGTCACAGCATCCCTGGGTGCCGGGGTCGAACCCGGTGCCGTTGCAGCAGGTCGAGTCGATGATCGGCACGTGCCGGCAATTCGGGCAGTCGCCGTCGTCCACCGTGCAGGCGTTGTGGTCGTCGCAGTTGCTGCTGCAGCCCGGGGGCGGGGGAGGCGGCTGCGGGAAGTGCCAGCCTCCGTCGCGGATGCCGCCACCGGCGAACGACACGACGGCCGAGCCATCGGCGGTGACCTCGGCCGTGCCGACGGTGACGAACTGCCCGAGGCCGTGGTCGAAGGAGTAGAAGTCCGAGACGTAGCCGGGCGGCAGACCGTCGACGTTGGGATAGCTCACGCGGGCCGGCGGGTCGAAGTGGATGCCGGGCGGCTGGACGGTCAGCACGAGCCGGGGCGCGGCGCCGCGCGGAGGCGGCATCGGGACCTTGTCCCGGTGCACCTGGGTGAGTGAGGCGAGACACTGGTGCGTGCCGTCGGGACAGGTGACCGAGTTCGCGAACACCGTCACCTGGAACCCGGGAACGTCGGCGAGCGTGAGGATGACGTCCTGCGGCCCGCCGACGATCTTGCCGTTGCCGGTGTCGATCGGCAGCAGGAAGATCGGCATCCCGGCGGTGTTGTCCAGACCGCTGATGGTCATGAGGTCGAAGGGCAGCGTCGGCCAGGTGCCGGGGCGCGTCGTGGTGCGCCCGTCGACCAGGAGATGGACGTGTCCGATCGGCGCGCCGGGGATGCTGAACTGTCCCTGCGCGTCGGTCGTGGTCATGAGACTCGTGCCGGTGACGCGGAGGGTCACGTTCGGGATCGGCGTGTTGGTGTTGTCCAGCACCACGCCGCTCAGCCGGCACGACGTTGTTGCTGGACCCGGCCACGGGCCCCAGGATCACCATCGCCTGGGCCAGCCCGTCGCCGTCGGTCGGCGCGCTGAAGGAGGGCTGTCCGCCGATGCTGCCGCCTCCTTGGACCACCTCGAATATCACCGGGACGCCGGCGACCGCGTTCCCGGCCGCGTCGTGGACGAACGCCACGAACGGCAGGGGCAGCGGCTGGCCGACCACTCCCTCCTGCATTTCGCCCGACATCGCGTTCACCTGGGCAGGCGCGCCGGGCAGGACCGAGGCGACGAACCGCGCCATCCCGACGAACCCGGTGGCGGTCGCGGTGACGCGCTGGTGCCCGGTCCCCGCGCGCGTGCCGACGCGGAACACCGCCTGCGCCCTGCCCGAGTTATCGGTCGTCTGGCGCAGCGTCCTCCCCTCCCCCGATGCGCCGACCAACGCGCCGTCGCCGCGCTCGATCGAGAAGAGGACCGTGCGCCCGGGGACCGGCTGGCCCGCGGCGTTGAGAAGCGCGACGACCAGGGGATTGGCGAGGGTCGCTCCCGCAATGGCCGTCTGGCCGTCACCGCTCACGACGGCGACCTTCTGCCCCGCCTCGTCGCGCCGGACGATCTGGATCGGGAACGGCGCACTGACGTTTCCCGCCGTGTCGGTGGCCGTCGCGGTCAGCGTGTTCGGGCCCGGCACCAGGGGGACGCCGTCGGCCACGAAGGTCCGGTTGCTGACGCGGGCGTTGAAGCTCCCGGTCCGTCCGCTGACCACGACCTGACAGTTTTCTTCGTTGACCGTCCCGAGCACCACGTCGTTGACGACTCCGGTCACCGTAACCGCGGGGGCATCGATCGCATCGCCGGGCGACGGCGAGTCGATGACTACCCTCGGTGCGGTGGTGTCGCGCACGACGTTCCGGGTGGCGATGCCGACGCCGGCGGGCGTGCGGCGGGCCACGGCAGTCAGCATGTTCCTCCCCTCCAGAAGCGGCACGTTCATGGCCACGAAGGTGCCGCCCTGCACGGTCGCCGGGACCCCGTTGACCTCCACGGTCTGCGCCTGGCTGGACACCGTCCCCGACACCTGGACCGTGGCCGTGCGGGTGAGCGCCCCTTCGGCGGGGCTGGTGATCTGGACATCGAGCACGGCCGTGAGGGTCAGATCGAAGCGCAGACCCGCGGCGGTCGCGTTGCCGGCGCGGTCCTGGATCGCCGCGGAGACCAGCCGTGTGCCGGCCGCCAGGGGCAGCGGGATGCAGGTGGCCTGCGCTGGGGTCACCTGGCAGCCGGAGACCTCGACTCCGTCGACCTGGACGCTCAGACGCGCCGTGTCGATGCCCGACAGGACATCGGAAAATTGCGTGCCGATGGCCGGAGACGCGTCTCCGAAGATCACCGGCGCGCCCGGTGCGGTGATGCTCAGGTTCGGAGGGGCCCTGTCGAGGTTGACGGTCAGGGCGGCCGAGGCCGCGTTGCCCGCCCTGTCCACGACCGACCCGCCCGCCTGCTGGCCCGCGCCCTCCGTCTGGAGGTCGATCGGCGGGGTCACCGTGTCGATGCCGGAGAGCGCGTCGGAGGCCACGAAGGACACCCGGACATCCTGGTTGTTCCAGCCGTTGGCGTTCGCCGCGGGGACTCCGACGGCCCGCACGAGCGGTGGCGTGGTGTCGATGTTCAGCGTGACGCTCACCGTCGCGCTGTTGCCGTTCCGGTCCGTCGCGGTTCCACTGACGACCTGGTTCGCGCCCTCGGCCGTGACCAGCACCGGCCCCGGACAGGTCGCGATCCCGACGCCCGCGTCCGCGCAGGTGAAGCTGACCTGGACCGCGGTGTTGTTCCAGCCGTTGGCGTTCGCCGGAGGCGTCGCGCTCACGGTGATCGTCGGCGGCACGCGGTCGAGCCCTCCGGTGACGATATAGAAGAACAGGTTGCCGGAAGCGGGCGGATCGGTCGTGGACAGGGCGGGCAACGCAGCCTCGGCCGCCCTGACCGTCAACCTCGACAGGGCCCCTCCGAACCTGCGCCGTAAGGTTGATCCCATCGTCCGGGGGATTCGCGGCCAAGGCCGGCTCCACGCGCGAGGCGAGTGCGAGCGGCAACGCCAGGACGAGTCCGCCGAGCGACAGCCGACGGTGCCGGCCCGGACGGCTCGGGCTGTGCGACGCGCGAGGCCCTGCCACCGGGTGCACGGAACCCCCCCTCGGTCCGTCGAGACGAGAAGAGCACTGCGAGAAGTTGGGGGATTCTACTGTGGGCCGGTGGAATCGTCAACGGCCGACGCCGGTCCCCATCATCGTCTGCCTTCGCGGTTGACATGGTCCGGGTGTGGATCTAAACTTCCGGCAACTTCACCGCCGCAGCAGGAGAGGGGATGTGCTTCCCCGGCTCGCTGATGTTCGATGATCGGGATCAGGCACCGCGATGATCCGGGTGCTTCTCGTCGAGGACGACGCCGCGCACGCCCGCCTC
>QHXY01000454.1 GCA_003223145.1 Acidobacteriota bacterium
CCTGTGTGAAGAAGCCGACGATCGCCTTCCCCTGCGCCTTGATGTGCGACAACTGGGAGGCCTTCATCCCGCCGAACGGCAGGTAGGCCACCGGTGCCGGGATGCCGACGTTGACGCCGATCATGCCGGCCTGGGTCTCCAGCTTGAACTTGCGGGCGTAATAGCCGTTCTGCGTGTAGATCGAAGCGCCGTTGCCGTACGGGTGGTCGTTGACGATCCGGATCGCCTCGTCGAGCGTCCCGGCCTTCAGGATCACCTGCACCGGGCCGAAGATCTCGGTCTGGTGGATGGCCATGCCGGGCCGGACCTCGGTGAACACGGTCGGGCCGACGTAATGCCCCTTCTCGCAGCCCGCGACCTTCACGCCGCGCCCGTCGAGCGCCAGCCGCGCCCCTTCCTTCACCCCGGCGTCGATCATCGACAGGATGAACTCCTCAGCCCTCGCCGAGATAACCGGGCCCACCACCATGGGCCGGTCGGCCATCTTCGGATCGAGCGGGTTGGCGACCATCACCTCGCGCGAGGCGCGCACGAACCGATCGGCGATCTCGCGGTAGGTCGTATCGCTGACGCAGACGATGGCGGACGACGCCATGCAGCGCTGTCCGGCGCAGCCGTAGCCCGAGGTGATCATGTTCCGGATCACCTCGTCGATGCGGGCGTCGGGCATCACCACCAGGTGGTTCTTGGCGCCGCCCATCGCCTGGAAGCGCTTGTTCGTGCGCACGCAGGACTCGGCCACGGCGCGCGCGGTGGCGGAGCGGCCGACGACCGACACGCCGGCGACGTCCGGGCTGGCGAGGAATTCCTCCGCGACGACCCGGTCGCCGTTGACCAGGTTGAACACCCCCTTCGGGAAGTCGCAGCGATCGATGTATTCGGTCAGCATCTGCATGGTGCAGGGGACCAGTTCGGACGGTTTGACCACGAAGGTATTGCCGGTCGCGAGGGCGTACGGCACGAACCAGAACGGCACCATGGCGGGGAAGTTGAACGGGGCGATCATCGCGAACACGCCGATCGGCAGGCGCAGGACCTCGGCGTCGATGCCCGGGGCGGCGCCGACCAGGACATCGCCCTGCTGCAGGACCGGCATGCCGCAGGCGGTCTCGACGTTCTCCAGGGTGCGGTCGATTTCGGCGCGGGCGTCGGGAAGCGACTTGCCGTTCTCCTCGGTGATCAGCCGCGCCAGGCTCTCCCGGTTGTCGCGAATCAGCGCCGCCAGCCGGAACAGCGGCGCGACGCGCCGGTCGGCCGGCGTCGCGGCCCAGGACGGGAAGGCCGCCCGGGCGGCGGCGATCGCCGCGACGACGTCGGCCGGGCGCGACAGCGGCACCTGCGCGATGATCCCGCCCGTCGCCGGGTTCTCGACGTCGAGCCAGTCGTTCCCGGCCGGCTCAAGCCACTCGCCGTTGACGTAGTTGCGCAGCTTCAGGATGGCCATGGACACCTCCCCTTCGGCGCGCGGGGCAGGCCACATTTTACTTTAGGAAAATGACCGACAACCGTGCGGATGGCGAATCCGCCTTCCGAGGCAAACGCTCGCTCGTTGTCCCGCCGAGGGCCTCAATTCATGGAAATGCTGGACTCGCGGTTGCAAAGCACGGGGAATGAACAACTTAAACAATCGCCATGCGGCATCACCCGCACTGTTGTAGGGCATTTTCCTTTACTTGCATGACGCGGGGGCGGCCGTAACCCCCGGGCCGTCCACCGTCTCTCCACCGCGGGCGCGCGAGCCGAGCATGCCGCAGGCGGCGTGGATGTCCGGGCCGCCGGAGTAACGACGGACGAAGCCGATGCCGCGCGCGCCGAGAGCCGACAGGAAGGCGGAGCGCTCCTCCTCCCCGGCGCGCCGGAACCGGCCGGTCGGATCGTTCACGTCGATGATCGACAGGCGCACCGGCACGCCGCGAAACAGGCGGGCCAGCTCCTCCGCCTCGTCCACGCCGCTGTTGATCCCCGACATCAGGACCCAGGCCAGGTTCACGCGCTCACCGCGGGCCGAGGCGTGGCGGCGCATGGCGGCGGCGAGATCGCGCACGGCGTAGCGCCGGCCGGCCGGCAGCAGGCGCGCCCGCTTGGCGTCGAAGGCCGAGGTCAGCGAGAGGATGAGCCGGAACACGTGCCCCTCGGCGGTGTAGCGCTCGATCATCGGCAGGATGCCGACCGTCGACAGGGTGATGTTCTGCCCGCGGACGCGGCCGCCGCAGGGGTGCTGCAGGATCTGCGCGGCGCGGATGACGTTGTCGTAGTTCTGGAACGGCTCGCCCTGCCCCTGGAACACCACGCTCGTCACCGGCCGATCCGGCGCCTCGCGCCGCACCGTCAGCACCTGCTCGACGATCT
>QHXY01000111.1 GCA_003223145.1 Acidobacteriota bacterium
GGCGGCCGCAGGCCCCGGCGTCGCACCCAGGGCACTGTGGTCCGTCTCATCCCAACCGGTGCCTCGCCGAACCCCACCACGGCGAGACAGACGTGTTTGCGCCGAAGAGTGATTCGGAAATTCGTCTACCGAGTATGAATCGGACCATCGCCTTCCCCGAGAGCTCCTGGACGAAGCGCCACGCCCTGCGGCCGCAGGGCGTGGCGCGTCAGGGCCGAGAGACCTCAGGCCGGCTTGGCGTAGAATGGCGCGCGTTTGTCCTGGGGGGGGGGACAGCGAATGGCCGCGCGATCGCGCCGTCTCATCATCTACCTGCCGCACCGCCAGCCGATCTGGATGCTTCCCGGAGCCAGTCTGGAGACCGTCCGGCGCCGGGCGATGAAGCACTTCGACATCGAGGTCCCGATGAACGAGGAGGCGTTTGCGCGCGCCCTGCCCGGGGCCGAGGTGCTGTTCGCCTGGGGTCTGGCTCGCCGGCTCGCCGACAAGGCGGACGCTCTGCGCTGGCTGCACACGCCGCTCGCCGGGGTCGACCGCGTTCTGAGTCCGGAGCTGCTGAAGAGCGCCATCCGGGTGACCTCGTCGCGCGGTGTCAACTCGGTCGCCGTCGCGGAGCACACCCTCGGCCTCGTCCTGGCCATGACGCGCGGCATCGCCGACGCGGTGCGCGCCCAGGCGGAGCGCCGCTGGGCGCAGCAGGACCTCTACGGCCGCCAGCCGCCCCTCGAGGAACTGAGCGGCAAGCTGCTCGGCATTCTCGGTCTCGGCGACATCGGCCGGGAGTTGGCCGTGCGCGCGCGCGCCCTGGGGATGACCGTCTGGGGGCTGGCACGTACCGCCCGTCCCAAGCCGGACTGCGTCGATCGACTCCTGCTGGCCGGCAAAGAGCAAGCGCTGCTGCGCGACAGCGACGTCCTGGTCCTGGCGGTGCCGCTCACCCGGGCGACGCACGGGATGATCGGCGAGAGGCAGCTCAAGAAGATGAAGCGGCGCTCGTCCGCGCGCTGCGCGAGGGCTGGCTCGCCGGGGCCGGGCTCGACGTCTTCGCCACCGAGCCGTTGCCGCCCACCAGCCCCCTCTGGACCCTCCCGCAGGTGGTCATCACACCTCACATCGCCGGAACGCACCCCCAGTACATGCCGCGCTCCGCCGATCTGTTCGTGCACAACTTGAAGCGCTACCTCGCCGGCGAGCCGCTCATCAACGAGGTCGACAAGCAGGCGGGTTACTGACGCGAGGCGCAGTGTCGGCGGACGGCGCTCTGGACGTCCTCGAAGTCGGCGAGCGAGTCGAGCACGACGCGCCGGCCGCTGCGCAGGACCAGAAACAGCGCGCTCGCCCCCGGCTCCAGACGGCCGAAGCGCAGAGCCCGGTGCTCATGGACCTGCACGACGTCCTTCCAGGGCACCAGGCGCGGGCGGGCGCCCAGACGCGCGAGCAGGAGATTGCGGTACTCGATACCGGCCTCATCCAGGGTGTAGCGGTCGGCCCAGGCGCCGGCGGCGTTCGCGAGGCACAGCAGGGACAGCCCGGCCAGCACCAACAGGCCGGGGGTGACGCCGGAGGTCACGCCGACGGAGATCGTGCCGGCGACGAACAGCAGGGCGCAGGCGGCGCTCACGACGCGCGCGCCCGCCGCCCGGTGAAAGGTGCGTGCGGGGGGCGGGGAGTCCGGCGGCCCCGCCGCGGCCGGCTGTCCCGGGCTCATCCGGGGGGCCAGGTGAAGCGCCGGCCGCCGAGCAGGTGCAGGTGGATGTGGAACACCGACTGTCCGGCGCCCTCCAGGCAGTTGGCGACCACGCGGTAGCCCGTCGCGTGCAGTCCCTTGTCCTTGGCGATGCGGGTGGCGACCAGCGTCATGTGGCCGAGGAGGCCCTCCTCTTCCGCCCCGACGTCATTGAGGGTGGGGAAGTGGCTCTTCGGGACCACCAGCGTGTGGACCGGGGCCTGCGGATTGATGTCCTCGAAGGCCACCACCTGCCGGTCCTCGTAGACGAGCTTCGCCGGGATCTCCTTGCGTGCGATCTTGCAGAAGATGCAGTCGGCCATGCGACCTCCTATCCTCCGATTCTCTCGATGCGGGCTCCGAGCGTCTGGAACTTGGTCTCCACCTTCTCGTAGCCGCGATCGATGTGGTAGGCGCGGTTGATGACGGTCTCGCCCTCGGCGGAGAGCCCGGCGACGATCAGGCAGGCCGAGGCGCGCAGATCGCTGGCCATCACCGGCGCCCCGGACAGCGGCGCCGGGCCCGCCACGATGGCGGTCTGGCCGTCGACCACGATGCGCGCCCCCATGCGCCGCAGCTCGCCCACGTGCAGGAAGCGGTTCTCGAACACCGTCTCGGTGATGATCGACACGCCCTCGGCCCGCGTCATCAGCGCCATGAACTGCGCCTGCAGATCGGTGGGGAAGTCGGGATACGGGCGTGTCGTGACGTTGACCCCGCGCAGCGGCCCGTCCTTCCCCACGCCGATGGCGTCGCCGTCGACCCGCAAGACCACGCCGCACTCCTGCAACTTGTCCAGGACGGTCTCGAGGTGCGTCGGGTCGCACCGTTCCACCGTGACGGCGCTCTGCGTCGCGGCCGCGGCGATGAGGAACGTCCCGGCTTCGATGCGATCGGGGATGACCCGATGCTCGGTCCCGCGCAGACGCTCCACGCCCTCGATGACGATCCTCCCGGTGCCCGCCCCCTCGATGCGCGCCCCGCAGGCGTTCAGAAAACGGGCCAGGTCGGTGACCTCCGGCTCGAGGGCGCAGTTCTTCAGCACCGTCCGCCCCTCGGCCAGGACCGCCGCCATCATGACGTTCTCGGTGCCGGTGACCGTGCGCTCGGCGAAGACGATCTCAGCCCCCTTCAGCCGCGGGGAGGAGGCCACCACGAAGCCGTGCTCGATCTCGATGGCGGCGCCCATCCGGCGCAGCGCCTCGATGTGGTAGTCGATCGGGCGGGCCCCGATGGCGCACCCGCCGGGGAGAGACACCCGGGCGCGGCCGAGGCGGGCCAGGAGCGGCCCCAGGACCAGGATCGAGGCGCGCATCGTGCGCACCAGGTCGTATGGCGCCTCCGGCTCGCCGGCGGCGCCCCCCTCGACGCGCAGCACGTCGCCGTCCAGCGACACGCGCCGCGCCCCGAGGTGGCGCAGGACCTTGATCATCGTCTGAACGTCCCGCACCACGGGAACGTTGCGCAGCGTCACCGGGCCGTCGACCAGGAGCGTCGCGGCCATCTCCGGGAGCACAGCGTTCTTCGCGCCGCTGGCGCGCACGCGCCCCTGCAGCCGGCACGGTCCGTGGATGCGGATCTTGTCCATCGGTGGAAATTATACGCGCATGGTCATGGCCGCCGCCCTGCGGCGATCGCCTGCCGCACCTGCTTGAGGAGCTGCCGGGTCATGTCGGCGAGCTTCGGGTCATCGGCGATCTTCACCAGGTCCTCGAGGAGGGCCGCGGCCTTCCTGTAGTCCCCGCCGTTGGCCAGGGTTACCGCCTGGTTGTAGATCTGGATCTGCCGGTTGTGCTCGCGCGTCCGCTCGACTCCGTCGATCTGCTCCGCGAGCGTCTTGCGCAGGGCCGCGTCGCGCGTACCGGCCATGACTGCCTTGAGGATTTTCAGCGCCGCGTCCACGTCGCCCTTGTCGGCCAGCGTCTGGGCGGTCTTCAGCTCCGATTCGAGCAGGAGCTCCCGGCCGGCCTCGAGCTCCTGCGGGTGGCCGGATCGGGCCAGGACGCGGTCCACGAGATCCCGGGCCTTGGAGACCTCGCCGCTGCGCGCATAGAGGCCGACCAGATTGATGACGACGTCCATGCGCGAGGGCAGCAGCAGCCGCGCCTTCTCAAGCGCCTCGATCCCCGCGGTCAGATCCCCCTCGTCGAAGATGTAGGTCAGGCCCAGACCGGCGTACGCCTCGGCCACGTCGGGTCGCAGGCGGATGCTCTTCCTGTAAAGCTCGCGCGCGCGGACCAGCTCGGGGGGCGTGTCGCCCGCCCACCGCCGGACGATCGTCCCGGAAGGGGTGAACCGCTCGACGAGGTTCTCGGCGTACAGGAACAGCGTGAGCGGGTCGTCCGGCTGGAGGGAGATCGCCTTCTCGAAATAGCCGGCCGCGTCGTCGGGGCGCTTCTGGAGATCGCGCAGGAAACCAAGACCCGAATAGGCCGCGGCGTGCGAGGCATCGATCCGGATCGCCGCTTGGTAGTAGGCCTGGGCGTCACCGGCGCGCTCCGGCTGGCCGTGCGCCAGGTAATAGCCCAGCCGGCACAGCGCTTCCGCCCGTGTCATGGGCGCCGTCTCCGCACGCGCATCGACCCGGAGATCGTCGAGATCGATGAGGCTTTCGTTGAACCGGCCGCGGCGGACGTACTCGACGAGGCGGGCCTCCAGGTCCCCCCAGTCCGGTCCCAGAAACGGCTTGAGGGCGTCCTGCAGCCCGGCGCGCTGCGGAAACTGCGCGACGAAGCCGGCGCCGCGCGCCTGCCCTGGCGACCGGCCGTACATCAGGTAATGGGCCAGCGCCCAGGACTCGGCGTAGAAGGTCCCCTGGCGCTCCCCCTCGTTGTAGTCCTTGCTCTTCTCGTCGATCGCGAACAGATCCTCGATCGAGATCCACTTGCCGGCGCGCAGCCAGCGGACATGCGCGTCGATCGGCCGCCCGATCTCCGCGTGTCCGGTCTCCGCCGTGAAGGTGCTGAAGCACTCGGCGATCCCTTCGTTGAACCACAGCGGAATGTCGGTGAAGTTGTTGTTGAGGACGTAGTGGGTGTACTCGTGATAGACGACGGTCCAGGGGCCGGTCGGCGGGGTGGCGTCGATCCCGACGTAGTTGCCGTCGCGATCCGAGAGGAATTCCCCCGAGACGTTCGCCGGTCCGAGACCCACCCGCTTCTTGTAGGGCTGGAAGGAGGCGTCGTTCTTGAAGACGTAGATCCAAGTCGGCAGCGGAGAGTTCATCCGGAGTCCCGAGACCAGGCGGGCCAGCGTCTCGCGGAAGCGCTCCAGGTTCGTGCCGATCTCGATGGTGGCGCTCTCGGAGGCGTTGCTGAACAGGACGAAATGGGCCGTCTTCACCTGGACCCACTGGTCGCTCTCCGGCGGCAGGGGAGTGGCCGCCCATCCCGTCGCGCGTCCGACCGAGAGCAGGAGCGCGAGGACGGAGAGCAGGCCGGCGGCCGGCCGGCGCGAAGCCTGGGTCAGGCGCGTTGAGCAGCCCGTCACGGCGGAGCCTCCGGGCGCCGTGATTATAGCGAAAGGGTGTCTCGGCTTATAATCCCGCCGCGCCGGGGTGTGATGTTCTCCTGTCCCCGAACGGCTTTGAAGCAGGAGGGTGCGCGTGCCGCTCTACGAATACGAGTGCCAGGCCTGTCATCACCGCTTCGAGCAGATTCAGCGTTACAGCGACCCCCTCGTCAAGAAGTGTCCGGCCTGCGGCAAGAAGAAGGTCAAGAAGCTCCTGTCCTCGCCGGCGATCCAGTTCAAGGGGACGGGGTGGTACATCACCGACTACCAGCGCAAGGGCTCGAGCGCCTCCCTCCCCGATCACACCGAATCCGACAAGGACAAGAAGAAGACGGAGAAGGAAGGGGAGAAGAAGACGACGAAGACCGACAAGCCCAAGTCCGGGACGAAGGACTGATCTAACCCCGGAGACGGCGCGCCCCGCGATACAAGCCCGCCCAGTACTCGTCCTCCATGTGATCGACGCGCACGACCGGCGAGCGGTAGGTGGTGGCGCTCACGAAGCCGCCCGCATCCAGGGCGACGCCGACGTGCGTGATGCTGCGCTCCTCCGGTCCGAAGAAGACGAGGTCCCCGGAGCGCACC
>QHXY01000112.1 GCA_003223145.1 Acidobacteriota bacterium
GACTCTCCGGCAGTTCGGCGCGACGGTCGGCTCGATCAGTTCCCTCCTTCATGCATTTCTTCGACACACCCGGGCATGGGACCCGACTCTGCGAGGTGCATCATGCTGCCAGCCCCCCAGTTCGCTTCGCTGATCGTCTCCCGTCCGTGCTCCCGCGCGCGCCTCAACCAGAGGTGGCGCGGATTGGCCTTCGCCGCCGCCCTGTATGCCGCGGGTCTCGCCTGCCTGCTGGTCGCGCCGCTCCTGGTAATCGAGATGTTGCAGCCGCCGAAGGCGGACTCGGTCGTGGTCGATTTTCATACCCCCTTGCCCCGCGGCGACAACCAGCCGTCCGGGGCCGTCCGGAACGGCGTGCGCAACGGCTCGGAACATCCGGCTCGCTCCCGAAACGAGCCCCCTACGGAGGTCCGCCGCGAGGCCCAGCCCGTTAGCAACCCGATCGCTCCCCCCGAGTCGGAGGTCCCTCCGACTGTTTCGATTGTATCGGCACCGGCCCTGGAGCTTCGGAAGGCATCGAGGACATCTACTACCCCGACAAAACCGGGCTCATTCCGCCCCAGCTCATTCCGTCCACGCGCGCTTTGCCGAAATACCCCGACCTGCCTCGCAGGGTCGGCGTCCAGGGCACGGTCATCCTGCTGATCGTGGTCGAGAAGGACGGCAGCGTCGGCCAGATCGAGGTGGTGCGTTCCTCCGACCAGCGCTGGGGATTCGACCTGGCGGCGATCGACGCTGTCAAGCAGTGGCGGTATCGACCGGCGCTCCTTGGAGAGCGGCCGGTGGCCGCTTACATCACCGTGATGGTCGAGTTCAGTTTGAGCCGCTGATCGCCTCCGCCGATTTCATTTCTGCAACTTCCTTGACTGCCCGGAAGCCGCAACCAACATTTTTCGGGTGGGCCGATAGAGCTTCGCAACCGGACGGCGGACGACGCCTGTCCTGATACGTGGTGGGAGGAGGGAAGCATGCGAGCGGTTCTCTTGAAAGGCACGCTTCTGACACTGGCTGTCGTGGTGTTTGCCGCCGCTGTTGCGGTCGCCGCCGATCAGCCCGATCAGAAGGGTCACCAGAACCGTGGCACGATGGCCGCAAAGACCGTGGCCCCGGGCCAGGTCAAGAAGTTCCACGTGACCGCTTACGACGGTAAGATCGCCCCGAGCACGCTGCGCGTTCAGAAGGGCGATCGCGTCCAGATTACTTTCGTGAGCAAGGACGGGACGTACGGCATCAAGTTCCCGGACTTCAACGTCACCGAGAAGGTCAGCCAGGAAAAGCCGGCCGTGGTCGAGTTCACGCCGAGCCATGCCGGCACCTTCGAGTTCCGCTGCTCGAAGACCTGGAGCTTCAAGCACTGGACGCATAACGGCACGCTCGTGGTGAATTAGCCCGCGGCGCGCCGGCTCTCCCGGCGCATCACTGGGACTGGCTTGACGACGGCCCTCCGGGGCCGTCGTTTTTTTTGGAGCATGCTAGACTCGGCCCCGTGCGCTCGGACGACCACGCGTGGATGGGCGCCGCGCTCCGTCAGGCACGCGCGGCCTGCAGGAACGGCGAAGTTCCGATCGGTGCGATCGTGGTCGTGTCGGGACGTGTCATCGGCCGCGGAGCGAATCGCCCGGTGGCCGCCCGCGACCCCACCGCCCACGCGGAGGTCGTGGCCCTGCGCCGTGCCGCGCGCAAGACCCGCGATTACCGTCTGGGCGGCGCCACCCTGTACGTCACCCTCGAGCCGTGCCTGATGTGCCTGGGCGCGATGGTGCACGCCCGCATCCACCGCCTGGTCTACGGGGCCCGCGATCCGAAGATCGGGGCCACGCGGCTGCTGCGGCAGTCCCGCGCCGCCCGCCTCAACCATCGCTTCCAGGTGACGGGTGACGTCCGCGCCGAGGAATGCGCCTCCCTGCTGCGTGACTTCTTCCGGGAGAAGCGCCGGGTCAGGAACGCCGACGCGCGGCGGCGGGACGCGCCGTCGTGAACGGGCGCGACAGGGCCGGGGAACCTCGCACCCCGAGGCGCCACCGCTTGCGGGCCCACGGGCCGGCATACTCGACACCGATGCGCGCGCCGCGGACCACCTCGCGGGCGCCGGGCGGATCGCCCGCCTCGATGAACAGCGGGCCGGGCGCGCAAAGATCGACGCGATTCAGCGACAGGTCGATGCGGAACGCACGCGTCAGACGGCCGGGCCCGGCTGCGATCCGGTCCGGCCGTGCGCCGGCCGGGGCCATCCTTGACCTCCCCTCGAGAGGCTCGAGGGCGCGGATCAGAACGGCCGCCGGGTAGCCGACGGGACCCGTCACCACGTTCAGGCAGCAGTGCACCCCGTAGACCAGGTAAACGTAGGCGTGCCCCGCCTCCCCGAACATCACGTCGGTGCGCTCTGTCCTTCCCTTCGACGCGTGGCAGGCGAGATCGTCCGGCCCGTCGTACGCCTCCACCTCGACGATCCTCCCGGCCAGCCGCTCGGTGCGGCCCGGCGCGGCGGCCGGCGCGCGGACCAGGATCATCCCCAGTAGATCGCGGGCCACCGCGTGGACCGAGCGGACGAAGAAATCTCTCGGCAGGATCCCGGAGGCCGCGTGACGCGCGGGCGCGGTTAAACTGGACATGACGAGCTGATATAGCACAGGGCCCGGCGATCGCGCCTCAGCCGCTCACGCCGGCCGCCGACCAATCGGACTCGATCGTGATGAGGCCGTCCCCGGCCACGCCGCTCGCCGGGCTGGAGCAGCGGACCGGATCGGGCGCGTCGCAGGCCAGGGGGAGGCCATCGGTGTTCACGGCCGCCGGCCGGTTCAGCTCGAAGGCATAGGCGCTGGCGGGCGCGCCACACAGGAAGTAGGAGCCGGGGCCGTGCGACATCGGCGTCGGCAGGGTGCACTCAGCCGCGGCCGGCCGCGGCGCCAAGATCAGGACTGAGCAAGCCACGACGAACAGATTGATCCGGCGCATGATGGACTCCCTTGATGTCCATATACCGTGAGACCTCCTCGGGGTCAACCGACGATCGGTGGTAACATGAGCGGCTCCATCGAGAGCAATCCGGACGCGGAGAGGTACCGAAGTGGTCGCAACGGGCCCGCCTCGAAAGCGGGTTGGGGCCTAAACAGCCCCACGTGGGTTCGAATCCCACCCTCTCCGCCATATCCTCCTGTTCCGAGAGGGTCACCGGCATGCCGGCCCTCAATCCTGAGCTTCGAACCGTCCGCGACCCCGAAGAGTTGGAGCGCGCCGCCGCGGGCGAGTTCGCGCGGCTCGCGCGCCAGGCCGGACCGAAACGGCCGCTTGCGGTCGCGCTTTCCGGAGGCAGGACGCCGACGGGGATGTACGCGCGGCTCGCGCAGGATCCGTACCGCAACCTCGTGCCGTGGCAGGCGCTCCACCTGTTCTGGGGCGACGAGCGCCATGTCCGGCCCGATCATCCGGACAGCAACTTTCGCACCGTGCAGGAGGCGCTTTTGTCGCGCATCACGGTGCCGGAGGCAAACGTGCATCGCATCCCGGCGGAGAACCCCGACGCGACCGCCGCCGCGATCGACTACGAGGCGACGCTGCGCTCGTTCTTCAGTCTGAAGGAAGGGCAGGTGCCGCGCCTGGATCTGCTCCTGCTGGGGCTCGGGGCCGATGGTCACGTCGCGTCATTGTTCCCGGGCAGCGATGCCCTGCGCGAGGGCACCCGTCTGGTGGCGGCCCCGTGGGTCGAGCGTCTGCAGGCCCGGCGGATCACCCTGACGCCGCCGGCGATCAAGAACGCCTCGGAGATCATGGTCCTGGTCGCGGGCGAGGAGAAGGCCGGCGCGCTGCGGCAGGCGCTCTCCGGCGCCGGGACGGTCGACGACTGTCCCGCCCTGCTCCTCAGGGAAGCGCGCGGGCGCGTCATTTTCATCGCGGACCGCGCGGCCGCACGGCCGATGTGATACTGTCGCGGTCCCTTGGGCCCGGTGCCGGGCCGGGAAGGAACGATGAGCGAATCGCCGCGCTCCCCGTCCCGCTTCCCTGGAGGCATTCCGCAGGGCGCGCAGGGCGCAGACCTCGCCTTCTACACCATCGCGGACAGGTATCTCGACGACTCGATGCGGGCCTATCCCACAGGCTCGACGATGGCCGGCTATCACAAATACGACGGCCTGCTCGAAGACCTCGGCGCCACGGGGATCCAGGAGAAGACCGACATGGCGCGGCGATTTCAAGCGGAGCTCGCGCCGATCGATCCCCGGTCGCTGACCACGAGCGCCCGCATCGACCATCGGCTGGTGACCAGCGACGTCGACGCCACGCTTCTCGCCCTGACCGAGCTGCGGCCGCACGAGCGCGACCCGCAGAGCTACGTCGACCTGCTCGGGAACTCGACGCTCTACCTGACCCTTCTGGATCCCGGCTCGCCGGCCTGGTCCGATCGCCTCGCCTCGCTCCTGTCGCGCATGCAGCAGGTGCCGCGCTTCCTGAGCGACGCCCGGGCGAATCTCCAGAACCCGCCGCGCGTCATCACGGACATGGTGATCCACACGAACGCGGGGAGCATCACCTTCTTCGAGAGAACCGCGCCGATCCTGTTCGCCAGGGCCCCGGCGCTGGCGCCCCGACTACCAGCGGTGGCTGGAAGGAACCCTGCTGCCCGCTTCGCGCGGCGACTGGCGGCTTGGCAAGGAACTCTGGACCCGCAAGCTGCGGCTGACGCTGCAGTCCCTGCTGGCACCGGAGGAGATCCTGCGGCGCGCGCAGGAGCAGCTCGAGGCCGATCGCCGCCGCATGCTCGAGATCGCCCTGCCGCTGCACCGCTCGTTCCATCCGGACCACCGTCACGCCGAGGCCGGCGACGACCTGATCAACGTCGTCGTCCGCGAGGTGCTGGACGAGGTGACGAAGCGTCACTCGACGCGCGACACGCTGTTCCGCGACACGCAGCGGACGATCGCGCGGATCAGGACCTTCATCCGGGAGCGCGACCTCATCCGCCTGCCCCCCGACGACGATAACTTCGTGGTCGAGCCGACTCCCGGCTTCATGGATGGCGTGGCGGTGGCGTTCTTCAACCCCCCGCCGATCCTCGAACCCGATCTGAAGAAATCGTTCTGGATCTCCTCGGTGCCGCGCGGAGGTTCACCCGAAGAGGACCTCGTCCTGGAGGAATCGTTCCTGCGCGAGTACAACGACTACGCGCTGCAGGGACTGACGATTCACGAGGCGTTCCCCGGCCACTACGTCCAGTACTGGCACGCGCTGCGCTCCCCCATCGCCACGGTGTACAAGAAGATCTTCTCCTCGGGGACCTTCGCCGAAGATGATGTTCGAGAACGGCTACGCCGAGGCCGAGCCGGAAAACCTTCTGATCCATCTCAAGCAGAGCCTGCGCGTGCCCCTCAACGCCATTCTCGACGCCCGACTGCACACGACGCCCATGACCGACGAGGAGGCGGACCGCTTCGGGCTCGACCTGCTGCAGCGTCTGGGCTTTCAGGAGGAGGCGGAGGCGCGCGGCAAGCTGCGCCGCGCCAAGCTCTCGTCCACGCAGCTCTCGACCTACTTCGTCGGCTACCTCGAGCTGTCGGACATCGTGCGCGAGGCGCGCCGGCGAGCGGGCGGGCGCTTCAATCTGCGAGCCTTCAACGAGCGCCTGCTGTCCTTCGGCACCATCCCGCCGCGCGACGCGCGCGAGCTGCTCGCGGGCGACCCGACGACCTGAACGCGGCATGAATCCCCGGGCGGTCAAGAACCGTCTCTACGGGCAAGGAGGGTCTCTATGCGCACCGCCGTGATGACCGAAGTGAGAAAACCGTGGACCATCAAGACGCTCCCCGACCCGCGCCCGCAGCCCGGCCAGGTCCTGATCCGCATCCGCGCCAGCGGGATGTGCGGCACCGACCTGCACGCGCACCACGGTGTCATGCCGGTGCCGCTGCCGATCGTCCTGGGACACGAGCCGGTGGGTGAGATCGTGGAGGTCGGCGCCGGAGTCGACGGCCTGCGGGCCGGCGACCGGGTCGGGGTCTCCTGGACGCAGAAAGGCTGCGGCCGGTGCCGCTTCTGCCAGGAGCGGCGCGAGAGCTACTGCGCCGAGGCGCAGACCTGGGTCCACATGGGCGGGGGCAACTCCGAGCTGATGCTGGCGTGGGCCTCCGGCTGCACGCTCGTCCCCCAGGGGCTGAGCGACGAGGCGGCGGCGCCGATCTTCTGCGCCGGCTACACGGTGATGAGCGGTCTGCGCAACGCCGCGCCGAAACCGGGCGAACGCGTCGCCGTCCTGGGGCTGGGCGGGCTGGGGCATCTCGCCGTGCAGTACGCCAAGGCGCTCGGTCTCGAGGTCTTCGCCCTCACCGGCAGCGCCGCCAAGAAAGACGAGGCCCGACGGCTCGGCGCCGACCAGGTGATCGTCGCCGGTGACGACCTCGGCCGGGCCCTGCTCGACGCCGGCGGCGCCGACGTCATCCTCGGCACGACCAACTCGGCCGCGCACGCCACCCAGGCCCTGCGCGGCCTGCGACCCGAAGGCCGCATGGTCAACATGGGACTGGTCGACGGCGCGATCCAGGCCGACCCGATGCACTTTCTCAGTAATCAGGTCCGGCTGGTCGGCAGCCGCCAGAACCAACGGCGCGATCTGGTCGAGGCTCTCGTCCTTGCCACCTCCGGCAAGGTCAAGCCGATGATCGAGGTTTACCCGCTCGATCGGGTCAACGAAGTCCGCGACCGTCTCGAGGCGGGGAAGGTCCGCTACCGGGCGGTCATCAAACACTAGTCAGAATGGAACGACCGGCTGCGATTCGCAGCGCGTAGGTTACGCTGCGGGTCGCGAGACCAACGTAGCGCAGAGCTACATGCGAAAGGAGCACGTCAGCGATGCGCGCGGCCGGGTGGTCACGGCGCGCAGCCGGCCGCTACTCCTGGGCCATCACGGGACGCTCGGCCCGGACGGCGAGCCGCTCGTGGACGGTCGCCCGTGGCGTTCCGAAACGGTCGGGCGCGATGTCGTCGCCGCCGCCGGCGAGGGGGCCCGGCTGGTGCGCTACGACGGTCCCGAGCGCTTCGACGTCCTGCCGCTGCTCGTCGCCACCGACGGCGCCATCCAGGCGCTAGGCCACGACCGCCGCCGTCTGCGGCCCAACATCGTGATCGGCGGCGTGGCGGGCCAGGCCGAGCGGGAGTGGGAGGGGCGGGCGCTGCGCGCCGGTCCGGCGATCATCGGGGTCCACAGCCTGCGCGCCCGCTGCGTCATGCCCACCTTCGATCCCGACACGCTCGAGCAGGACAGAACGGTGCTCGAGCGCATCGACCGGGAGTTCGACGGCCGGCTCGCGCTCAATTGTTTCGTGATCCGGTCGGGGACGATCTCGATCGGCGATCCCGTGGAGCTGATGGACCTGCCGGTCCTCAAGGAGCGATCGTCCCCCGCGCCGTGAACATGTCCAGGTTGTTCTTATCGCGCCGATCGGTCCAGACCGGGAAGACGCCGGTGCCGGTCGCCGCCAGCCCGATGTAATCGCCGATGTAGTCGAGGTTCCCGAGGACCGACGTGACGCTCGAGACCCGTATGTTGGGGGAGAACGTGACGCCGTCGAAGGTGTTCGTGTAGAAGGCGTCGTAATCGACGTTGGCGGGATCCAGCCGCCTGTCGAGCCAGACCAGGCTCACCAGGCCGTTCGGGTGGGCGGCGATCCACGGGAAGAACTGGTCGGAGGCGTTCGTCTCGTCGGTGACCTTGACCGGCGCGCTCCAGTTCTTGCCTCCATCCCGCGACACGGTCAGGCGGAGGTCGGAGTTGTCGCAGGGCGGCTCGAAGAGCTGGCTGTTGCACGAGCCGCGCGCGAAATCGATCCAGGCGACCCACACGGCGCCGTCGGGTGTGATGACGGCGGTCGGGAAGCTGTTGGCGCGCAATCCGGCGAACGCCGTGGTCGCGAACTTCGGATCGCCGTTCCTGAGAAAGAACTCGCCGGGGCTCGGCAGGCCTGAGGCGATCGGCGCCGGCGCGCTCCAGCTCTTCCCGCCGTCCTTCGACTTCGCGAACTTCATGTTGAGCAGGTCGAACCCGTCGAACTCGGAATAGACAACGTAGACCGCGCCGTCGGGGGCCACGAGCGGCAGGCTGGCCTCGACGATCGTCGTCGCGGTGCCGCGGTCGAGGACCACCGCGGAGGACCAGGTGGCGCCGCCGTCCCGCGACACCGTCACCCGGATCCCTTCCACGAACACGGGCACGTCGTCCTCGAAGGTATAGCTCAGGTACAGATTCCCCTTGAACTTGCTGGCCGACCGGGCGTCAGCCGCGATGTAGGGCTTGTCGGTCAGGCCGGCGCCGGGGAGACCCCGCGCGACCACGACGAACGAGGGGAAGGAGCCGCCCCCGTCGGTCGACCGGGACACCAGGATGTCCGATTCAGTCGGGTTCGAGATCGACGACCCCGGATTGTGGAGGTTCAGGTAGGCGTAGTAGAAGTTCCCCTGCAAATCTCCCGTAACGGAAGGGTCGGCGCAGACCTCGGTTCCATCCGGCACGACCTGGAGCCGGCCGCCCGGAGTCCAGGTCTGGCCGCCGTCGCGCGTGGTGTTGAAGTAACAGGAGTCACCGCCTGCCGTCTGCGTGTTGTCCTTGAATCCGGCCACGACATCGAGCGCGTCCCTCGGGTTTGCGGCGACGCTCGATTCGTTCTCCTCGAGGGAGTTCGGCAGGCCGGGATCGCCGACCAGCTCGATGTTCGGCCCGAACGCGACCCCGGCGCCTCCACCGGCGCCCGCGACGAGGCCGAAATGGAGCGCCCAAAGGACCGCGGACGCTGACGACAGGATTCCTACGCGGTGCAGAAAGCGGTGGACGGGGCGGGCGCGGGACATGGCTCCTCCTCCCTTGCTCGAGACGACGTGGCCGTGTGAGGAGTCATGTACGACCGGCGGCGCGATCGGTCAACCCCGATTCGCCTGAAAGGTTCATCCCGCTCAAGCCCGCGCTAGGGCCGCCACTGTGACTGGGCGGCCGCGACAGGAGACCCTCAGTCCATAGATCGCCGCCGCGGCCAGTACGACGGCCACCAGAAGGGTCCCTGCCGCATTCCAGCTGGACAGATCGGCCGTCAAGGGGAACGACAACAGGAGGATTGCGAAGAAGCAGCAGACGACCCAGGTCAGGACGCCGAAGCGGAGCAGAGCGACGAGCCCGATCATGATGGCGAGCACGATGAACAAGAGAGAGGCGGGGGCGCTGCCGCCCGGCGGACCGATGACGGGCAACATACAGAGCGGAACGCCGACCACCGCGAGCCACCACCTTCGGAGCAGAATGCGCAGGGCGATCAGGAACGCGACGCACCCAAGCCCGGCCTCCAGCGCGCTGATCGACGTCCAGAACAAGAGGCTCGCGAGGTAACGCGGTCCCCGGAGTCCCAGGAGATCCGCAGGCGCGTCCGGGATTGGGGATTGAAGCCCCAGCCAGGCTGATACGACCCGGAGCAGAGGGATCGCCGTCGCCGCCAGGACACCGAGAAGCGTGCCGATCAAGACATCCCTGCCGACGAGCGGATCGAGCAGGCGGCCATCGAGCGCCCGCACCCAGGAGACGATCCCGTCCGGCCAGAGTCTCCGCAGCGCCGGCTCGAGGGCGAGATAGAGAACCCACAGCTGCGCCGAATCGTAGAGCGCGTAGGCGAGGTTCCCGAGGAACAGGTTCATCTCTTCGGGGCCCGAAACATGCGGCGCGCCAAACAGCCATGTGAGCAACCTGACGATGAAGGTGAACGCCGCGAGCCGGAGGGCGCCCGTGCGATGTCCGCGTCCCTGGCGCAGGTTTCTCCGGGCCACCAACGCCGAGCCTATCAAGAAGGTCACCGCAAAGAGGGCCAAGCCAACCTGGCGCGCCGCCGCCCAGAATCGCGGGTCTTCCGTCACGGCCTCCGGCCCGCTCTGCCACGGGTACTTGATCGCGAAGTGGACCGGCCGGCCCTCGAGGGCGGCCGCCTCGATATGGATCGGCAGACCGGCCTGCGCCGGGCTCGCAGGGGACGGCCACGTCCGGCAGTGTCCCTTCCCAGGCGGCGCGCGTGTCGGCATAGACTGGGGGGAGGAAGTCAGGGGGCACGGGTCGAACGGTCTCCGGCTTGAATCCCGCCTCCGCCAGCAGACCGGCCCAGTCCGGACTCTCGCCGCCCGCGGCGGGCTGCGGGGAGCGCAGCGGTACGGCGGTGAAGTACGTCAGACGGCCCTGCGTATCCAAGACGACTTGCTGCATCCCCGGGGTCGTGAGCGGTGGGTCGTCCTTGTCCGGCCATCGTCTCCCGTACAACGAGGGGACCAGCAGTCGTGGACTCTGACGATACCAGAAGGAGATCGCCGCCGGCCGGCCGCTGCGCAGCGCCTCCCAGCGCCGGGGAGATCGGTCTGTCCGCTCGAGATATCTGAGGTAATCGCCTTCGCCGCTGAAACCGGAGCTGCTGTCCCGGAGCGGGGCGCTGTAGCCGAGCTTCCGGATGATTTCTCTGGCGCGGTGCTCCAGAACCTGCGGCGGCAATTCGAGCGGTACGTACGCCGTGAGCTGCGACGACCCGGCAAGCCCCACCACGGCGACCAGACCCGCCGCGATCCCTGAGAAGCACAACCAGGCCTGACGGGGCTCCAACCCACCCTTCTCACCCGCCGCGGCGACCAGCTCGGGCGACGGGGTCTCGCCGGCCTCAAGAGCCGCTCGCAGCGGATTGCCGCCCGGAAGCGCCGCGGCGACCGCGAGCGCTGAGACAGGGCGATCCCGTGGGTTCCGCTCCAGGCAGCGCAGGATCACACGTACGATCCCCGGATCGAGTCCCTCGACGCGACTCGCAGGGCTCGGCGGCGTCGACTCCTCGCGCACGCGAGCCAGTTCGGCGGCGCTCCCGGCGCTGAAGGCGGGCCGACCCGTGAACAGCTCATAGAGGATCAGTCCGAGCGCGTAGAGATCGCTCTGGACCGAAACCGAATCGCCCGCGAGCTGCTCGGGGGCCATGTAGTACGGCGTACCGGCGCGGTCGTGCCGGGTGGGTTGACTGTCAACAAGGACGGCCAGTCCGAAATCGGTGATGCGGACGTGGCCGCGGCCGTCGATCATGACGTTCGCCGGCTTCAGATCGCGGTGCAGGATCCCCTTCTCGTGGGCGGCCGACAGGCCGGCACAGATCTGACGTGCGACGACCACCGCCTTGTCCTGCGGCAGACGGCCAATCCGCCGCAGCAGACTCGCCAGGTCCTCACCGTCGACGTACTCCATCGAGATGAAGTGCAGGTGATCCGTCTCTCCGATATCGTAGACGCGGCAGACGCTGGAGTGGGATACCTGCCGGGCCATCCGGACCTCGCCCAGGAATCGAGCCAGGCGCGTCGCGTCGCCGGCCAGCGATTCGGGGAGGAACTTGAGGGCCACCGGCTGACCGAGCTTGAGGTCGTCCGCCCGGTACACCTCCCCCATCCCACCCCTGCCGACGAGACCGACGATCCGGTAGCGACCCGCCACCACGGCGCCCGGCAGGAACCGACTCTGGTCGTAAGGGTCGGGTGAGTCCGCGAGTCCTGTTTCACGGGCCGGCGACGGCTGCATGACGGGCCCCGTTCTTCCGACGAGCGACCGTGTCGGCGTCGAGGAAGCCGAATCGAGCGCGGACCCGCACGCCGGACAGCGACGCGCCCCCTCGCTCAACTCGGTCGAGCACGATGCGCATGTGGCCATCAGGCCCCCCGGAGCAATCTATCGCCCGGTCGCGCGCGCTGTCAATCGGCAGGCCGCCGCGCCGGATGGTCGTGGCCGAAGCTTGACGGCAGGGCCCTCATCGGACCTACAATCAGGTCCTTGATTCCCATCGCACCGGCTCGCTGACGGACACATGTCGCGGATGACCCCTGCCGAGGAAGAAGCCTTCCCCACGCTGACGGCGGAGCAGATCGCGCGCATCGCTCCCTTCGCTCGTGAGCGCGATCTCGCCGACGGCGAAAGTCTCTGGAACGCGGGCGATCGCAACAGACCGCTGTTCGTGATCGTCCGGGGCGAGGTCGAGATCTTGTCGGGCGCCGATCACGTGGTGACCGTGCACCAGGACGGCGCGTTCACGGGTGACGTCGATCTGCTATCCGGCCGGCCGGTGGTCGTGCGCGCGCGCGCTCGAGGCGCCGTGCGCGTTCTCGAGCTGCCTTCGGCCCGCCTCCGGGCGCTGATCCAGACCGACGCGGATCTGAGCGAGATCTTCCTTCGGGCGTTCATGCTGCGC
>QHXY01000107.1 GCA_003223145.1 Acidobacteriota bacterium
AGGCCGACGCGGTCCAGGGCGAGCACACCCTGGTCGTATCTGCGTGTCACGTTGTCGATGTGGATGAAGGCCACCCGTGCGTCTTTCCTAGTCTCCCCGGAGGGCCTCCGCCGGCTGCACGGACAGCGCCCGCCGCAACGGCAGGTAGACGGCGATCAGACAGATGGCGATCGACGCGCCGAGCACCGCCGGGATGACGGCCGCGTGCGGCTCGATGGCGGCGCCGAACAGGCGCGCGCCGACCAGCCGGGTGAGCCCCGCCCCGACGATCAGCCCCGCCACGGCCCCCAGGATCCCCAGGAGCCCCACCTCGCCCAGGAACATCCTGAAGATCTCGCCGTCACCGGCGCCGATCGCCCGCGCCAGCCCGATCTCCGACTCGCGCTCGACCACCATCGACATCAGTGTCGTGACCAGACAGAGACCGGAGAGGACCAGCACGACGAGCGTCAGCAGGACCATCATGCGGTCGAGCCGGCCCAGGATCGCCCCCTGCGCCAGGGCGATCGCCCGCAGCGGCCGGGCCCGCGCCCGGGGCACCGCGCTCTCGATCGCCGCGCCGACCCGGTCGACCGCCTCGGGTCCTCCATCGACCGTCAGCGCCACCAGCGACACGCGACCGGCCTGGCCGGTGATCTCTTGCAGGAGCGCCAGCGGCACGAAGGCCTGCTCGTCCTCCGCCTCACCGGTCTCGACGACGCCGGAGACCGCCAGCGCCGCCCCCCGGGCGCCGGCGCGCACCTCGACGGCGCCGCCGGGAACCGCTCCGGCCCGCCGGGCCAGGGACACGCCGAGGAGACAGGCGGGCTGGCCGGCGCCGCCCACCGGCGTTCCGGCGGCCGGCCGGATCGTCCATGATGGATAAAGCCGCCGCAGGTCCTCGAGGTCGGCGCCGACGATCGTCGCCGGCCGGCCCTCCACGGTGCCGCCGGCGAGCAGGATCGGCGCCGCGGCGGTGGAGGGAAGCAGGCCGCGGACGGCCCCCAGGGCCGCATCGTCCAGGGTCGGCGTCTCCCCGCCGGCGGCGCCCGGCGCTGTGCTCGCCGGGACGATCAGCAGGTTGGGACCGTAGGCCCGCAGCTCGCGCGACATTTTGTCTTGAAGCCCGGCCTTCAAGTTGAGCACCGTGGCGGTGACGGTCGCGCCGACGCTGACGGCGAGGAACGCGAGCAGGAAGACCGGGCCGCGCAGGTTGAGCGAGCGCAGGAGAAAGCGCACCGACGTGGCCCAGCGTCCGGGCGCGTCGTGCAGCCCCGCGCGGGGCCGGCCGGGGCGGCGCGCGGCGCCCGCGCCCTCAGAGACCACGCAGCACCTCCGAGGGCCTGAACCTCAGGATGCGGCGCGCCGGCACGACGAAGCCGGCGACCGTGATCAGGAGGGCGACGGCGATCGCCAGCGGCACAGCCAGCGGCCGGATGACCACCGGCGACCCGAACACCGAGGACGAGATGAAGCGCGCCATGAGCGCCCCGGCGCCCGCCCCGAGCAGCCCGCCCGCCACGCCGTAGAGCGTCGCCTCGGCCAGGAACAGCCCGACCACGCGCGGGTTGCCTGCGCCCATCGCCTTCAGCAGACCGATCTCGGATCGCCGCTCCAGGACGCTCGTGGACAGGGCGCTGGTAACCGCCAGCGCCGACCCGAAGACCGCCAGGATGGCGATCACCGCCATCAGTCCGGAGATGCGCCGCAGGATGCTCCCCTCCGAGTCCGCCACGCGGCGGATGACGCGCGCCTCGGACCCGGGCAGGGCGCGCTCCAGCTCGTAGGCGATCGACGACGGGAACGGCGTGCAGGTCCAGCGCTCGAACTCCGCCGGGGGGAGATCCTTCGGGCTCGCGCCGAGTCTCTCGTAGACCGCCGACTCGGGAGTGGTCAACGCCCGGACGAAGATGCGCGACAGGCGCCCGCCGAGACCCGACAGGCGCCAGGCCGTCTCGATCGGCAGCAGGATGGCGCCGTCCTCTTCGGCGCCGCCCCGCAGGATCCCGGTGACCAGGAGATCCGCGGGACGCCCGGCGACCTGGATCTCCAGCCGCTGACCCGGACGCAGGCCGAGCGCGGCGGCCAGACCGCTGCCCACGACCCCCTCGAACGGGCCCGCGGGACCGCTCGCGCCGGCACCGTCGCCGCCGGGCTCGGCGGGCCACCTGCCCTCGATGCTCCAGTAGGGATTCAGGCCGCGCACCCCGGTCGTGAGCGGCGGGTCGGCCCCCGGGACCTGCCGCTCGATCCAGGTGCCGCGCAGCAGCACCGCGCGCCCACCCCCGGCGTCCGGGCCGCCCCGCGTCAGGCGCGCCGGGACGTCCAGGACCGGAGCGAAGCCGAGGATGTTGTTCTTCCAGAAGTTCTCCCGGACGGCCGGCAGACCGGCCGCGTCCAGGTACGACGGGAGACGCAGCGCCGCCACGTCCTCCCCGCCGACCACGACCGGCGCGCCACCCCCCGCCGGCAGGACCACGAGGTTCGCGCCGAAGGAGTTCAGCTCGCGGCTCATCTTGTCGCCGATGTCGAGGGCGATGTCGGCCAGGGCCGCGGCGGCCGACGTCCCCAGCGCCACGGCGGCCAGGAGCACCGCCTTGCGGCGCTTGCGGCGCAGGAACGAGTGACGGACCAGACGCAGGAACACGTTGCCATCACCTCAGTCGGCGGGCGGCTTCGGCGCCGCGGCGGCCGCGCGGAACGCCGACGCCTCGACCCGCAGATCCTGGACGGCGACGGCGATGGCCGTCCCCTGGTCCGCGAACGGCAGCGGGATCGGGTTGCAGCCACCGCGGGCTCCCAGGCTGGACGGGTTGATGTCGGCGGCGCAGGCCAGACACACGAGCCGTCCCTTCACGTCCGCGTATCCGCGCGCGCCGCAGACCTGGCAGGCGTCGAAGACCGGCACGATCCTGGCGCCCGACTTCTTGACGAAGAAGCGCACGACGACGCCGTCCACCTCGACGCCGAAACGGTGCAGCCTGCCGTCGGCGAGATCGGCTTTCGCCAGACGCACCAGTCCTCGGTCGTCCGGCGCGAGCATCACCGGCGGGTCGATGCCGTGCGGCAGGCGCGAGAAGGCGTACGACGCCGTCAGCGAGGCGATCGTCACGATCCCGGCGGCCGCGAACGTCCGCTTCCACACACGCTCGCGCCGCAGACCCGCCAGGGCGAGCCGCCCCTCCGGCCCGCTGAGACCCCGGGCCTCGGCGACCCGCCGCTTCTCGGCGCGCCCCGGCACCAGCAGCACGATCAGCGGCAGCGCCAGGAGGGACACCAGGAGGATGATGTTGTTGCGCACGATCGGCCCGATCAGGGTCATCTCCCGCGCGCTGAGACGGATGGTGCCGCGCTCGCCGAGCTCGTGCAGCCCGCCGACGAGAAGCTGCGCCGCCAGGAGGAACAGGACGATGGCGGTGACGTTGAAGAAGCGCGGCAGGTCGACGCGCAGCGTGCCGCGCACGAAGGACACACCGAACAGCACGGCCAGAGCGATGCCGACGATTCCGCCGAAGAACGCCAGCAGCGCGTCGGTGGTCAGGTCGACCGCCGCCAGGAACAGGACGGTCTCGATCCCCTCGCGCAGGATCAGGATGAAGGTGAGCCCGAACAGGCCGGCGGCCGCCGCCCGGGTGCCCCGGCCGCCCTCCGGCGCCCGCGAGGCGATCGCCTCGACCCGCGTTTCGATGGCGTGTTTCAGACGCTTCGCGGCGCGCAGCATCCAGACCACCAGGGTCACGACCAGGACCGCCCCGCCGATCATCAGCCAGCCCTCGTACGCCTCCTCCTGGATAGTAGACCCAGCGGCACAGGGACTCGCGCCCCGTCTTGCGCAGATAGATCAGGATGATCCCGGCCACCAGGGCGGCCTCGATGCCCTCGCGCAGCGTCACCACCAGGGCGTCGAACATCAGCGCTCTTTCCCGCGGGCCCTGCCGTCACCGGCGCAGGAGCCGCAATAGCCGCGGATCTGGTGCGTGTGCCCGGTCATCACGAACCTCTTCCGGCGGCAGACCTCCTCCTGGATGCGCTCGACCTCCGGACTCTCGAACTCGAGAATGTCTCCGCAGCCGAGGCAGACCATGTGGTCGTGATGGTGCCGACCCACCATGCGCTCGTAGCGCGCCTGGCCGCGGGCCATCTCGACCTTGTGGATCAGCCCGGACTCCACCAGGACCGGCAGGTTGCGGTACAGGGTGGCGCGCGACACGCGATGTCCCGTCCGGCCCAGCCGCCGCAGCAGATCGTCCACGTCGAAGTGCCCGCGCACCGACAGGACGTGCTCCAGGAGGGCGCGCCTCTCGCGCGTCATCTTGAGACGGTGCTTCGACAGGTACAGCGCAAAACGCTCGGCTGCGGGCACGGGACCGCCACCTCTAGTTGCAACTCAGTCTCAATTATGATTCCGGCGGGCCGAGCCTGTCAAACCTCTTCCGGGGGCCGGGCCCTGCGGAAGGCGGAGTACAGCAGGATGTCGTAGCCGACCTTCATCACGGAGCCGATCACCAGCGGCGTCATCAGCGACAGCCCGCCCATGAACCAGCCGGCGAAGGCCGGGGCCACGGACCAGGCGCCGACGCGCACCAGGTGGGTCACGCCGGAGGCGAGCGTGCGCTCCTCCGGACGCACCACCGCCATGACGTAGGACTGCCGCGTCGGCACGTCCATCTCCACCAGTCCCTCGCGCAGGAGAAACAGGATCGCCGCGACCGCGAAGCTGGGGGCGTAGGCGACGGTGATGAGCAGCAGACTGGACGGGACGTGCGTGAAGACCATGGTGTTGACCAGGCCGATCCGCCGCGACAGCCACGCCGCCACCAGATGGGACAGCGCGTTGAGCACCCGCGCCCCGAAGAACAGCGGCCCCAGGACGCCTCGCTCACGCCGAAGCGCTCGTAGAAGAAGAAGCTCAGGAGCGCCGTGGTGAGGAACCCTCCGGCCAGGCTGTCGAGGGCGAACAGCGAGGAGATGCGCCACAGGACGCGCCGGGTCCCGGGCGAGACACGCGCCCGCGGCGCGCCGTCCTGCGGCTCCACGCGACGCGACAGGGCCAGATAGAGGACGGCGCAGGCGAGCTGCAGGAGCGCGTAGAGCCCGACGCTGAGGCGGAACGACGCGACCTCCTCCACGCCCATCCGGCGCAGCAGCGCCGGTGTCCCGGCCAGAAGCCCGCCGAGAGCGTGCCCGATGTCCTGCAGGACGTTGTACCACGCGAACGCCCGCGTGCGGTGCGCGCCGTCCACGGTCGCGGGCAGGATCGCCTGGTCGAGGATGAGGGACGCGCCGCGGTCCCGCCCCATGCCGTTGACCATGCCGATGAAGGCCGCGACCGCGGCGGCGGCCGGGTGCGACGTCAGCCCGAACGCCAGACCGCCGGCCGCCGACAGGAGAGACAGACAGATGAGGGAACGCCGGCGGCCGGCCCGGTCCGCTAAGCAGGTGACCAGGAGGGCCGCCGCGGTGCACCCGAGAAGACCGGCGCCGATGATCGATCCGATGCCCGCCGGAGTGAATTCCAGGCGGGCCAGGTAGACGCCCATCAGGACGCCGATCATCCCGGTCGCCAGGGCACGCACGAACGCGGCGGCGTAGAGAAGGGGGCGATCGGTCATGCGGGGCGGCGGGTCCGAGGGCGCGGCGGCATGCGCGGATCCTAGCACTCCCTTCCCGCGCCCCCGGGTCGCATCGGCGTGCCGAAAGAGAAAAAATCGAGGAATTCGCGGATTTCCCCTTGACGAAGTTTGGATTTCGGGGAATCTTAGGGCGTTCGAGCACAATTTTGACATACCGCCTCGGCTGGGCTGTGCCCGGAGGCGCCTCTATCTGGCCCGAATCACGTTCAAAGGAGGGTCCGATGAAAAGGATCGTACGTGTAGGGTCCGCGCTGTTATTTCTGGTCGCTACGATGGCAGTCGAGAGACCGCAGGCGGGCGCATCGTCCGGTGCAGCCCGGCTCGCGGACGCGTCGGCCCTGGCCGTCCAGGGGCGCGTGCAGGCGGCGGCCGTGGATCCGCGCCTGGTCGCGTCCAAGGGAACCGTGGAGATCGTCGTCGGGCTGATCGATGCACCGCTGACCGTGGCTCATGGACGCAACTTCAAGCAGACCGGCGGCGCGCTCAACGCCGGACAGCAGAAGGCGTATCTCCGCCAGCTGGCGCAGAAGCAGGATGCCCTGATGGGTCAGGTTCGCGCACTGGGAGGCCGTGAGCTGGGGCGCGTGAGCAAGGCGCTCAACGCCGTCATGGTCTCGATCGACGCCGCCAGGATCCAGGACATCGCGGCCCTGCCGGGCGTGCGGACGATTCGCCCTCTCATCAACTATCAGCTCGATCTCAGCGAGACCGTGCCGTACATCGGGGCGTCGGCGGTGCAGGCCGCGGGCTTCGACGGCACGGGCATCCGCGTCGCCGTCCTCGATTCGGGGATCGATTACACGCACGCGTTTTTCGGCGGGGCCGGGACGGCGGCGGCCTATACGGCGGCTTACGGGACCAGCACCTCCGATTCACGCACGACCACCACGGACGGGCTGTTCCCGACGGCCAAGGTGATCGGCGGGTTCGATTTCGTCGGGGAGACCTGGCCGACGGGCGCGCTGGCTCCCGATCCCGACCCGATCGGCTGCGGGCCGGCCGCCATCGCGCCTCCCTGCGCCGGTGACCATGGGACCCACGTCGCCGACATCATCGCCGGGAACGACGGCGGCTCCCACAAGGGAGTCGCGCCGGGCGCCAGCCTGTACGCCGTCAAGGTGTGCAGCGCGGTCTCCTCCTCGTGCAGCGGCGTCGCTCTGCTGGAGGGGATGGATTTCGCGCTTGACCCGAACGGCGACGGCGACATCTCGGACGCGGTCGACGTGGTCAACATGTCCCTCGGCGCCTCCTACGGGCAGATCGAGGACGACCTGAGCGCGGCCAGCGCCAACGCGGTCCGTTCCGGGGTCGTGGTGGTCGCCTCGGCCGGCAACAGCGCCGACCGTCCTTACATCACCGGCTCGCCTTCCTCGACCCCCGAAGTCATCAGCGTGGCGCAGACGCAGGTGCCGAGCGCCGTCGTCTTCCCGCTGGTGATCAACTCCCCCGCGGCGATCGCGGGGACCTACTCGAACACGGCGACGGTGGACTGGGCGCCGGTAGACGGCGGGTTCAACATGACCCAGGTGGCCTTCGTCGGGCGCGGCTGCCCGGGCCTCGATGCCTACCTCGACGATCCCGCCGGCAAAGTCGCGCTGATCGACCGCGGGGCGTGCAACGTCAGCCTCAAGGTGGACCGCGCCGCCAAGGCGGGGGCCGTCGGGGTGCTGATCGGACTGGTGGCCGGCGGCGACGCCGTCTCCTTCTCCTTCGGGGGTGGCGACACGTTCGTGCCGACCCTGGTGATCACCCAGAGCACCTCGAACCTGATCAAGACCTACATAACCGCTCCGGTCATCGCCACGCTGTCGCCCTCCATCACCACGCCGCTCGTCATGAGCATGGTCAGCTCGTCCTCGCGCGGACCGAACGTCAGCTTCAACGCGATCAAGCCGGACATCGGCGCCCCCGGCGCCTCGGTCTCGGCCCTGGCCGGCTCGGGGACCGGTGCGACCGCCTTCGGCGGGACCTCCGGGGCCGCGCCGATGGTTTCCGGCTCGGCTGCGCTTTTGGTCCAGAAGTACCCGGCGCGCACGCCGTCCGAGATCAAATCGCTGCTGATGAACACGGCCGAGACGAACATCACCATCAACCCCGCCACGCAGCCGGGTGTCCTGGCTCCGATCACCCGGATCGGCGGGGGCGAGGTGCGTGTCGACAGGGCGGCCAACAGCACGACCGCCGCGTGGGATGACGCAGACCTGACGGGCAGCCTGTCGTTCGGCTACCTGTCGGCGGCCTCGCCCACGACCCTCAGCAAGACGGTGCGGGTGCGGAACTACGGCTCCACGGCGCGCACCTACTCCATCTCCTCGTCGTTCCGCTACGCCGACGACGCGGCATCCGGGGCGGTGACCCTGTCGGCACCCGGGAGCATCGTGGTGGGGGCCAACAGCAGCGCGACCTTCAGGGTGAGGCTGAGCATCGACCCCTCCAAGCTGCCGACCTGGACGCTTAACGGCGGCAGCCGGGGCGGTGACGGCTTCCGGCTTCAGGGTGTCGAGTTCGACGGCTACCTCGGCATCGCCGACGCCACGGACAGCATCCACGTCGCCTGGCAGGTCTTGCCACACAGGTCGGCTGCGGTGACACCCGCGGCCACAAACGTCACTCTCAGCGGCGGCACCGGCACGCTCGCCCTGAGCAACGCGGGCGCGGTCGATGGGCGCGTGGATGTCTTCTCCCTGCTCGGCACGAGCGGCAAGATCGCGAAGAAGTTCCTGCCGAACCCCGGGGACAACTTCGCGGTCGTCGACCTGAGGGCCGTGGGGGCGCGTCTGGTCGGCATCGGCGGCGGGAACTTCGGCGTCCAGTTCGCCGTCAATACGTTCGGCCAGCGGGCGCACCCGAACTATCCGGCCGAGTTCGACGTCTACATCGACAACAACAACGATGGGGCCCCCGACTTCGTGGTCTTCAACCTCGAGAACGTCGGCTTTGCGGCGAGCGGCCAGAACGTAACCGGAGTGTTCAACCTCGCCACCAACACCTCCTCGGTGTTCTTCTTCACCGACGCGGACCTGGACTCGGCGAACGCCATTCTCACGGCGCCGCTGTCGGCCCTCGGTCTGACGCCGGGCACGCAGTTCGGCTTCTCGGTGTTCGCCTTCGACAACTACTTCACCGGTGCCCTGACGGACGCCATCGAGGGCATGACCTACACGCTCGGCACCCCACGCTTCACCGGGTCGGGCATCCCGGCAGCCGGCGTGCC
>QHXY01000455.1 GCA_003223145.1 Acidobacteriota bacterium
GTGCCGAGAATCTGCGCGACGTCGGCGAGCGCCTCCCGCAGACCGTCACACCCTGCTTTCGTCTTGCAACGCATCACGAACCTCGATCTCAATCTACACCACGTGCGGGAGAATCACAGTGAGGTAGGCGCCTCAGATTCGACGGGAAAATGCCCTAAAAACCTGTCATGAAGATCCCAGGGGCCGTGTCTTGCCGCAGGCCCTTTCTCCTTGACTTGATGGAAGCGACTCGCTTACGATGTCGTGCGACCGAAGCTGTTGACGGTCAAGTTCTTAGGCCGCGCGGCAGTCAGGTAGTCCATCCTGCGCGCGCGCCACGAGGCGAGCGTTGCCGTCACGTACCGCCCCTGGTTCCCTCGGCGGTTCCGAGTCGATCAAGGAGTTGATCCGGTCCAATCCTTCGATCCTGGAGGAAGGGTTCCGCGTCCTTGATGTCGATCTGAAGACGGGCAATTCGGGGATGGTCGACGCGATCGGCGTCGATCGAAGCGGCGGAATGTCGATCGTCGTCCTGGACGCGGGTGACCCCGACGCGGCGCTGGTGAGATTGCTCGACGCGCAGATCTGGTCCAGCGATCAGCGCGACCTCTTGGGACGACTTTACTCCGGACACGGCGTCAATCTCGATCGGCCGGTGCGCGGTCTGCTCCTGGCACCCTCGTTCACGCACGCCTTCCTGCGCCGTCTTGCCCTGCTCACACCGGACATCACCGCCCTTCTGGCGCGCCAGGTCGTCTTCGAGGACGGTTCCCGCGTGGTCATCGAGCGCGCCGCGTCGCTGTTCGGACTCGCCCCGGCCGTCCGGCCGGCCCACGGTGGGAACGGCTCCGGGCCGCGCCCCTCGAAGGAGCCTCGTCCGTTCTGGCCCGATGGTGTCCTGCCTGTGGAGGACGGCCGGGCCGCCGAGGCGTCGTCGGTCGCACCCGAATCCGGAGAAGATCCGGTCTGGCCCGGCCCTCCGGACGAAGTCCCCCCCTGGGGCCGCGCCGGTGATCCCGCCGATACCAGTCTCGAGCCTCCATCCGATTCCGTCGCGCCGGCGTCCGTTTTCGAGACCCTGACGACCGAGGAGATGGAGGAATTCGAACGGTTCGAGCGGCAGAGGCGGGATCGCGATAGGAGGTCGACTTGAAGGGGTCGTATTGACACGCCGTCGCCTGGGGCGGGGGCTGAATGACATTACCGGGTCGCCGTTCGGCGCGCCCGGCCCATCATCCGGATTGAGTCTCGTCAGGGACAGTGCGCGCAGCGTCTTGCCGCGCCCCGTCGTGGTCTGTGTCACCAGCGGCAAAGGGGGCACCGGCAAGTCCGTCCTGACCAGCAACCTCGCCGTGCACCTGGCCGCGTCGGGGCTGCGGATCATCGCCGTGGACGCCGACCTGGGCCTCGCGAACCTGCACCTGCTGCTCGGCATGCAGCCGCAGCGCACCGTCATGGACGTGATCGAGACGGGGGCCAGCCTGGACGACGTCGCCGAGACGGGGCCGGTCGGCGTGCGGCTGGCCGCCGGCGGCTCGGGAAGGCCCGACATGGCCGATCTGCACCCGGGCCGCCTCGGCCGGCTGGTGGCCGCCATGGATTCGGCCGGCGGCTGCGCCGAGGTGGTGCTGGTCGACACCGGCGCCGGGATCGGCCGGGCCACGACGTCGTTCCTGTACGCGTTCGAGGACATCCTGCTGGTCACGACTCCCGATCTGACCGCCATGACCGACGGCTATGCGGTCATCAAGAACGTGGCCCGCAACAACCGGGCGGCCCGCATCCTGGTGGTGGTCAACCGGGCGGGCAGCGCGCTCGAGGGGCTCGAGGTGTTCGGCAAGATCGAGCGGGTCAGCCGGCGCTTCCTGGGGCGGCCGCTGTTCTATCTGGGTCACGTCCTGAACGACGCGCGCGTGGGCGCCTCCGTCGCGTCCCGCATCCCGATTCTCCTGAATCAGCCGGCGGCCCCCGCCTCGGCGTGCCTGCGAGGCGTCGGGCGCGCCCTGTTGCTCGAGATCGACCAGCGCCGCGCGGGGGCCGATCCCGGGCCCGTCGAGGTCACCTGGCCGGACGGCGTGGCGCCCGGAGAGCGGCGTCGGCGCACCGATCGAGGTCCGGAATGCGCGTAATCGCCATCGCCAACCAGAAGGGGGGCTGCGGCAAGACGACCACGGCGATCAATCTGGGCGCCTGTCTGGCCCGCCTCGGGCGGCGCACGCTCATCGTCGACCTCGACCCCCAGGCCCACGCCTCGCTCGGGCTCAGCCGCGGCCGGCCCGAGCTGGACGGGGCGACCATCTGCGACGCCCTCACCGAGGGCGGGACGTTCGATGGCGTGGTCCGCCGCGTGTCGGACAACCTGGACCTGGCCCCCTCGAATCCCCGCCTGACGCTGGCGGAGCAGCGGCTGAACCTGCTGCCGCACGGCGAGGAGACGTTGAAGCGCGCCCTCGGCGCCGTGGCGAGCCGCTACGACTTCGTGCTGATCGACTGCCCGCCGACCGGCGGGCTGCTCACGGCCAATGCGGTGCGCGCCGCGGACGAGACCATCATCACCGTCGAGACCGGGTTCTTCGCCCTGTACGGGGTCAGCCAGCTCCTCGAGTTCATCGAAGGGGCCGCGGGACCCAAGGGGGAGACACCGCGCGTCCGGGCCCTCGCCACGCTCTACGATCAGCGCACGTCATTCGGGCGGGAGATCCTCAAGGACCTGAGCGGCTATTTCGGGGAGGCGTTGTTCGGCACGGTCATCCACGCCAACGTGAAGCTGAAGGAGGCCTCGAGCTTCGGGCTGCCGATCGTGGATTACGACCCGAGCGCGCGTGGCTGCCGGGACTATATGGCGCTGGCCGAGGAGGTCGTCGCCGAATGCTGAGCGTGAGTGCGTCGGTCAAGGAGAGCGGGGCGTGAGCGAGGCGGACGGGCGCGAGAGGCTTGGCCTGACGCTGCTGGTGCAGCTGTTCGGCCGCGATGTGCTCGATCGGCTGGCGCGTGACGGTTTCGACAGCCCCGCCGCGATCGCGGCGGCGGGCCCCGAGCGCCTCGCTTCGACGACCGGGATTCCTCTGTCGCTGGCGGAGCGCATCGCGGCGGTCGCCCGGGAGACCGGCGGGCCGGCGCCGAAGACGCGCGTCAGGCCGGGCTTGGTGAAGACAAGGTCGCGCCGCCGATCGGCCCCGAAGCGGCCCGCGGCCGCGGTCGAAGAAGCGCGCGCGCGCGACCAGGCGGCGGAGAGCGATCCCGTGGTGGATGACGTGGCGCTGGTTTCCTGGATGGGATTCAGCTCGAAGGCGCACGGCGGCCGGCGGACGTTCTCGGTGGCCGACTCCATCCTCGATCCGCTCCGGCCGGGATTGCCGCCGGAGATTCCCCGGGACGACCATTCCACCGTCTCGTCCCGGTCGCCGGGTTCCGGGGAGGCGACGCCCGCGCCGGCCGGGTCGGCGTCGCCCGAGCGGGCACGATCGCAGCCGGACCCTGCCCCCATGACGCTGGCCGGATCGTTCTGGAGTTTCGGACGCCGCACGGATGCGGCGCCGCCATGGAGGGACCCCCATGACCGCTGAACGCGATGCACGTCCGCCGTCTCCCGCGACCCGCGCCACGCCGGCCGTCGAGCTGAAGCGGATCCCGCTGCCGTCCCTGCCCCACTTCCGGCGCCCCGAGCAGGCGACACACGAAGACCGCGCGCCGCAGACCCTCGCCGACGCCCGGGCGGGTCCGGTCGGGCACGCCGGTCCCGTCTCCCACGTCGAGATGTCCGAGCTTCTGGCGCCGGAGCACGAGGGCGGGATCGTGCCGGCGATCGAAGCCGCCGTCCCGCAGCGGACGGGGGCGACCGGGGCCACCATCCTGAACGACCTGGTCGACGAGATCGAGAAGGGGCTCGAGCGCGAGATCGCCCGGGCGCCGCTCGAGATCACGTCCCAGGGCTACCGCCGGGTCGTGACCTGCGCCTCCGGCTCCGTTTCATCGCTGGCGGCGGATCCGGCGCCGGGCGCGGCGCCGCCGCCCGGTCATTCCAGGAGGTTCGACTCATGATGCCCCGTTTCCATCTCGAAGATTTTTCGATGCTCGAGAAGGCTCCGACATCGGCCGCCACGCTGCGTTCCAAACTGGGAGAGATGCTCATCAGCTCGACGTCGGCGCGCGTGCAGATCGAGTCGGTGAACCCCCAGACCGGGGAGTACCGGATCGTGCTTCACGGGACGCTCGACATCGAGAAGACCCCGTTCGACATGACCTGAACGCACCGTTCACGATCCAGGAGCCCGCCATGCCGCGTTACCGCCTGCACGACCTTCCGGCCCTCGAGGCCTCGCCCACGTCGCCCGCGACCCTGCGGAGCAAGATCGGAGACCTGATCATCCACTCGCTGAACGCCGCGGCCCAGGTCGAGATGCTCGACCGGGAGACCGGGGAGTACCGTGTCGTGCTCCAGGGCACGCTCGACCTGGACGATTCAGCGACGGGTCGCTGACCGGATCCTGACGGTGACCATTGGTGTCGGATGAGCTGCTCCGCCCTTTCCTTCACAAGATACGCCGGCGTCCGCAGGCCTCCCGGGCCGCCGCCGACCCGCCCGACGACGCAGGTGACGAGGTCCAGCCTGATTCGATCCTGATCCGGGACGTGCAGACGGGGCCGTTCCCGGAGGCGACGCGCCTGCACTCCGGATTCGTCCCCGGCATCCCGCGCATCCGTATGACGCTGGACCTGGGCGCCGGCTTCCGCGGGGGCGCCGCGCCGCTCGGACGGGCGGAGATCGAAGCGTTGCGCGACTTCTGCCCGCATCTCGCCGATCACGACTGCGGCGGGGACGACGCGATCCCCGCCCTGCTCGCCGGGAAGGTCGCCGGAGACGCCTCCGCAGGCTTCCTCGTCGAGAACGGCGGCGGTGGGGACGGACTCTGTCTCGCCCATCTGATCGAGCACGTCGCCATCGAGATCATCGTGGCGGTCACCGGCAGACCACGCTGCAGCGGCGCGACCTGCGCCTACGCCGGCCGGTACGACCGGTTCGATATTTTTCTGGAATGCGTCGATCCCTTCGCCGGGCGGGCCGCCGCCGTCCTGGCGGCGGCCCTGGTGCGCGACCTCCGCCTGCGTCGCATGACGCGTCTGGCGCTGCACCGCCGCTGCCGGGATCTCCTGACGATCCTGGTCTCCACGGGCGGTCCGCAGCTGGTCGCCGAGGACGCCGCCGTGCGGCTCGCCTGCGGCACCGACGAGGCGCTGCAAACGCTCGAGGAGCTGGTCCGCCTCGGGTACCTCGAGGTCGTCCCCTCCGCTTACCTGTTCAGCTCGACGTCGGGGGTCCTGTTCCGCAAGGCCGAAACGCGGGCGCAGTCGGGCTGAAGCCGGGCCCGGGGGCGGGCGAGCGCCCTTCAGACGGGCCCGCTGGTCGTGGCCGGTGGGAGCGGCGTGGAGCCGTCCCGGAACGCCGGCCGCAGGCGCTCGGTCAGGTCGAGGTAGGTCTTCAAGGCGCTGCCGCTGTCGCGGAACGAGCTGTGGTACAGGCGGTTGATGGCGCGGCGATCGAGGACCCCGGCGCGGTACGCGTCGTGGATCTGCTGGCCCAGGAAATATCCCAGCTCGTGGATCAGGACGTTGGCGCGCCGCGGCTCGGCGCGGAGGCCCTCGAGGATCTCCGGTGGCACCTCATCGTACTGCGCGTAGCTCTGCTCGAATTTCTTGTGCAGCAGGATGAAGTGGATGATGGCGTTGAACTCGTCGAAGCCGTAGCGTGTCTCGCGCTCGATGGTCTCCCGATCCTTGCGGTAGTACTGGTAGAACTCGGTCTCGAAGAAGTGGTTGCGGCTCGGGTCGAGCAGCTTGGACCCGAAGAAGCCGAGAGCCTCCTCCAGCACGCCGTTGTAGAACAGGTCGTACTGGGGCATCTGGCGCGGCGCCTCGTCGTAGATCTCCCCCTTCAGCGCGCAGTTGACGAAGTGGGCGGCTTCCTCGCCGGCGTGCACCACATTCATCTGCCCGATCAGGATGGTGTTGATGCGGGGGATGTAGCACGAGCCGCGCTCGGCGATGTGACCGGCGATCTCCTGCGCGTCCTCCGGGGCGAGGCTGTGGCCGCGCAGCAGGTGCTTCATCTCCTTGTCGTCCAGGCCGGAATAGATGTCGGGATACACGTCCACCAGGAACTCGCGCCGTCCCCCGTTGCCGGCCACGTAATGACTGTACTTGTCGATGCGCAGGAACTTCAGGATGGTGTCGATCATGCTGTAGACCGTCGAGCTGAGGTCCACGTCCTCGCTGTCTTCGGCGTCCCCTTTCCAGACCTCCAGCGTCTGCCGGTAGGCCTCGTACTTGGCGATCGGGCTGGTGTTGAAGTGGCAGAACCGGCCGGGACCGAGGGTCACGACGTCGACCTGCTCCTCGCCCCGCTCCGCGAGCTGCCAGTAGATCTCCTCCAGGTTCTGCAGCACGATGATGCCGCGGCGCTCGAGACCCTCCGCCTTCAGATCGGCCGTGACCTTGCGGGGCAGGTGGTTCCGCGCCAGATGGGATTCCCCGGCCACGACGACGATCTTGGCCCGCGGACGGGCCCGCGCGATGTCGGCGATGCGCGCGGCGGCGTGAGCGTCCCGCCGGCGGATGTAGCGCAGGCCGCGGCGCGGCTCGCAGTCGATCCCGAACACCGACAGACCGTGCCGGCGCGCCACCTCGAACAGCCGGCGGAAGGAGGCCCAGTCGTAGCCCCAGTCGACGTCGTACCGGATCCCCTTCAGGAACTCGGCCTCATCGATCTCGTCCGCCATGTAGCGATCGAGGATCTTCTGGTTGCGCGTGTACACCATCTCCAGGCAGAGCACGACCTCGCGCGATCGTTCCGCGATCTCGCTCAGCAGACGGGCCGCGAACTCCTGGGACGACGGCAGGGCGTGGTAGTCGCCTACGTACACCAGGTCGGCCTGGTAGCAGGCGATGACCAGGTCGTCGAAGGTGGACAGCCCCTCGAGCCGCGAGAACTCATCGTGGAAGTCCCTGATGTACCGCTTGCGGGCGTTGCGGTCGACCCCGAGAATCTCCTTCTTGAGGCGAGCGACCGTCGCCTTCTGGAGGGCGATCTCCTCCCGGATCTGGGGTGACGGTGTGGTCGGAGACGGGTTGATCGACATGCGGGGCCGGGGGTCGAACGTCCGGTCGCGCCCTCTCCTGTCTGGAGTGGGCAGCGTGGCGTGGCGCGACGTTCAGTTGCCTTTCGGATCCTTGTTCTTCGGATCTCCCTGCTCCCCCTCGTGCATGGCATCCCTGAAGTTGCGGATGCCGGCGCCCAGGCCGCGCGCCAGCTCGGGGATCTTCTTCCCTCCGAAGATCAGCAGCAGGATGACGAAGATCAGTATCAGTTCGGGAACGCCGATCGAGCCCATCGGGTGCACCCCCAGAGCAACCATCTTAGACCCCGATCGGGGGTTAGTCAATGACGGGAGGAGGAAGGATCAGGCGCTTGTTGCCCTCCCGGCGCGTCACGCGCGACTGATCGAAGTGCTCCAGGAGCGGGATGGCGTTCTTGCGGCTCGTGCCGCTCAATTCCTTGAACTCCGAGATGTCGATGAGCGGGCTCCGGGCGCGCTGCTCCCAGAGGCGGCGTTTCAGGTCCTCGAGCGCCTGCGCGTGGAACACCTTGCCGTCCGGGATGCGGACCAGCCTGCCGCGGCCGAGGAGCAGGTGGAACAGGCGTTCGATCTGGGAAGGCTCGGCGCGCAGCGCCGCGGTCACCTCGTCCAGGTCGGGCGGGTTGCTGCCGGCGGTCGCGAAGCGGCTCTCGATCTGTTCCATGAGGGCCGCTTCCTTCGGCGTCAGCGCGATCCGGTGCGACGCCATGGCGACGCGATCTTTCTCCATCCGGATCGTTCCCGCGCGGGACAGCTCGGTGAGCAGGAACTTGAACACGTCGGGGTGCGTGCGCGCGAACAGACGTGTCCGCAGCTCTTCCCTGGGAAACCCCTCCTTGAGCGGCTCCCTGGCGTGGAAGGCCCCCAGGGCGGCGACGGTCCCCTGCGCCTGCTCGCGCCAGACGTCTCCCGCCACGTAGCGCACGACAGCCGCGGGCAGGGCGACGACGTCACCCTCCCGCAGCATCGGCTCCATCAACCGCGCGCTCTCCTGCGCGTCGAGCCCCGTGAGGGACCGCAAGCCGTGCGCATCGATGCCGGAGGCCCCCGCTTCCTGCACCAGCGCCCTGAGCCGGATCGCGGGCGCAGGATCCGCCAGCCGCTCGAAGCGCTGGCGCGCGCCGGCGGACGAACGCCGGAGCTTCGGCGGCCGGTTGTGCAGGATCGTCCCCCCGCCGATGGTGATCGGAGGCGAGTAGCGGCGCACGATGAAGCGGTCTCCCGGCAGCGCCGCGACAGGCGACTCGAGACGGAGCTGGGCGAAGCCGCTGCCGCCCGGGGAAGTCGCGGCTCCTTCGAGGAGTTTCACCCGCGCCATCGCCTCCAGCGTGCCGTGGTGAAAGCGCACGCGGGACATGTCCTTGAGCGGCGCCTCGGAGCTCCGCAGCACCTCCAGGGTCACGTCGAGCAGGTACGACGGCTCCAGGATTCCCGGGGCGGTGAGCAGGTGGCCGCGCTCGACCGCGCCGGCCTCCACCCCCTGCAGATTCACCGCGGTCCGTTGCCCCGGGTAGGCCACCTGGGTCGGTTTGTTGAAGACCTCCAGCCCGCGCACCCGCGCGGTCGTCGCCCGGGGCAGGATCGCCAGGTCGTCCCCCTCCCTGATGGTGCCGGCGATCAGCGTCCCGGTCACCACGCTGCCGAACCCCTTGATGCTGAAGGACCGATCCACCGGCAGACGCGTCAGCCCCAGCGCGGGGCGCTGCGGCACCAGCGCGGCGAGGTCCCGGAGGGCGGCCTTCAGGTCCGCGAGCCCCGCCCCGGTACGGCTGCTGGCCGCGATGATCGGCGCCGAGTCCAGGAACGACCCGGCGACGAACTCGCGCGCCTCCAGACGCACGAGGTCCAGGATGTCGGGTTCCACCAGATCGCTCTTGCTGAGGACGATGATGCCGTGCGGGATGCGCAGCAGGCGGCAGATGTCGAAATGCTCGCGGGTCTGCGGCTTGATCGACTCGTCCGCCGCGATCACCAGCAGGACGAGGTCGATGCCGCCGACGCCCGCCAGCATGTTCTTGACGAAGCGCTCGTGTCCGGGCACGTCCACGAAGCCGGCGCGGGTGCCGTCGTCCAGGACCAGGTTGGCGAAGCCGATGTCGATGGTGATCCCCCGCTCCTTCTCCTCCTTCAGGCGGTCAGGGTCGGTGCCGGTGAGGGCCCGAACCAGCGCGCTTTTCCCATGGTCGATGTGCCCGGCGGTGCCGACGACGATCTGGCGGGGGGGGCTCATGGCGCGAGGTCCGGCGGGCGGGCTATTCGCGGACCCGTTTCACCTTCTTCATCTCCTCGTCGTAGTACCTGCGGAACAGGAGGTCCCATTCGGCGCTGCCCTCGGGAACATCCCGCCTGTGCGAGGCGATCTTGCGGCGGATCGCCTCCTCGAGCTCCTCCTCTTTCATGAGCTCGGACTCGAGCACCTGCAGGACGCGCAGCCGGATGTCGTTCGGGTCGCGCAGGAACTCGACGTCATCGTCGTCTTCGAGCGCGTTGACGAACAGATGCGACAGGTGCACGCATCGTTCGTGATTGAGCTTCACTAGAGCACCATCTTGCGGTCGCGCGCCAGCTTGGTCTTCACCTTGCGGAACAGATCCTGGTAGTTGATCATGCCGCGGCTGATCTCGTCGGAGTAATTCTTGAGGAGCTCGTGGACTTCGTCGTTCAGCCGGTCCTCGGCCTCCAGGTCCTTGGTGAACACCTCGGCGAGCACATCGACCGCGGCCTCGGGCCGGTCCATCGCGATCATCTCCTCCTTGATCAGACCGCGGATGATCCGCTGGGACATCGCCTCGACCTGATCGCGCGACAGCCGCATGCTCCGCCGTTCTCCGTGGAATTGTCCGCGCCGCAGAATAGCACAGCGCTTCCGGGCATTTCAAAAAAACTCCCCGCGAAGGGAAGCCCTCGCGGGGAGCGGCAGAACGTGATGCGCTTGCCCACCAAGCCGGCCCGGAGACCGGCCGGATCGATCAGTGCGACAGGGACCCCTTGGCGCGGATGCGGGCCGCCGGCGGTTCGCCCGCTCCCGCGCGTCCGTTGCGGGGAGCCGTCTGGCCATCGCTGCGCTGCTGCCGTGCGATCAGCTTCCGCAGCCGCTTCTTGGCCTGGTTTTCGATCTGTCGGACGCGCTCGCGTGACACACCGAGCCTTTCGCCGATCTCCTTGAGCGTGAAGACGCGACCGCCCTCGAGACCAAAACGGTTGATGATGACCGTCTGTTCCTGGTCGCTCAGGCTGCGCAGCGCCATGCGGATGACCACCTGGCTCTCGTTCTTGATCAGCTCGTCCTCGGGGTTCACCGAGCGCCCGTCGACCAGGTAGTCGGAAATCGGCGTGTCCTTGTCTTTGCCGACCTTCTCGTCCAGGGACAGCTCGCGCATCTTCATCTGGAGGATCTCGTCGATCTTCGCGATGGTGACGCGCAGCTCTTTGGAGACCTCCTCCCGGTCGGCCTCCCGCCCCAGCTCCCTCGCCAGCATGCGCTCCGTGTTACGCACGTTGCGGACCTTCTTGAGCTGGTAGTTGGGGATGCGAACCATGGCGGCGTGCTGGGAGAGGGCTTTCAGGATGGACTTGCGGATCCACCAGATGGCGTAGGTGATGAATTTGGTTCCGCGCGCGGCGTCGAAGTGGTGCGCCGCCTCGATCAGGCCGATGTTCCCCTCGTTCAGCAGGTCCTCGAAGGGCAGCCCCATATTCTTGTACTCGCTGGCGATCTTGACGACGAAGCTGAGGTTCGACTTGACCAGATCGTGGTAGGAGCCGTCCTTGCCCATCGCCTCTTCCATCCGGACGGCGATCTCATGCTCCTCTTCCTTGGTCAGAAGGGGGAATTCGCTGATTTCCTGAAGATATTTCGAGACGCAGGAACTTCTTTCAAAAGAGCGATTTGCCATCAGGCTCGTCCTTCTCCTTTACTCCCCGCCTGGCAGCTCCCGTTCACGTCTTTTCCCTTGACTTCGGTTTTGTAACACCATACATTTAGGTCAAATCTTTCGGGCTCGGGCCCCGGAAGAGTGGAATCCTTCGGCGAAGAAAGCAGCGGAAGACACTCGTACCCCTCGAGTGGCGCTGGAGAAAGGTTGAGAGGCAACCGCTTGCGCGCTTCTTCTCGACAGCTTCATCAAGATATTGACGCGGCGAATGGCAATGGCTGTGTGAGCTGACGACGCAAGTATATGTTTGCGCAACAAGCGTGTCAAGATCTATTTGGGTTAGCCCCATCGGCCTGAAGTGCCTTGTTTCACAGGGATTTCGAGAGAATAATTCGGAACTGTCCGCATGATGACGTCAAAATTTAAGAGACAGTCGCTGCTGGTGGGGTCCAGAATCCGCTCGCTCCGCAAGGATCGCAGCCTCACGCAGGCCGACTTGGCCCACCGGATCGGCATCCAGCAGTCCGACCTCTGCCGCATGGAGAACGGGGAGTACAAGGTCAGCCTCGAGACGCTGTTCAAGATTCTCTCGATCTTCGAGATGAACATCGCCGATTTCTTCAACGAAGACGCCGCGGCGGTATCGCGGGACCGCGAGTACGAGTTCCTGCGTCAGTACCAGAAGCTGTCGCCCCGGGCGCAGGAAGAGGTCCAGAGCTTCATCCAGTTCAAGCTCCAGTCCGACGAGAAGGTCCGAGAAGAGAAGATCAAGAAAGACAACTGAGGAGCCTTTCATGGCCGCGGATCTCAAGGCGCGCTACTCGGAATTGACCGCCGAAGGGACCCTGCAGGTGCAGAGCGGCGACTTCCGCCAGGCCGCCGATCAGTTCGAGGCGGCGCTGGGAATCGCCCGCGAGCTGGACGACCAGCACCTGATCCACCGGGCGACGTGCAACCTCAGCACGGCGCGGCTCTCGCTGGGTCAGATCCAGGAGGCCGAAAAGGGCCTCCGGGAGATCCTGCTGAAGAGTCCGGACACGGACATCATCTTCATCGATTCCTCCAACCTGGCGAGCGCCTTGCGCAGACAGGGGCGCCTGCAGAAGGCCCTGCTGTATGCCAAGCGCGCGCTGCGGGCGTGCGACAGCATCGAAAACTATGCCTGGAAATCGACCTGCCACAACCTGATCGCCAATATCTACATGAACATGAGCTACCTGGACGACGCCATGGCGGAGTACCGCTTCGCCCTGTCGATCAGCCAGAAAGGCAGCCTGGGGACGTCGTATCCCGTCGACTACATCAAGGAGAACCTGGGATACTGCTGCCTGCTGAAGAAGCGCTACCGCCAGGGCATCGCCATCATCCTCGAGGCGCTGCAGATCTCGCTCGCCAACGGAAACACCCGCTGCCTGGTCGAGTGCTACCAGGATTTGTGCTTCGCCTACA
>QHXY01000456.1 GCA_003223145.1 Acidobacteriota bacterium
ATTCGCGTCCGACCCAATACATGGGGCGGCGTTTGAGGTTCATCACTGCGAGGACGCGAATCTCCTCCGGCATGATCTTGTAGAGGATCCCGTAGGGAAATCCTGGGAGGAGGCGGCGGCGAATTTCCCCGCGACCACGGGTCCGGACTCAGGATGCTTCAGGACGCCCTTGATGCACCGGTCGACTTCTTTAAGGAACGCGACGCCGAGACCGGGGCTCTCGAGGTCGTAGTATTGGGCGGCTTCGTTCAGTTCGCGTTCGGCTAGCCAGTGGACCGCAACCGCACGCGTCACTTCAGCTTGGCGCGGGCATCGCGAAGAACATCACGTGCGGGCCGCCTGCCGTGCCCCTCGTGGACGTCCCAGTCGGCGTCACGGCGCTGTGCTTCCTCGGCCCAGATTCGGGCGTTCTCCTCGCTGGAGAGCTCTTCCAGACTCTCCAGAAGTCTTCCGGCCAGACGCGCCCGCTCCTTGGGGCTCAGCTTGAGCGCTTCGGCTACGATGTCTTCGATGCTCACAAAGGACATTGTACAGCCTCCCAGGGGTGCGCACGCCTCCGGACAGCGTGGAACAAGTTCTGTCCATCGATGAACACAACGGCACGCGGGCGGACGGGTTCAGGGGGCAGAGGCGCCCCCCAAAGAAATAACCCCGACCGAGGCCTTTCGGCGTGTCGGGCGGGGAGCAAATAGTGTGGAAATCATACAATGCGGCCGTGTGTTGTCAAGCGTCGCTTGCACAGCGACGCGATCAGAGGATCAGCGCTGGACATTGGACCGGAAGCAAATCCGATGCCGCGAACGTTTACTACGAGCCGGACGGCTCGAGGCAGATCGGCCAGTCCAACTACCGCGCGACCCGGCGCCCTCCCTCCTGCCGACAGACCCGCGCGGCAGGGCGCGCGTGGCGATGCACATGAAGGGGAGGGAGAGACCGCTCATGTCTAAGACTTTGACTTGGATCGCTCTGCTGGCGCTGTCGCTGTCGCTTGGCGGCAGCATCTTCTCAGCAGAGGTCCTCACGCGACCGATCGCGACCGTGGAAGGCAAGCGGGAGGGGAAGCTGATCTTCGTTCCACTTCGAGTCAACGGAAAGGGTCCGTTCTGGTTCTGCGTCGATACGGGAGCCTCACACACGGTTCTCGACCCTGGTCTGGCAAGGGAGCTTCATCTGAAGATCATCGAATCGAGCGCAACCACCGGCACCGGGCAAGGCGACGTCCCCGTCGACCATGTCGGCGCGATCACGATCGCCAGTGGCTCGTTCGAGCTCAAGGTCGCGGATCCCTGGGTGATCGACCTGAGTCAGGTGCCCATTCAGAAGTGGACCCGCGGGCTCGTGGGCGCCGAGTTCTTCGAGGCGTACGTCGTTGAGCTGAACCCGGAGCGGGCCTCGCTCCAGTTCTACGATCCCGCTACCTACCGGAAGAGACCCAACGCGACGTCCATTCCCCTCACTCTCGAGAATCACGACTCTTCATCACGGCGAAGATCGAGGTCACTGATCAGAAGGTCGTCGAGCATCGACTCAGGGTCGATACCGGATCCGAAGACTCCGTTGCGGATGAGATCGTGAAAGAGGGACGCGAGGTTCGTGAGACGGTCCTCGGTAAAGGGCTGGGAAAGGACTTCAAGGGATACTCGGGTCTGGTGAAGGCGGTCCAGATCGGGCCGTTCCGATTCACCGAGGTCTGGGGTTCGGGCGCGCCACGTCCAACCGTCGGGATGGAGATCTTCCGGCGTTTTACGGCCGTCTTCGACGGCCCCCACGGTGCGATGCACCTCGAGCCCAACGAGCACCTTGCCGACCCCGTCCCGGCACCGAGCCAATAGCGTCGTCGAGGCTACGCAGCGCTCCGCCGCCGCAGGTCATGCTGAGCGTCGGGGTTGACCAGGATTGCTCGGAGGGTGGGGCGTACATGGAATCAAGAACGATCAGAACTGATGCCGGCAACCTGGAGTTGGTTCCTGCGACAATCGACCAGATTCGCGCTATCTCCCGCTTTTGGCCGATGGAGATTGCATCAAATCGCAATGCGCCGGGGCGATTCGGTCTGGTATTCCAACACGGCGAGCAGGAGGTTCACGGGATCAAGTTGCAGCCGGCTGACTTCGCTGAGCCGGATGCCAAGAGTCTCCACTATGTGAATCGAGCCCTGATCGCCGGGGCCCTCCCTGCTTACCTCGAGAAACAGCATCGCGGTGTCATGCTACCGTGCGCCTACTACAAGACGAAGACCACCGGAAAGGTGGAGGCAGGCATTGCGTTCTTCGTGGGTCCTGATGCGGCGAGCAAGTCGACGTCGCGGAAGAATCTCTATGACGACCAGATTGGGGACGGGGCGACATCGATGGTGTTCGATATGGCGGGTGCGATTGCCACGGCCAGCAAGGAGTGCAAGTTGCCGTTGATGACTGTGATCGGGATGGACCTTCGCCCCCGTCTTGCGATTGGCGCACTGACGATGCACTTTCTTATCGAGGGCCCGCACGTGCTCGTGATCAAATATCCGCTGAATGAGGCCGACCCGGTGTGGAAGTTCGTGGTGCGCGCCGGTTTCTCGACGTTGCCATATGCGCCCATGATCCCAGCGGCGCTCCCAGGTGTGCTGCCCTCAAACATCCCGCGAATGTGACGTCGACACCAGTATTCCCGGGCCCGTGGAGCTAGGTGGCCCCGCCCGGCGCCCACTTGACGTCCGCCCCGAGGCCGACGTGGTTGTCGGGGCTGGCCAGGGACGATCCGAGACCGGTTTCGGGATCGGCGGATCGCCGCTCGCTCACATAGGGGGCCACGACGAGGCTCCCGCCGGAAGGCAGGTTGATCAGGCCATGAAGGGGATTCGATCGGCAGACCCAGCAGTCGACTCCCCGGGGCCACGTGGTGCTGAGCATCTGGTACCAGAACTCGTGGGGGTAGATCCGGTACAGCATGCTCCGCCACGTCTGCGGGTTTCGATCGGTGTAGCGCAGTGACGAGAAGGGAATGCGCATCTCCAGGGTCCAGCCCCCGAGCCGATGCGCGCGGCCGCATCCCAATAGAAGTCCGGCGCGGTGTCGTCGGTGGCGACCGTGCCGTCCCAGATGGAGTCGTACTGGATGCCCCGGGCGCTCGCGGCGAAGATGGTGGCGGTTCTTCCGTCATTGCGCGTGTCGATGAGGATGCCGCCGTGGTCCACGTTGCCGGTCAGGCTGTCGCGATCGCCGAGGGGCGCGCGGATCCGTCCCGGCTCAGGGTCCCGGAAGTCGAACCCCACGTACAGGTAGCGATCATCGTAGGCGAGGTAGCCGATGCTCTCGACCCTCGGCGACACGTTGTCGCCCGGTGAGGTCTCAAACCACTCGTCGATCCGGCCGGCTTTCTGCCAGATGGGCTCGGAGAGCTCGCCGTCCAGCGAAATTTCGCCGTCGACTCGCTCGATACGCAGCTCGGGAATGCGAGCCTTGTCCTGCGCTGCGTGCGAACCCCCGGAATGAGGAGCATGGCAAGCGACAGAACGCCTGTTCTCATGCATGGCAGGCTCCTTCATGCCCAGCGCGCGGGCGATCGTGTGGGGACAGACCGCTGCGGGAAGTGACGAACCACATCCCCCGGGGGTGAAAAGCGGACGCGCCGGCGCTCCGGCGACGTAGTGGCTGATGAGGGAGGTGGGCGCGCTTAACGTTTCATCGGCCCGTCGTGTCCCGAAGCGCCACCGGCGACTTCCGAGAAGGATCCATCCGGCTCGCTCGGCAGCGGCAGGTCTTCGGAGCCGAAGCCGCTCGAGCCGGCGTCGTCGAGGTATTGCACGAGGTAGAAGAACGCCTGACCGGGCGCCGGCGACAGGAACGTGGCGCTGCTCTCCATCCATGACGTCTCGGTCGGA
>QHXY01000109.1 GCA_003223145.1 Acidobacteriota bacterium
GAACGCCTGGCTGCAGATGGTCCCGCTCCTCGTCATCTTCGCGATCTTCTACTTTCTCCTGATCCGCCCGCAGCGCACCCGGCAGAAGCAGGTCCAGAAGATGCTGGAGTCGCTCAAGAGCGGCGACAAGGTGGTCACCTCGGGCGGGATGCTGGGAACCGTGGTGGGAATCGATCGCGGCATCGTGCAGTTGCGCGTCGCCGACAAGGTCCGCGTCGACGTGACCAAGAGCTCCATCGTCGGGCTCCAGGATCAGGAGACCTCATCGCGCCCGGAGTCGTGAGGGAAGCGGTTTCGGGCGGCGTCGCGGGCTGAAGGCCTCGCGGCCCCCCTCAGGAACACCATGAATCTCGATCTCCGCTGGCGGCTCCTGCTGATCTTCGCCCTCCTGGTGGTCTGTGTCTGGGCGATCTACCCCCCTGCGGAGAAGATCCACCTGGGGCTGGATCTGAAAGGCGGCATCCACATGGTCATGCGGGTCAAGACCGACGACGCCGTCAAGGCCGAGCTCGACCTGTCCCAGGAGCGCATCCGATCGGCGCTCGGCGAGAAGGGTCTGGCGCCGCAGAAGACGTCGTCGGACGGAGTCGACGCGCTGGTCCTGGAGGGCGTCGATTCGGCCCGCATCGGAGAGGTCCGCGATCTGCTGGCCCGCCAGTTTCCACAGTACCAGGTGTCGAGCCCGGGACCGGGCCGACTGCGCCTGCAGCTCAAAGCGCAGGAGGAGAACGCCATCCGCGACTCCGCCGTCCGCCAGGCGCTGGAGACCATCCGCACGCGTGTCGACAAGTTCGGTGTGGCCGAGCCCACCATCCAGCGACAGGGGACTGGCGCGCATGCCGATCGGGTCCTCATCCAGCTGCCCGGCGTCGAGGATCCGGAGAGGGTGAAGGATCTGATCGGATCACCGGCGTTTCTCGAGTGGAAGCTCGTGAAGATCCCCCCCGGAGTGGTGGCCGAGCAGTTCCGGCCCCCGGACAGTCCCGAGGCCCTGACCCGGATGTTCGGCGGGAAGCTCCCCGACGACGTGGAGATCCTGCCGCAGGAGGTCATCACCCAGGACGGGAAGACCGCGCTCCTCTACTGGCCGGTGACCAAGTCCTCTCCCATCACCGGCAACGACCTGAAGAACTCCCGCCGTGAGCAGGATCGCTTCGGCAACCCGGCCGTGGGATTCACTCTCTCCGCCGACGCCGGCCGGCGGTTCCAGGATCTGACGCGCAAGTACCAGGGGCAGCAGCTGGCGATTGTCCTGGACAAGAAGCTCATCTCGGCGCCACGCATCAACGCGGTGATCGCCGATCAGGGGATTATCGAGGGGAGCAACTTCACCCTCGAGAGCTCGGAGGACATGGCACTGAAACTGCGCTCCGGGGCGCTCCCGGCGGGCATGGAGATCCTGGAGGAACGCACGGTCGGGCCGTCGCTGGGGGCCGACTCCATCCGTCAGGGCGTCGTGGCCACCCTGATCGGATCGATCATCATCGTCCTGTTCATGCTGGTCTATTACCGGGCGGCCGGCGTCAACGCGGGCCTGGCGCTGGTGCTGAACCTGCTCATCCTGCTCGCGGCGATGGCGTACTTCCACTCGACCCTGACGCTGCCCGGCATCGCCGGCTTCGCGCTGACCGTCGGCATGGCCGTGGACGCCAACGTCCTGGTCTTCGAGCGCATCCGGGAGGAGCTGCGGCACGGCCGGACAGTCCGGGCGGCGATCAACGCCGGATTCGACAAGGCCTTCAACACCATCATCGACAGTCACTGCACCACTCTCATCGCGGGTGTCTTTCTGTACGGTTATGGGACCGGTCCGGTCAGGGGCTTCGCCGTCACATTGAGCGTCGGCATCCTGGCGAACCTCTTCACGGCGCTGGTCGTGTCCCGCGCCATCTTCGACGCCGAGCTCGCGCTCCGCCCTCAGGCGGAGACGCTCAGCATCTGAGGAACCGATGCTTCAGGTTTTCACCCACGCCAATTTCCCCCTCATGGGACGCGTCAAGTGGTTCTTCATCGCCTTCTCGACGTTCGCCCTCGTGATCAGCGTGGGGACGATCCTGACGCACGGGTTCAACTATGGCATCGACTTCGCGGGCGGGACGGCGGTGCGACTGAAGTTCCGGGAGCAGCCGCACATCGAGCAGATCCGGGCGGCGCTCGAGGGCGCCGGCCTCGGGGACGTCAGTCTGCAGAGCATCGGCGGGGCGGCCGACAACGAGGTCCTGGTGCGCGTCGAGCTGGGTCAGGGGCAAGGCGGGCCGGCGGCGGTCAGCGAGGGCGGGGAGATCAGCCGCAGGGTTCTGGAGGCCCTGCAGTCGCCCGAGGACTTCAAGGAGAAGCAGGCGGGCAAGATCGATCTCAACATGATTACGGAGGCCGACCTCAGGGAGTGGCTCGGCGCGCACCTGCCCTCCGGCGGCGGGGGCGTCACCACGCAGGACGCGCCGGCGATCGCCGCCGCGCTGGTGAAATACCGCACCGACCACGCCGGATTGTTCGCGTCACCCTCGGAGCTGGCTTCGATCCCGGGCGTGACGCCGGAAGCGGCCCGCCTCCTCCAGCAACAGACATTCCTCGGTCCGTTCACGCTGCGCAGCGTCGATTTCATCGGTCCGACCGCGGGGAAGGAGCTCCTGAGGAACACGCTCTACGCGGTCTTCGGGTCGGCGGCGGGGATCCTGATCTATGTGTGGTTCCGGTTCAAGAGATGGATGTGGGGGCTGACCTCGATCATCGCGCTGGTCCACGACGTGGTGATCGCCGCCGGCGCGGTATCGCTCACCCACAAGGAGTTCTCAGTCGACATCGTGGCCGCGCTTCTGACCATTCTCGGATATTCGATCAACGACACCATCGTGGTCTTCGACCGGATTCGTGAAAATCTGCGTCTCTACCGCGAGGTCGATTTCGAGACGCTGGTGAACGCCTCGATCAACCAGACCCTGAGCCGGACGATCCTGACCTCGTTCACCGTGTTCATCGCCATCACCGCGCTGTTCATCTACGGCGGCGACAAGCTCAACCCCCTGTCGTTCTGTCTCATGGTCGGTGTGGTGTTCGGGACGTATTCCTCGGTGTTCGTGGCCGCCGCGCTCCTGGTAATCGTCTACCGCTACCTCGGCGCCCGATACGTGAAGGTCTGAGCGGGCGTCTCGGGGCGCCGGCGGACTTTTTGATATACTGGCTCATCCGTGGCGAGCTCCGCGAGTCTGCGTGCCCCCCCGCACGACCCAGGACCAGGACTTTCGGACGGCGCGCACGGCGTTGAGTCGGCGATGATCCGCTTCGAGGACATCCAGGAGAAAGTCGAGGCCTCCATGCCGGGGGCCGATCTCGAGTTGTTGCGCAAGGCCTATGTCTTCTCCGCGAAGGAGCACAAGGGCCAGACGCGCTCCTCCGGCGAGCCCTACCTGACGCACCCGCTGTCGGTCGCCTACATCCTCGCCGACCTCAAGCTCGACATGACTTGCATCGTCGCGGGTCTCCTGCACGATGTCCTCGAGGACACGCTGACGACGCGCGAGCTCGTCGAGGAACATTTCGGCAAGGACATCGCCCACGTGGTGGAGGGCCTGACGAAGATCTCGCGCATCACCTTCAACTCGAAGGAGCAGCAGCAGGCGGAAAGCTTCCGCAAGATGATGCTGGCGATGGTGGATGACATCCGCGTCGTGCTGGTCAAGCTGGCGGATCGACTGCACAACATGCGCACCCTCGAACATCTGTCGCCGCGCCAGCAGGAGCGGATCGCGCGGGAGACGCTGGACATCTACGCCCCGATCGCCAACCGGCTGGGAATGGCGAAGATCAAGAACGAGCTGGAGGACCTGGCGCTGAAGCATCTCGATCCTTCAGTCCACTCTGAAATCCGAGCTGGACAAGGCGGGGATCGCCTGCGACATCCGCGGCCGGCGGAAGCATCTGTACAGCATCTATCGGAAGATCAAACGGCAGCAGATCGACGTCGGGGAGGTCTACGATTACATCGCGTTCCGCATCCTCACGGGCGGCGTGAAGGACTGCTACGGCGCGCTGGGGATCATCCACGGGCTGTGGCGCCCGGTGCCCGGCCGGATCAAGGATTTCATCGCGATGCCCAAGCCGAACATGTATCAGTCGCTCCACACGTCGGTCATCAGCGAGAAGGGCGTGCCGTTCGAGGTGCAGATCCGCACCCACGAGATGCACCGGGTGGCGGAGGAGGGTATCGCGGCCCACTGGAAGTACAAGGAGGGGAAGGGCTCGAAGGACAACGATGCCAACATTCAGTGGCTGCGCCAGATCATGGAGTGGCAGCAGGAGCTCAAGGACCCGCGAGAGTTCCTGAACATGGTCAAGGTCGATCTCTACCCCGAGGAGGTTTACTGCTTCACTCCGCAGGGGCAGGTCAAGTCGTTTCCCCGCGGCGCCACCTCGATCGACTTCGCCTACTCGGTGCACACCGAGGTCGGTCACCGCTGCGTGGGGACCCGTATCAACGGCAAGCTGGTGCCGCTCCGGACGGAGCTCAACAACGGCGATATCGTGGAGATCCTGACGTCGCCCAACCACCGGCCGAGCCAGGACTGGCTGACCATCGCCAGGACGCCGAGGGCGCGCGCCAAGATCCGGCAGTGGCTGAACGTCGATCGCCGCAACCGCAGCATCGACCTGGGAAAGACGGTTGCCGACCGCGAGTTCAAGCGGTACCGCTTCAATCTCAGGAAGCATCAGGGGGATGCCGGCCGCCTGCAGGCCGTGATGCACGAGCTGGGGTGCGCCGGTCTGGATGACTTTTATGCAGCGGTGGGCTACGGCAAGCTGGCGCCGAGGTCCCTCATCGAGAAGTTCGATCCGGCGGCGAAACCACACGATGCCGGCGAGGGGCCGATCGCGCACGCCGTCAAGAAGGCTCTCGGACTCTCGGGCAAGAAGGTCACGGTCCGCGGGCTGGACGACGCGCTCATCTCCCTGGCGCGCTGCTGCAACCCGATCC
>QHXY01000008.1 GCA_003223145.1 Acidobacteriota bacterium
GTCCTCGGCGTGCGTCAGGGAGTCGTGTTGAACGCCGTTGCGACGGTGGCGAAGCTCCTGCCGCTGGTCTTTCTCATAGCCGCCGGTTCCTTCGCCGTCCGGCCGCTGAATCTCGCCTGGACGCACAGCCCCACCCCGGGCGCCGTCGCTCGCACATCGATCCTCCTCATCTTCGCCTTCAGCGGCGTCGAGAGCGCTCTGGTGCCAAGCGGTGAGATCAAAGAAGTCAGGAAGACGGTGCCGCGCGCGATTCTCATCGCCATGCTGGCGATCACCCTGCTCTACCTCGCGCTCCAGACGGTCGCTCAGGGGATCCTCGGCGGCGACCTGGGGTCCCACCGGGCACCGCTGGCGGAGGCCGCCGCGAGGGTATTCGGGCCCTGGGGACGGACCCTGCTGCTGGTGAGCGCGACGGTGTCGATGTTCGGCTACGTCAGCGGCATGACGCTGGCCGTCCCTCGCGCGCTCTTCGCCTTCGCGCGCGACGGCTTTCTGCCCCGCCGGGTCGCCGCGGTCCATCCCCGCTTTCGCACGCCCTATGTGGCGATCGTCCTCCAGAGCGCCCTGGTGTGCGCTCTGGCGATCACCAACGGGTTCGAGAAGCTGGCGATCCTGGCGAACCTGGTGACGCTCATCCTGTACGGCACATGCTGCCTGGCCGCCCGCGAGCTCGCGCGTCGCGGTGTTCAGGCGGGCGGCCGGCCGCTCCGGCTGCCGGGCTCGGGGCTGATACCGTTCGTGGCTTGCGCGGCCATTCTGTGGCTGCTCACGAGCATCACCCGGCAGGAGTGGAGGGTCGCCGTGGCCGTCATCCTTCTGGCGTCGCTAGTCTTTCTGGCGACCAGGGGCCGGCGGTCGCGGGCACGGACAATCCCATCGGAATCGTGAGACTCACATCCATCCCGCCTCCAGCCGGAACAGGAGGCGGTTCACATGAATGTGAAAGGGATCCACATCCTCGCCTCCGATCACCTGCTCGACGTTGGATCGCCGGTTCTCGGAGGTGGCACCGATATAGCCCCGCAGCGTACGCAGGAACTGGTGCCCGATCCCGATCTCCAGCCGGATCAGCCGGTCCTGGCGGCGCGGACCCGATTGCGGGGCATAGACGTTGCGCAGAGCCGCGGCGGCCACGTCCGCGTACGTGCTGGCGCCGATCTGGAACGTGAGCCGGCCCCGGACCTCGTTGTCGACATAGTAATTGTTGTCGGTGTACACGGAGGAGTACGGACGTCTGACGATCCCGAACTCGACCCGGGTGCCGTCGCTCACCAGCCAGCTTGCGCCGGCGTCGACCACGGGCCCCGAAAAGTTCCGTCCCATCCCGCCCTCGAACTCCATCGTCTGGTAGCCGGCCGACACCTGGGTCACGACCGCCTCGTTGACGGTCCGGGTGAGGCCGAGGCCGGACGATCGGGAGCGGATCCGCAGGTCCTGGATGTCCAACTGGGTCTGCGTGTCCGAGTCGAGGTTGTAATAGCCGTAGAAGGTCGCCGCCTCGCTCAGCCTGTAGTTGTAGCGGCCCTCGAGCTTCCGCGCCGTGTAGGAGTACTGGATGCTGTTGCTGATTCCCGAGAAGCTGGAGCGGGAGTAGCTGGGGAGGAGCGAGATCCCCTGGCGGGCACCCAGATTCACCCCGATCTCCAGAGCGGGGTTGTGCGCCGAATAGCTGCCCAGGCCGAACGACAGGCCGTTGCCGGCGGTCTGCTCCTGGAGCGAGATGGTGCCGCGCACGAAGTGATCGCGCAGCCCCAGCGTGATCGCCCGGTGCTCCCGGAACCGGCCTTCCAGGTCGAACAGATGATTCAATCGATTGGAGCCTGTGAAGTTTCGGCTGGTGTAGTCGCGATAGAAGGGCGAGTAGGCCCACCGGATCCGGTTGTCACGCAAGGGGAGATCCACGAGGATGCGCGGTCTCACGACCGCGATACCCGAGGAGGTGGGCCGGGTCGAGGGCTCGTCGGCGCTGGTGAAGAAAATGTTGCTGTCCTGCGTGTACTCGAACGACACCGAGGGGTAGACGAGAAAGTGGCCGAACGTCAATCCCTGGTTGATGGTCTGATAAGTCTGCGCCTGCGCGGTCCCCGCCGGGACGGCCGCCAGCAGCGCGCCGAGCATGGCGAGGTGGAGGACTCGGGCGGGGAAGGCGCTTGGTCTCGACGGAATCACCGGTGGCCTGCTCGCTTGGGGATGGTTCGGTCCGGCCCAGGTAGGTCTGGCATTTCAGCCTACACGTCACGCATTGTAACATCCGGCACGGGCCGGGCGCTCCGCCGGGTTATGGTACTCTCGCCCCGGCCGCCGGGAGGTGACCATGAGTCACAGGCACGATCTCAGGTCGATCGCACAGAGGGCGATGATCGATCGGGGTCTTCTGCCGTCGTTCTCCGCGGCGGTCGAGGACCAGCTGCGCGGGATCGGGGGCCCGGCGGCCGGCACCGGCCCGGAGGTCCGGGACCTGAGAGACCTGCTCTGGGCGTCGATCGACAACGACGATTCCAAGGATCTCGACCAGCTGACGGTCGCGGAGTCGCTGACGGACGGCGCGGTCAAGGTCCTGGTGGCGATCGCCGACGTGGACTCCGTCGTGACGGCCGGGTCGGCGATCGACGGCCACGCGCGGCACAACACCACTTCGGTCTATACCGTCCCCGTGATCTTCCCGATGCTGCCCGAGAGGCTGTCGACCGATCTCACGTCGCTCAACGAAGGCCAGGAGCGTGTGGCGATCGTCGTCGAGATGAGGGTCGACGGCGACGGAGCCTGCACCGCGTCCGATCTGTATCGCGCGCGGGTTCTGAACCGGGCCAAGCTGGCCTATAACGGCGTCGCTGCATGGCTCGACGGACGCGGGCCGGTGCCCGAGCGGATCGCCGCCGTGCCCGGTCTCGACGGACAGATCCGGCTGCAGGATCGGGTCGCGCAGGTCCTCAAGAGCGTGCGTCACAAGCGCGGGGCGCTGGACCTGGAGACGATTCAGGCGCGGGGTGTCTTCGATGGCGAGCGTCTCCTGGACCTGCGGCCGGACGAGAGGAATCGGGCCAAGGAGCTGATCGAGGACTTCATGATTGCGGCGAACCAGTCAACCGTGCAGTACCTCGAGACCAGGGGGTTCCCGGCGTTGCGCCGCGTCCTGCGCTCCCCGGAGCGCTGGGCCCGCATCGTCGAGGTGGCTTCGGAGACGGGATGGAGCCTGCCGCCCGCGCCCGACGCCCGCGCGCTGAATGAGTTCCTGATGGACCGCAGGGCCGCCGATCCGCGGGGTTTTCCGGACCTCTCGCTCGTGATCATCAAGCTGCTCGGCTCGGGCGAGTACGTGGTCGACACGCCCGGAGGGAGCGTTCCCGGTCACTTCGGCCTGGCGGTCGGAAACTACACCCACTCGACCGCCCCCAACCGCCGTTTCCCTGACCTGATCACGCAGCGTCTTCTGAAGACGGCGATGGCCGGACGACCCGTTCCCTACGGCCCCGCCGAGCTCCAGACGCTGGCCTTGCAATGCACCCTGCGTGAGGACGACGCGAAGAAAGTCGAGCGCCGGGTGGAGAAGTCCGCCGCGGCGCTGCTTCTGGAGCCGAGGCTCGGCGAGCGCTTCGACTCGGTGGTCACGGCCGCGTCGGAGAAGGGGACCTGGGTCCGCATATTCAGCCCGCCGGTGGAGGGCAAGCTGGTCCGCGGGTTCGAGGGGCTCGACGTCGGCCGCCGTCTCCGGGTCGAGCTCGTCGGCACCGACGTCGAGCGTGGCTTCATCGACTTCGCCGCCGCTCCCCGGGGTCGCTGACCCGCCGGCGGCGCCGGCGCTTCAGTGTTCGGACTGGGCGTGGGCCTCGACGAACCACAGGTCCTTGTCGACGCCGCGCGAGATCTCGGTGAAGATGTCGGCGGTGCCCTTGTCGCCGATCTCGTCGGTCTGGTCAATCGCCTTGCGGGCCGTCTCACCGAAATAAGCCAGGGCCCGCGACAGCATCTCGACGTGCTCCTTGCCGCTGGCGATCGTGAGAGGGTACTCCGGCAGCCGGGAGCGCTTCGCAGCGGCGCGCAGGGTCCCCTCGGCAATGCCGCCAAGCTGCACGATGCGCTCGGCAATCATGTCCACGCAGGACTCGACCGCTTCGTCCACTTTGTCAAAGAGTTCGTGCAGACCGATAAAGCTGGGTCCTTTCACATTCCAATGGGCCTGCTTCATCTGGGTGTGCAGGTCCACGGCAGAAGCCAGGCGCCGGTTCATGAGGGCATTCAGTTCGGCCTCCCTCCTGTGCTTGGTATGGACGGCTCAGTCTGACCCGGAGACCCGCCGGAGTCAATGTGCCGTGCCGCGCGTGGACACGGTGCTTGGCACCGTTCCGGCGGGCGGGGTGGGGCGACCTGAGCCACCCGGAAGCGTGACGCGGCGTCCGTTACGTTCTCGTCAGCGAGCGTCTCTTCGTTCCGGCCCGAGCCGCCCGTAAATTCCCGTCCTTCCTTGACTTGACCCCGCCACGAATTAGATTACGACGCTGGTGGGTCTCCGTGGAGGCTCCCCAGCGGAAGCGCGTACCCGGGCTATTGCAACGATTCGGAACCCGACAGGGAGCAGATGCCCCGGCGAGCGGCCCCTCTCGAGCACGTCCCACACTCGTCCTCCGTGCGACATCGGCTTCGCCCGCTCCGTCGAACACTGGTCCTGGCGCTGCTGGCAGCGGCAGCCAGGGCCGGCGACGTGTCCCGGTGCGAGGATTCTCCTCCCGATCTCACCGCCATCGGAATCGAAGCCGTGATGAACATGGAGGTGACGTCGGTCTCCAAGAGGCCGGAACGGCTCATGGATGCCGCCGCCGCCATTCAGGTGATCACCTCGGAGGACATCCGGCGCTCCGGCGCAACGAACATCGCGGAGCTTCTTCGTCTCGTGCCCGGCGTGCAGGTCGCCCGCGTCAACTCGAACACCTGGGCGGTCGGGGTGCGGGGCTTCACGAGCACCTTGTCCCGGTCGCTGCTCGTCCTCATCGACGGCCGGAGCGTCTATTCCCCCCTGTTCGCCGGCGTCTACTGGGACGTGCAGGACACACTCCTCAACGACATCGACCGCATCGAGGTGATCCGCGGCCCCGGGGCGACGCTGTGGGGCGCGAACGCCGTCAACGGCGTCATCAACATCATCACCAAGAGCGCCCGGGTCACCCAGGGCACCTACGCTTCGGTCCGCGGCGGGAACGAGGAGCGCTACCTGGCGACGGGCCGCTTCGGTGGCCAGACGAAGAGCGGCGTGGCTTACCGGACCTACGCGAAGCTCTCCGAGCGCGACGCGGAGTTCCACCCGGACGCGGACAAGTTCGACGGCTGGCACATGGCGCAGGCGGGGTTCCGGGCCGACGCCGACCCGAGACTGCACGATCACCTGACGCTCCAGGGTGATCTTTACGACGGCAAGGCGGGGCAGCGTACGGTCATCACCACCTACACCGCCCCCTACATCGAGACCGTGGAGGAGGACGCCGGCCTGTCGGGCGGAAACCTGCTCGGCCGCTGGGAGCACAAGGTTCAGGAGAACTCCGACACGACCCTGCAGTTTTATTACGACCGGACGCACCGGGCCCAGCCCGGATTCACGGAGAACCGGGACACGTTCGACCTGGAGTTCCGGCACCATCTCCTCCTCGGATCGCGTCACGAGCTCTTGTGGGGCGCCGGCTACCGCCTGACTTCCGGCGCGACCGAATCGGTGCCGACCATCGAATTCCTGCCGGCGAATCGGACCGACGACGTCTGGAGCGCCTTCGCACAGGACGAGATCCGGATCGTTCCCTCGAGGTGGACCCTCACCCTCGGCTCGAAGTTCGAGCACAACGACTACAGCGGCTTCAATTCCCAGCCGAACGTGCGCCTGCTGTTCAGTCCCGCGTCGAAGCACGTCTTCTGGTACGCGGTCTCGCGCGCCCTGCGTGTCCCGTCGCGCCTCGAGAGCGATCTGTCGCTCACGGCGTTCTTCGAACCCACGACGCCGACTTTCTTCCGGCTGCAGGGCACGAAGGACTTCAAGCCGGAGCGCCTCACTGCCTATGAGACGGGATACCGGACCCAGCCCACGGAGCGCCTGTTCTTCGATCTCGCCCTCTTCTACAACGACTACACGCGTCTCCTCAGCCTGGAGTCGGGCGCCTCGTTCACGGAGCCGTCCCCACCCCCGAGCCATCTGGTCCTGCCGCTTCTGATCGGAAACGGCATGAGGGCGCGGGTGCATGGCGGCGAGATCGCGGGCGAGTGGCGGCCGGTCACGGCCTGGCGGCTCAACGGCTCGTACTCCTACCTCAGGATGAATCTCGTCAAGGCCGCCGACAGCCTGGACACCACGACGGAGGGATCGACCGAGGGATCGAGCCCGCGTCACTTGGCCAACCTGCGCTCGTCCCTGGATCTTCCGCGAGATCTCGGTATGGACGTCACCTTCCGATACGCCGGCAGCCTGCCGGCCCAGCAGATCGATGCGTACACCGAGATGGATCTGCTGGTCAGCCGGCGTCTGCCCCGGGGCTTCGAGATCTCCGTGGCGGGGCAGAACCTCCTTGCGCCTCATCACGCCGAGTTCGGCGGGGCTGGCGGTGCGCCCATCGACGTCGAGCGCAGCGTTTTCGGTCGCCTCGTGCGGCGATGGTAGGGGGCGGCCGCCCCCGCGCCGGGGCCCTGCTGATCTGTCTGGCGGCCACCTTCATCGCGGCCGGCGGCCGCGCCCGTGGAGGCGAGTCGGCGCCGGGCTCTCTCTCCGAGTACCAGATCAAGGCCGCCTACCTCTATTACTTCTCGACCTACGTCGACTGGCCTCCCGAATCGCTCTCCCGCACGGGCGAGCCCCTGGTCATCGGCGTTCTCGGGGTGGATCCTTTCGGCGCGATCCTCGACGACACCCTGCGTGGCAAGACCATCAACAACAGACGGTTTGTCGTCAAGAGATTCCAGAACATCAAGGAGGCCCGCGACAGCCATCTCCTGTTCATCAGCACCTCGGAACGGGACCGTCTCCCCTCGATTCTCAAGGCCCTCGAGGGAGCGGCGGTCCTGACGGTCGGCGAGATCGATCAGTTCGCGTCCCGCGGCGGGCAGATCGCGTTCCGGATGGAGGACAAGAAGGTGCGCTTCGATATCAACATCGCCGCCGTGGAGCGGGCGCGCCTCAAAATCAGCGCCCAGCTCATGAAGCTCGGCCGGATCGTCGAGGAATCGGGACGGCAGGGAGGGTAGCCGCATCCCATGGCACTGTTCAGCGACGCGTCGGTCAAGGTCAAGCTGATCCTGGTCAGCATCCTCAGCAAGGGCATCGCTCTTCTTGTCGCCGGCATCGTGATCACCAGCCTGGACCTCATGGCGTTGCGCGAGAAACTGGTGCGCAGAATGTCGATCCAGGCCGACATCGCGGGCGCCAACTGTATTTCCGCCCTTCAGTTCAGCGACTCGAACTCGGCCGGGACGACCCTGGCGGCCCTGAGGGCGGACCCGCGCATCCGCGCCGCCGGGCTGTACGCCTCGGACCGCCGATTGTTCGCCACCTACGTCCGCGATCCCCCCAACGGAGCACCCCTGCTCGAGGACCCCCTCAGCGACACGGGCGGGGGCCACCGCCTGGGCGAGGACAGGCTGGTGCTCTGGAGGACCATTGTCCTCGACGGAAAGGCGATCGGGAGCGTGGTGATCGTGTCGGATCTCAGCGAGATCTCCGCCACGATGACGCGTGACGTCGTCCTGTTCGTCTGCGTGCTCCTGGGCTCGCTCCTGATCGCCCTCATCATTTCGTCGAGACTTCAACGCAGCATTTCGCAGCCGATTCTCAATCTCGCCGATGTCGCCCGCAGAGTGACCCTCGAGAAGGACTACTCGGTGCGCGCCTCGGGCGTCAGCCGCGACGAGATCGGATCGCTGGTCACGGCCTTCAACGAGATGCTCGAGGAGATCCGCCAGCAGGAGAGCGCGCTGCGCTCCGCCCGCGACGGGCTCGAGCAGCGTGTCGCCGAGCGCACCGTCCAGCTGCGGGCCGCCAACAAGGAGCTCGAGGCCTTCTCCTACTCCGTCTCGCACGATCTGCGCGCCCCTCTGCGCAGCATCGAGGGCTTCAGCCGGGCGCTGATGGAGGACTGCGCCGACGGCCTCAGCGACGCGGGCCAGGACTCGCTCCGGCGGATCATCGGATCGACGGTCCGCATGGGCCAGCTGATCGACGGGCTCCTGAATCTCTCTCGCGTGACGCGCGCGGAGGTCCGGGGCCGCAGCGTCGATCTCAGCTCCCTCGCCGGCGAGCTCGTCGCCGAGCTGCGCAGTGGCGAGGACGGGCGGCAGGTGGAGTGCGTGATCGCCAAGGGAGCGGTCGTGGAGGGCGATCCGGCGCTCCTGCGCGCGGCGCTGCAGAACCTGATCGGGAACGCGTGGAAATTCACCCGGAAGCGCGCCTCGGCCCGCATCGAGTTCGGGTTCGCCGAGGAGGCGGGCGAACGGACCTATTTTGTCCGGGACAACGGGGCGGGGTTCGAGATGTCATACTCCGACAAGCTGTTCGGCGCATTCCAGCGTCTGCACGGGCAGGACGAGTTCCCGGGGATCGGGATCGGTCTGGCCACCGTCCAGCGCATCGTGACCCGTCACGGCGGACGGGTGTGGGCCATCGGCGCTCCCGGCGAGGGGGCGACCGTCTACTTCACTCTCGGGAAGGGAGGAGACATTGGACGACAAGAGGATCGTGCTGCTGGTTGAAGACAACCCGGACGACGAGGCGCTGACGCTGCGCGCGCTGAAGAAGAACAACATCCTCAACGAGGTCGTGGTGGCGCGGGACGGCGCGGAGGCCCTGGACTATCTTCTGGGCTCCGACGGCAAGTCGGGCCGGATACGGCTCGACCAGCTGGCGGTCGTGCTCCTGGACCTGAAGCTGCCCAAGGTGAACGGTCTGGAGGTGCTGCGCCGCGTGCGCGCCGACCCGCGCACCAGGCGCCTGCCGATCGTCGTCCTGACGTCCTCCAAGGAGGAGAAGGATCTGGTCGGTGCCTACGACTCCGGCGCCAACAGCTACGTCCAGAAGCCGGTCGAATTCGCGGCCTTCGTCGAGGCCGCCCGCCACCTCGGGCTGTACTGGCTGGTGACCAACGCTCCTCCGCCCATGACGAGATGAGGCGCGATGGGCGGCGTCGCCCACGACTGCTCGCAGCCGAGATGATGGTGTGATTCGCTGGATCAAGGCCAGTGGGGCTGGGATTCTGGCGGCGGGTGTCTGTCTGGGAGCGGCCGCCTGGTCGGACGCCAGGGAGCTGGCCGGTCGCCGCGCCGAACTGCAGCGGGAGGCGCGTCTCATCGCCAGTCTTGTAGCGGCCCAGATGCAGGGCGGTCTCGAAAAGCACCTGACCGCCATGCGCCAGATGGCCAACCTCTACGCCAGCAGCCGGCGGGTCGGCGAGGGACAGTTTCGCAGCTACGCTGCGAACACTCTCAAGCTGAACCCGGCCTGCCTGAACATCGCCTACGTCGATCCGGCGTTGCGCATCCAGCGCAGCTACCCTCTCGAAGCCGCCCGCTGGAGGCCGGTCTTCGATGCACGCAGCCACCCTCCCGGCTACGAGACGGTCGTCCGGGCCGATCGGGCTCGCAAACCGATGCTGTCGCGGCCGATGCAGCTGTTCGGCGGCACCTGGGGATTCGTCCTGGCGGTCCCGGTCGTCTCCGGGAGCCACCTACTCGGGTCGCTCGTGGGCGCCTGCCGCGGCCAGGAGTACTTCGACTCGCTGGTCTCGCGCGAAGTCAGCGAGCGTTACGAGCAGGTGGTGCTCGACGCCGGCACGCCGATCTTCATGAGCGATCTGCCCGGGTCCTCGGACCCGTCGGTGGCGCCGGTGTCGGAGAAGTTCGTCATCGGTGGGGCTGGCTGGGAGGTGCGCGTCAGTCCGCAGGAACACGTGGTGCGCGACCGCCTGACCGCCGGACGTCCCGTGTTCTGGGCGATGGCCTGGCTCTTCTCCGTGACCTTCGGAGCACTGGCGGGCGGGGCGGCTCTCTGGGCCGTCGGCATGTCCAACCGTCTGCAGACGCAGAGAGCCGCCCTCGTGGAGGCCAGGACCCGTCTCGACGGCGCCCAGGAGCAGCTGATCCAGGCGGAGAAGATGACCGCGCTAGGAGACCTGGTGGCCGGAGTGGCGCACGAGATCAACAACCCCCTCACCGGAATCGTCGGGTACACCCAGCTCCTGATTCAGCGGAGGCTCCCGCCGTCGGTGCACCGGCATCTGGAGACGATCTCCGCGGAAGGACAGCGGATCGTCAAGATCGTCAGGAACCTCCTGTCCTTCGCGCGCAAGCACGCCCCCGAGAAGAGGCTGATCGACCTGAACGAGGTCGTCGAGAAGACGCTCGAGCTCAAGGCCTATCATCTGAGGTCGAACCAGATCAAGGTCGTCGAGGAGCTCGCTCCGGGCCTGCCGAAGACCCTGCTCGATTTTCACCAGATGCAGCAGGTCCTGATCAATCTGTTGAACAACGCCGAGCAGGCCATGGTCGAATCTGGTCGCGGCCACACCATCCGGCTGGCTACGGGCGTCGTCGAAGGACACATCCACCTGTGTGTCTCGGACGATGGCCCCGGCATCGCCTCGGACATTCTCGAGCGTGTCCTGGAGCCGTTCTTCACCACCAAGAAGGAGGGCGAGGGGACCGGTCTCGGTCTGTCGCTGTGCAACGGCATCGTCCAGGAACACGGCGGCCGGATCCGGGTCGAAAGCCCGCCGGGCGAGGGCGCGACGTTCATCGTCGAACTGCCGATCCAGCAGAAAGCGGCGTCGATCGATCCGATCCCCGAGCCGTTCGCGCCGAAGACCGTCGAGCCTCTTCGGGTGCTGGTCGTCGATGACGAGACGAGCGTGCAGGAGTTCCTCACGGAGCTGCTGGGCATGGGCGGGCACAGGGTCGACACGGCCTCGGACGTACCCGAGGCGATCGCGAAGATCGCGGCGGGGGCGCACGACCTGATCATCGTCGATCTCAAGATGCCGAACGGCACGGGCCGGGACGTCTACGCCGCGGTTCTCGAGCTCAGGCCCCGCCTGGCGCGCCGCCTGATCTTCATCACCGGGCAGGCGACCGGCGACGACATGGCCGATTTTCTGGCCGCGACCGGAAACGAGCTGGTCCTGAAGCCCTGCAACGCCGGCGAGATTGAAGACGCCATGGCGCGCGCCGCCCGCAACTGAGCTCCGCCCCCGGACCGGCCTCGGCTAAGGGGTTCCCCGAGGGTCTTTTCCGGAACTCCTCCCCCGCACAATCGGCTGTCCACCCGATGGTCACGAGACTCCGGTGCCCGTAAGTTATGCGCGTCCAGATGGGAGAAGTTCACTTTGCTGCCGAGGAGGTTGGCATGAGCCACGGATTTCGAAGGAATCGACGGTTCGTCGTCCTCGGGTTGGCGCTGGGCGCTCTTTTCGGCCTGCCATCGATCGTCGCCGCCCAGACCGCCAGTCGGGCGCGGGCGGTGCAGGTGACCGTGCCCGGGGCGACGGTGCTCGGGATCACCCTGCCCGGGACGACGACGGTGCTCGCCGATACCGGCGCTCTGTCGCGCGGGGCCACGGACGCGCTTCAGGCATCGTCGGTGGCGGCCAGCGTTCCACCCCTGCTGTCCGGGGATTCGCTGCACGCGACAGTCATCGGTCTGCCGGACCAGGCGGCTTCGGAGGCGTCTCTGGGCGGCCTGGGTTTGTCCGTGGGCGGCAACAGCATCTCGGCCGATTTCATCATGGCGCGGGCGCTGGCAGTCAACGGCGCCGGCGCGTATGGCGATTCGGAGATCGACGGTCTGTCGATCAACGGAGCCATGGTCCAGGTGACCGGCGACCCAAACCAGACCATCCCCCTCGTCGGGGGCGTCTTGATTCTCAACGAGCAACAGACGGACGCTGGCGGCGCTCTGGTCAACGCGCTGCACGTCGTGGTTAATGGCATTGCCGACATCGTGGTCGCATCCGCAAGCGCCGCGGCTCCATAGGCAATCACAAAGACCGCCAAAAAGGGGAAGCCATGCGCACACATCTTCTCATCCTGATCACGACGCTTCTGCTGCTGGCCGCCGGTCCCGCGGGCGCCTGGAGCACCAATGAGGTCCCGTGCGACTTCGTCACCGGCGGCGGGTTCATCATCCACAACGGCGCCCACGCGAATTTCGGTGTCGGGGGCGGCGTCAAGAACGGCGCCTTCTGGGGTCACCTCGAGTACAACGACCACAGCACGACCCCTCCGATGAAGGTCCACGGGACCGGCGTCACCGGCTACTTCTTCATCGACGAGAACACCCGTTATATCCAGGGCACTTGCAAGATCAACGGAGTCGCGGGGTTTACCTACGAGGTCAAGGTGACCGACAACGGGGAGCCGGGCCGGGGCAGCGACCTGTTCTCAATCGGCCTCAGCAACGGGTACAGCGCCGGGGCCTGGGCCGGCGACGGGCCAATCCAGGGAGGCAACATCCAGCTCCACAAGGGGAACCGCTCGACCACGCCTCCGCCGGGGTTCACCTGTCAGAACCCAACGCCGACTCCGACCCCCACGCCGACTCCCACACCGACCCCCACGCCGACTCCGACCCCGACGCCCACCCCGCCACCCTCCTCCACGACCCGCGTTGAGGATGACAGTCTGTCAGTGGTCTACGTTGGAACGTGGCTCACCGCATCCGACCCTCGCGTGAGCGGCGGCACGGTCAAGGAGTCGAATAATGCGAACGACACCGCCACGCTGCGCTTCAACGGAACGGGCGTGAGCTGGATCAGCTTCAAGGGCACCTTCGGAGGGATCGCGCAGGTGCTCCTCGACGGGACCCTGGTGGCGACGGTGGACACCTTTGCCACGAGCGACCAACCGCAGGCCGTGGTGTTCACCGCCAGCGGTCTGGCGGCGGGTTCCCACATCTTGACGATCAAGGTCACGGGCACATCATCCACGGGGGGTGGCACCTTCATCGTCGTGGACGCCTTCGATGTGACTTCGTGATTCAGCGTCGGCTGATCGGGGACAGGCCTCCCCGGGGTGAGCGCTCGCCCCCGGGGGGGCCAATCACCGGCAGTGCCGCTCGCCGCGTCAGCCGGAAGTTTTCCGCCGCCGGTGGAGGGTCACCTTACCGGCCGCGATCAGTTCCGTGCACTCTTCGGCGGGGCGTGGTTTGGAGAAATACGGACCCTGCATCTGGTCGATCTGGTTGCGCAGGAGATAGGAGACCTGCTCTCCGGTCTGCACGCCCTCGGCCACGACGTTCATCCGCAGGCTGTGAGCCATGGCGGTGATCGCGGCGACCATGGCCGCGTCGTCGGGGCTGAAGGTCACGTCCCGGATGAAGGTCCGATCGATCTTGACGCTGCCGAACGGGAAGCACTTGAGCCGGCTCAGGGAAGCGTAGCCGGTCCCGAAGTCGTCGATGCTGATCCGGATCCCCATGTCGTGCAGAGCCCGCAGCGTCCGGATCGCGGTCGACTCGTCGTACATCACCGACGCCTCCTTCACCTCGATCTCGAGGCGCCGGGGCTCGAGTCCGCTCTCCCGCAGCGCCGCCTCCACCGTCTCGATCAGGGATCGCCCCTGGCTCAGCTGCCGGTGAGACACGTTGACCGCGACGCGCAGAGGCGGCAGGCCCGCGCTCTGCCAGGAGCGACCCTGGAGGCAAGCGGCGCGCAGCACCCACGCGCCGATCTCGACGATGAGACCGCTCTCCTCGGCGAGCGGCAGGAACCGGCTTGGACGGAGCAGGCTCCCGTCAGGATGCTGCCAGCGGAGGAGGGCCTCCAGGCTGACGATCTGCCCGCTCACCGCATCGACCGTCGGCTGGTAATGCAGGACGAGCTGGTCACGCCGCAGTGCCTCCTGGAGCGACGCGTTCAGGCTCTGGCGTTCGCCCAGGGATGCCACGCCGGAGGAGTGGAGCTCGAAGTTGTTCCGGCCGTGCTCCTTGGCCCGGTACATGGCGGAGTCCGCCGACTTCAAGAGACTGTCCGCATCCTCGCCGTCGTTCGGGTACAGGCTGGCGCCGATGCTGGCGGTCATGCTGATCTCCCGTCGGCCGATCAGAAACGGCGCTCGGAAGCTGTTCAGGATCTTCGCGGAGACGATCCCCAGGTCCTGGGTGCGCTTGATCTCGGGGAACAGGATGGTGAACTCGTCGCCGCCCACACGAGCCACCGTGTCACTGGCGCGCACGCTGCCGCACAGCCTCGCCCCCACGGCCTGCAGGAGCTGGTCCCCGGTCCCGTGTCCCAGACCGTCGTTGATCTCCTTGAAATGATCGAGGTCGATGAACAGCACGGCGAGCGTCAGCCGGTTGCGGCGCGCATGCTCCAGCGCCAGGCAGAGCCGGTCGTGCAGCAGGGTGCGATTCGGCAGATCCGTCAGCGTGTCGTGGTGGGCCAGGTACTCCACATAGATCCCGCCGCGCGTCCGCTCGATGGCATGCTCGAGCGCGCGCGACAGGGAATCGCCGTCGAACTTTCCCTTCACCACGTAATCCTGCGCTCCCTGGCGCAGCGCCCGGGCGGCCAGAGCCTCGTCCTTCAGCCCCGTCAGCACGATGATCGGCACCCCCGTCACCCGGCCGTGCAGTGACGCCAGCCCGTCGAGACCCCCGCTGTCGGGAAGGGACAGGTCGAGGAGGATCGCATCGAACGGCTGCTCGCGCAGACGCGACATGGCTTCGCCGAGCGTCGAGGCGCACGACAGCGACAATTTGCGGCGTCCGGCGTTCGTCAGCAGCTCATGCACGATGCGCGCGTCCGAGGGGCTGTCCTCCACCAGGAGCACCTTGCGCTCACCGGCGGGGCCCTCCCGGGCAGCGTGGATCGGAGCGGGAACGGCCTGCGCCACGAGAGCGCTCGGCTTCTCGTGAAGCGCGGGGAGCGGATCCGGCAGACTGACCCGGGTGAACCAGAAATCTCCGATCGCATGCATCAATTCGACGAACTCGTCCCACTGTCGCGGCTTGACGAAGTAACAGTTGGCGTGCAGCTCGTAGCTCCGGTTGCGATCCGAGTCGGCCTGCGAGGTCGTCAGGACCACGACGGGAATCCGTTTCAGGGACGGGTCGCCCTTCACTTCGGCCAGCACCTCGCGACCGTCCTTCTTCGGCAGGTTGAGGTCCAGCAGGATCAGATCGGGCCGGGGAGCCTCGGCATCCTTCCCCTCGCGGCGCAGGAAGGCCATCGCCTGCACGCCGTCCGAGGCCCAGTGCAGCCGGTTGTCGAAGCTGCTCTCTCGCAGGGCCTCGGCCGCCAGGCGCGCGTCGGCCGGATTGTCCTCCACCAGGAGAATGTCCACGGGACGCTTCCTGCCGCCTTGTCGCATCGGGTGTTCACCTGAGACGGTCGTCGCGTGATCCGTTGGATCGTTGACATCGTCAGCGGGCGATCCTGATCATCCGGTGGTCATGCGGACCGCTGGGTCTCCATATCTAATTTAGGCGGACTGGACCACGAAGCAAGCCTCGCCGAGCCCCCCGGACTTGATCCCGGTCGATACACGGAATTAGGATTCGTCCCCAACGGTAAGGATCCATCCAGGAACCGTCCCGGGAGCCTCATTGCCACCGAAGCGACCCGACAGCCCCGGTGAGATCACCGGACTCCTGATCGCCTGGCGCGGCGGCGACCGGGACTCCTTCGACCGGCTGTTCCCGCTGGTGTACGGAGAGCTGCGGCTCCTGGCGCGGCGCCAGCGTCGGCGGGCCGCACACGAGCCGGGGCTCGACACCACCGGTCTCATCCACGAGGTCTATCTGAGGCTGGTGGATCAGTCACGGGCCGAGGTGCAGGATCGCCATCACTTTTTCGCCCTGGCGGCGAAGGCGATGCGCCATATCCTGGTGGACGACGCCCGACACCGTGGCGCCCTGAAACGCGGCGGCGCCGCCGACCCCGTGACTCTCGACGACGGTGTGGCCGCGGTGGAGCGGGGCTCCGAGCTGATGGCCGTTGACGAGGCGCTGGCGCGACTCGAGGCGGCGGACCCGCGGCTGGGAAGGATCGTGGAGCTGCGTTTCTTCGGCGGACTGTCCGTCGAGGAGACGGCCGAGACGCTCGATCTGTCGCCGCGCACCGTGAAGCGCGACTGGCAGAAGGCGCGCGCCTTCCTGTACCACGAGCTGGAGAGACGGGGCGCGACGTAGCCGTTGCGTCGCAACACACTGGCACCCGCTTTCGCCGGTTCTCGTAAGAAGAAAGGGGCCGACCGGGCCCGGTGAGTGCGCCGTGAAGCAGGAGATCACTCCCGAACGCTGGCGTGCGCTTTCGGCGCTGCTCGACGAGGCGCTCGATCTCTCCCCCGGGCAGCGGCCGGCGTTCCTCGATCGGGTCGCGGAACGCGATCGGGAAACCAGGACTCTTCTAGCCGATCTCCTCGCGGCCTCGGAGGTCAGCGACGGCATCCTGGACCGTCCGGCTGGGGTCCACGCCGCCGGGGTCCTGGCTCGGGTCGGGCGGGACGTGGAGGAGGAGGCGCCGGCGGAGGGGATGGAGGGCAGCCGCGTCGGCGCGTGGCGGCTGCTGCGCGAGATCGGCCGCGGCGGGATGGGTGTGGTGTACCTGGCGGAGCGCGCCGACGGACAGTTCCAGCAGTGGGCCGCGCTCAAGGTGCTCAAGCGGGGCCTCGACACCGACGAGATCCTGGCGCGTTTCCTGCGCGAGCGGCAGATCCTGGCGCGCTTGCAGCACCCGGGCATCGCCCGTCTGATCGACGGCGGGGCCACGGACGACGGGCGCCCGTTCTTCGTCCTGGAGTACGTCGAGGGACATCCCCTCATCGAGGACTGCGACGCGCGGCGTGCGCCCGTCGTGGAGCGCCTGCGTCTGTTCCGGGCCATCTGCGACGCGGTGCAATACGCCCACCGGAGTCTGGTCATCCACCGCGACCTCAAGCCGTCGAACATCCTGGTGGCCGGCGGCGGTGAGGTGAAGCTTCTGGACTTCGGCATCGCGCGCCTGTTGACCGAGGAGGGGGGGGCGTCCGCCGGCGGCCTGACCCGCCCGGGCCAGCGGATGATGACGCCACAATATGCCGCGCCGGAGCAAGTCCGGGGCGAGCCGGCCACGACGGCGACGGACGTGTACGCGCTGGGGCTGGTGCTGTACGAGCTGCTCTCGGGGCGGCGGCCATACTCGATCCCGGCGGGAGGCGCGGCGGAGATCGAGCGCGCCCTCCTGGAGGCGACGCCCGCCCCGCCGTCCAGGGTGGTCGATCGGGATGAGGCCGCGGCGGCCCGCGGCACCACCCTCGACGGGCTCCGGCGCCTGCTCGGAGGCGATCTGGACGCCATCCTTCTGGCGGCGCTGCGCAAGGAGCCGGAGCGCCGGCACCCGACGGCGGCGGCGCTGGCGGAGGACATCGATCGCTATCTGAGAGGGCTGCCGGTCTGGGCCTGCCGTGACACGGCCGCCTATCGTACGCGCCGGTTCCTCGGACGTCACCGCGCCGGCGCGGCCGCCGGCGCGATCGTCGTCGTCTCCCTCCTGGCGGGTCTCGCCGGCACTCTCTGGCAGGCGCACGCCGCGCGCCTCGAGGCGCGGCGTGCCGAGGCGGTCAAGAGCTTCCTGATGCGCATCTTCGAAGTCTCCGATCCGTCCCAGTCGCGCGGCGAGAAGGTCACGGCACGCGAGCTGCTCGACCGCGGCGCCGCGCGCCTCGAGGACGAGCTGAAAGGACAGCCGGCCCTGCGGGCCGAGATGATGGGGATTCTGGCGGACGTGTACGAGAGGCTGGGAATGTACGACCAGGCCGGGCCCCTGGCGCAGAAGAGCCTGGAGCTCTGGACCGCGCTGCGTCCTCCCGGCGATCCGGAGATCGCCGAGGCGCTGCGGCGGCAGGGGGTCATCCTTACCGACCGGGGGCAGTATGCCGAGGCCGAGCGCGTCCTGCGCCAGGCGCTCGACCAGCGCCGGCACGGCCCCGGAGAGGTCGACGCCCGTCTGGCGGAGACGATCGACGACCTGGCCGCGGCGCTGCGCTCCGGCGGGAAGCTGGAGGAGGCCGAGACCGCCGTCCGTGAGGCTCTGGCGATCCGCCGCCGCGTCTTCCCCGCGGACAGCCCGGAGATCGCGACATCGCTCAACAACCTCGCGCTCATGCTGCGGGAGCGGGGGCGGTTCGCAGAGGCCGAGCCGCTGTACCGCGAGGCCCTGGCGATCCGCCGTCGCACGCTCGGGGCGGACCACCCCGACATCGCCGGCACGCTCAGCAACCTGGCCGCGCTGCTGCGGCAGGAGGGCCGGCTCGTGGAGGCCGAAGGCACCGTCCGCGAGTCGGTGGCGCTCAATCGAAAGCTGTTCGGCGACGACAACCCGAACACCATCCAGAGCCTGAACGCGCTGGCCGCCATTCTGCAGAGCCTGGGGCGCTACGACGAGGCGGAGCGGATCGACCGCGACGTGCTCGACTTCTGGCGTCGCCACCAGGGCGAGGAGCACCCGAACGCCGTCGTCAGCCTGAACAATCTCGCCGCCGTGCTCAAGGACAAGGGCGACTATGGAGCCGCCGAGCCGATGTTCCGCCGGCTCGTGCAGCTGTTCCCCAAGGTGGTCGGGGAGAAGCACCCGTTCACGGCCGTCGCGCTGACGCACCTCGGCGCGATTCTGCGCGACCAGGAGAACTACGACGAGGCCGAGACCTGCTTCCGCAGGGCGCTCGACATCCAGACCGCTCTGCGCGGCGCGGAGCACCCGGACACCGCGGGCGTCGAGGCGCAGCTCGGTGTTCTCGAGCAGCAGCGCGGCCGGTCCGAGGAGGCCGAGACGCTCCTCGCGAAGGCGCTCGCGATACGTGACAAGGCGCTCGGCGCCGATCATCCGGCGACCGCCGCCTCCCGGCTGGCGCTGGGGTCCCTGCTGCGGGATCAGGGCAAGCTCGACGAAGCGGCCGGGCTGGAGCAGGCGGCGCTCGACGCCTTTCGCAAGACCTGGCCCGCCGGCCACCCCGACATCGCCCTGGCGGCGATGGAGCTGGGGCGGACCGAGATCGAGCGCCGGGGATTCGATCGGGCGCAGTCGCTGCTGAAGGAGGCGCTCGACGTCCGGCGGGAACGCTTCGGCGCGGGGAGCTGGAAGTGCGCCGAGGCGCAGCTCCATCTCGCCGAGGCCGTGGCCGCCGCCGGCAAACCCGCCGAGGCGCGGCTCCTTCTCGAGTCGTCCGCCCGCATCCTGCGGGATCAGCGCGGTCCTGCGAACCGGCTAACGCGCGCGGCGGAGGACGAGCTCCGTCGTCTTGGCCCATCCTGAGGCTTGCCCTTGGCCCGCCGCCCCCCTCCGTGGTCCGGGCCGCCTACAGAACGTTCCCACCCGCATCCGTGTTGCCGACGCCGGCGTTACAGACCGCGCCCCCTGTATTTCCCCGCAGCATATTGTTCCGATAGACGTTGGAGGAGGCGGTCGCGTCGAACCTGATCCCGCACCCGGCGTTTCCTTCAATCTGGTTCCCCTCAATAAGGTTTCGCAGCGCCCCACCCGTGCCGCCTACGCCGATCCCATGCCCCGCGGTCGGGTTGATCAGCCACATGTTCCGAATGACGTTGCCGGAGACCCGGCTTCCCGCGCCTCCCCCCAGAGAAACTCCGTCGGTGAAGCCGTCCAGGAAGTTGTCGACGATCAGGAGGTTTCCGCCGCTCCCGGTCACGATCCCACCACCACCATTGCCCGAGGCAGCGATGAGGGTGTTTCCTCGCACGATGCTGGCGCGGCTCGACCCCAGGTTGATCCCGTAGGAGCTCAGGCCCGACATGACGTTGTCCTGGATGAGCAGGTTATTGGACGAGCCGACGATGATCCCGCCGCGCATCTCGGTGAATTGATTCCCCACGATCCGGCCTGCGAAGGCACCGCCTCCGGTCACCAGGAGCACCCCGTTGCCACCCAGGTTGTGGAGCTTGCAAGCGGTCATTTCGAACTGCCGGAGATTGGTAAGGTAAACGCCTTCGAATCCCGTCTGGCTGATCACCACGTTCTCGATCCATATCGTGCTGGGGCTCACGCCTCCACCGGTGCCGTAGAAGATGCCGTAGGAGCCGCCGCCGAGGCGCCCGTCGCGGATGTGAATGCCCTCGAAGTTGTCTCCGATCTGGATGATCGGAGCGAACGTGTCGCTGGTGGTGACGGTCATGCCGTTGAGATCCAGGGTCACGTTACTGGCCTGGATAGTGATGGCGCTGCCGACCATGGCGCCGATGTTGCGCGTCAGAACATACGTTCCGGGCTGGCTGATGCTCGTGACCTGGAAAATCGGGACCCGCCCCTCGTCTGCCAGGGCGGTGGCGACGCCGATCGCTACGAGGAACAATCCAAGGATCACGGGGTTCTTCATCGGGGTTCTCCTTTCGTGTCCGTCCTGTCATACGGATTCCAGGGCCCCGGGGGGTCAGGCCGCCCGGCGAATCGACTGGCGCAGGCTCGTTTCGGATTCCGTGGCCCCCGGAGGCGGTTTTTTGCGTATGACCGGACAGAGACGAGCAATGCAAGAGGGAGGCTGGGTCGTGAAGAAACTGATGGCGCACGTTATGGTCAACATGAGCAGGGTCGAGTCAACCGGACGGGAGTGGCGCGCGTGCCGGCGCGCCGGCAGATCGCTCATGGCCGCGGCGATGCTGGTCGCGGTCTCCATGCCCTGCGTCCGGGCCGCGTCCTACTACCTGGCCACCGACGTTCCGGCGAGGCTGGGCGGCGCCGAATACACCTCTATTCGGTCGCGGTCGACACGGACGGTGCGGCCTTCAAGGCCATGGCCCGACGGCCGGACGGGCTCTGGCTCATCACGGAGTCGGCTCCCGACAAGATCAACGGCGTGTTCTACGAGCCCCGCGACGTCTTTCTCACCGATGCGGCGACCACCTTCTCCATGTACTTCGACGGCAACGCCGCCGGGGTCCCGGACGGCGCCGCGATCGACGCCATCCTGCTGGACGGCGACGGCAGCCTGGTCCTCTCGTTCGATGTTCCCGTCAACCTCGCCGGGATCGAGTACGGCCCTGCCGACCTGGTGCGCTATTCGGGTGGGAGATTCTCTCTGTTCTGGAACGCCGGCGCCGCCGGCGTGCCGGCCTATGCCAACGTCGTGGGCGCGGACAGGGACAGCCTCGGGCGGCTCGTCGTCACCTTCGACGTGCCCACAACGCTCGGGGGAGTCGACTATCTTCCGGGTCAACTCGTGATCTGGAACGGCGGCACATCGTTCAGCGTCTACTCCTCGGACCCGGCGTGGCCGTTGTCCGCCCAGCTGCGGGATTTCGCTTTCGTTCCGGCGGCGGGCGCCGTGCCGGACGGGGGAAGCGTGGCCGGGACGCCGCTGACGGTCGGTCTCGCTGCAGGCAATTTGACCCTGTCCTGGGGCGGCTCCTGCGCCGGCGGCGACAGCGACTATGAAGTGTACGAAGGGACGCTCGCCGGGCCCTTCCTCTACAACCACACCGAGAAGCTGTGCTCGACCGGAGGGGCGACGACCGCGACGTTCGCGGCGCCGGCGGTGAGCACCTATTATCTGGTTGTCCCCAAGAACGCCGTAAGCGAAGGCTCGTACGGCCGGTCGAGCGGCGGCGCCGAACGGCCCCAGGGATCCCCGGCCTGCGTTCCCCAGGTGATCGCGCTGGCGTGTCCGTGACGTCCGGCCTCATTCATGGATCACCCGCTCGACCGTCCCGGGATCGTCGAGGACCAGCCACTCGACGATCGACAGCGGCAGGCTGCCGTTCTTCAGCAGATCGTCGTGGAAGGCCCCGAGCCGGAACTCCTTCCCTTTGCGATCGCGGTACAGGCCGAGCAATCGCATGATCTGCCACTTGCCGACCATGTAGGTGATCTTCTGAGTCGGCTCCGACGCGGCACCGGCGGCCTCACCCTCGGCCGCCTCGCGGTCGAGCCCTCCGGCCTCCATGAAATATTTCACTGCCTGGTCGAAGGTCCAGCGGCCGGTGTGCAGGTTGACGTCGACGCCGATGCGGGCGGCGCGGTAGCGCGACAGACGCAGCACCTGGCCCTGGGCGGCCGAGCCGTCGGGGTACAGGCCGGTACGCGTCAGCATCTCCTCGGTGTACAGCGCCCAGCCTTCGACGAACACGCCGTCGCCGTGCTGTCGGCGGATCTCGTCCGCCAGGTGGTTGGCGATGGAGAGCTGCAGGAAGTGGCCGGGGATCCCTTCGTGACCCAGGATCGGTCGCGGGTCCTCGATGGCCGCCCGGATGTAGAAGTTGGCGCTCTTCGGGTCGTAAGTCGGGATGAAATAAAAGCCGCCCGCGTCGGTGTCGTAAAGACCGGGGGGATTCATGAAGCCGCCCGGGCTGGTCGGCTTGAACGCCGCCGGGAGCTGGCGGATGGAGAAATGACCGAGGTACGAGGGAAGAGTCACGAGATCCTTCTCTTTGAGGAATCGGATCATCTCGTC
>QHXY01000113.1 GCA_003223145.1 Acidobacteriota bacterium
TGCCGCAGTGTGACCAGACGCCCAGCGGGAAGCACAGGGTTTCATGCACGCCGCGCGGGGCGTAAGGCGCCGTGCCGGTGTCGGTCGGAGTCAGGAGGCAGAACGTCGGCGAGGGCCCGAACTCGGACCACAGGTAAGCGATGTGGTCGTAAGAGTTCTGTTTCGGAACCAGCTTCTCCCACACGCCCCAGTCGTCGATGGCCGGATCGGCGTTCCGGTCGAACTGGATCTGCACGTCCCCGAAGTCGTCCGCATGGCCCGGCTTGTTGTTGACGTATTCGTTGTCCATCATCGAGGCGATGTGGAAGAAGGACAGCTCCAGGTCACCCACGGCGGGCAACGGCGTCAGGTTGATCGGGTTGGTCATGAACGCCGCCAGCTGCCGGAACCGGGTGGTGTCGGAAGCGGCGTTGGCCAGATCGAAGTGCGATCCCCAGTGCAGCGAGTTGGTCCCGTCCCTCGCCTGACCGTCGTTGACCGGCGTCTGGTGGAACGAGGTGTTCGGGCAGCCGGGCGGATTGGGCGGCGTCTGGGCGGTCTGGGGAGCCCCCGGCGCGCAGTGGATGTGCCAGTCCATGTCGTTGTCCGGGTCGATGATGCACCCCTGGTCCTGCGGCGGCACCTGGAAGCCGGCGCAGCCGACGCCGGCGAGGACGTTGATGCCGCCCGGGGCCGTGCCGACCGTCACGCCGATCGTGTCGTTGTGGACGCCCGGCGTGTTCGGGACGCAGCCCGTCCACCCCGCCGGGTCGGTCCCGCCGACCGGCTCGGCCACCGTCTGGCAGCGGCTGTCCAGCTCCATCAAGCCGTCGTGATCGCGGTCGGTGTCGAAATCCTCAAAGACCACGACGTCATCGGAGGTGCCGTTGATGCCGTCCCTGCCGGCTATCGGCAGCGGCAGGCCCGACGACGGCGCGTCGACGTCCAGGACCAGGGTGATGCCGGTCTTGGTGCTGGTGCCGGTCGCCTCGTTGCTCGTCAGGGTGATGAAGAAGCGGCCCTTCGCTGGTGTCGTCGGGTTGATGGTGTTGGTCGTCGGCGGCACGATGAACTCGAACTCGCCCGCCCCCGGCGGATTGTTGATGCCCGCGCTCGACGTGTCCACAACCCCGCGGGCCGGGATCGCTCCCACGATGATCGTCGACTTGGTGATGCAGCCGATGTTCGGGTCGCCTGTGCCCAGGACCAGGTTCACGCCGGTCACCGCGATGTCGGAGTTGTTCTTGACCACGACCGACATGCGGGCCACCTCGCCGGCGTCCGCGAAGGCGTCGTGGTCGCCATTGAGGTCGTGCACTTTCGTGCTCAGAACGATGAGCTGCGGCAGCGGCACTTTTTTGCAGGAAATGGTCGTATTGAAGGTGACCACGTCGTCCGGGATGCCGTTGTTGTCGTCATCCAGTGTCTGGGGCGGGTCGCAGATATCGCCGCGGCCGTCCTCGTCCGTATCGAGCTGCTTGAAGGTGCCGGGAACAATCGGCGGGTTCGGCACGTTCGGGCAGGTGTCGACGTTGTCCGGCACACCGTCACCGTCGGCGTCGTCCTGCACGGCCCCGCACGAGCCGTCGTTCACCAGCCCGAGCTTCTGGCAGGTCTGGGTCAGAGGAGCGCTGAGATCGCACGTTCCCTGGCTGCCGGAGCAGTAGGTGTTGTCCGAGCAGGCGAACGTCGGGGCGCCGCTGCAGTGGCCGACAGGCGGGCAGTCGGTATTTGTCGCGCACTGAATCTCGTTGATCAGGTTGCACGAGCCGGTCGCGAGGCTCGCCGGGCGCGGGTTCAGACAGTCGCCGTCGCAGGCATCCCCGACGAGGTCGTGGTCGGTGTCGGTCTGGAGCGGGTTCGCCGTCCGCACGCAGTTGTCCAGACGGTCCTGGATATTGTCGCCGTCGCGGTCGCCCGAGCCGTTGCAGGCCAACCCGCGGCTCCCCTTGGCGCCGGATGGAATCTGGACCGGGTTGTAGACGTCCGGGCAGTTATCGAGCGAGTTCACGATGCCGTCGAAGTCGATGTCATCGAAGTCGCAGACGTCGCCGACACCATCGGCGTCCGAGTCGAGCTGGTTCGGGTTGTAGACGCCCGGACAGTTGTCGCACAGATCGCCCACGCCGTCGGGGGTCGCGACGCAGGCACCGCCGGGGCAGTCGGTGCCGATCTTGCAGGCGACCCCGTTGCTCGTCCCGCCCGAGCAGGTCTTTTCGGAGTCCGTTTGCGCGGGGTCGTAGTCGAACGGGCATTTGTCGTTGCTGGAGATGTTGTCGCCGTCCAGGTTGGTGAACGAGGTCTCGCCCGGCGTCCCGTCGCCGTCGCCGTCGCACTCGGGATCGATGTAGTAGAACGTCATGTTCTGGTCGCTGACGCTGGCGAACAGCAGGTTGGCGTTGTCGAACAGCGATCCGATCGTGACGTTGCCCTTGAACACGCCGCCGCTGTTCGGGACCGCCGGAATCGAGAACGACTTTCTCGGATGTTTGGCCGACACCACACCCGTCGACACGGGGATGTTGTCGCTGTCGGTGACGCCGAACACCGTGACGCTCAGCTGGGCGGAGCGGCGCGGGTCATCGACCGTGATCTCGACGGTGTCGTTGCAATCGTATATGCCGAGGCGGTCGACAGTGAGTGTGGCGCACTGCTGGCCGGCGGGCTGCCCGGCGCCGCCGAAGCGGTTGCAGGCCGCGGTGTGGGGCGGGATGAAGGCGCTCTCGTCGACCGGGTGCACTTCGTCCCACTCCAGCACCGGGTCGTCGAAGCCGATGCCGTAGTCGGTTGCGCTGCTCAGGTTTTCCTGGGCGCCGTAGTCGGTTGCGCTGCTCAGGTTTTCCTGGGCCATGAAACCGAGACCGAGCTGCCAGCGGTTCCCCGCAACGCCTGGGGCAAACGCGCCCGCCGGTCCCTGGGCTCCGGGTCCGAGGCTCAGGTAGATGACCCCGTCGTCATAGTCCAGGAGGCTCATGTCCCAGTTGCGCTCCGGACCGGCGTCGGTGTTCGTTTCGCACCCCGGGAACGGCGTCCCCGGGTTCGGGTTGACGACACCGGGGGCGCAGATCTGCGGCGCGAGAGGGCGCGGGAACGGCGTGAAGTCGGGCTTGCCCACCGGGATCGGACTGCTGCTGTGGAGGTTGGCGTTGGTTCTGGGCGAACGAGAAGTCCGTATCGGTCAGCGGGCCGAACGACCGCTGCGGCATGTCGCTCTTCGGATCGACGCCGTTCTCGTACAGGTTGAAGACCGCCGTCTCGTAGATGCTGGGGAAGCGGATGCCGTAGATGTACTGGCACAGCAGGCAGTTCGCCTCGTCGTTGTCGATGTCGTTGTCGAGGTTGATATTGCCGCCGGCGTAGTCCCTCGTCTGCATGTTCAGGTTGAACCCCAGCCGCTGGAACTCGACGGTGTAGGGGAAGTTGCGGGTGTCGGGCACCTGGTGGACCTTCGCCACGATCGGCGACTCCAGGATATCGAGGTAGAGCTCGGTGAACTGCGGCGTGTTGGTATCGTTCGGGAACGGGTAGTTGTCGCAGGCGTTGGAGTTGATCCCAGGCGTCGTCGGGTCAGCGTCACCGGTGTGCCAGATGCCGGCGCCGCCGTTCTGGAACCAGGGGCTCGCGTCGCCGTCGGCACGCGCCGTCTGGAATCCGCAGATGCCACTGTGGAACGTGCACGCGCCACCGGTCCCGCAGGTCACCTGCGTGAAGCATTCCTTGCCCGGCGTCGGCCCGCCGGTGCACACCCCGCCGCCCTTGTATTCCCACACCGGGTTGGGGCTGACGCCCGCTGCCTTGCTGAACACCGAGCGCAGCGGGACCCAGCCGCCGTCGTTGCCGTCGAAATTCCAGGGGACCTCGTTGCCGCACTTTCCGCCGGCGCCACAGTCGGCGTCGACGTTGCAGCCCGCACCCGGCGTGGGCCCGCCGACACAGCCTGTCAGGATGCCCTTGTCCAGACGGGCGTTCGGGATGATGTCGTTCTCCCCGTGATCCAGTGAACCGTCGCCGTCGAGATCCTCGCCCAGGGGGTTGGCGATCTTATGTCCTCGTCCGGGAAGAAGATTCCCTTGAACGGGTCGATCTTGTCGGGCGTATCGATCTGGAGATTGCGGTTGAAGTCACGCACCTCGCGGCCGCCGTTGGGGAAGTCGGTCGAGTAGTGCAATGCCTCGGCGTCGGCGTTGATCACGTGGTTGAAGGTGTACGTCGTACGGGACAGCCGGACGCCGCGCGCCATGGCGTCGAACTGCAGCACCAGGTTGACCGATCGGTTGGCAATCGTCAGGGCATTGGCCGCCGTCGGGTCGACGAACAGGGAGAAGGTGAGACCGGTCCTCTGGCCTCCCGGGATCCGCCCGATGTTCTTCGGCGAGTCGAGCACCCGGATGGCGTTGGCTCCCGGACCTGTCGGGGTCAGCGTCGCCGTCACGTCGTTCAGGTCGTCGGCGCGCTCGAAGTTCTGGATGGCGATCGAGTAGGTGATCCGCTCGTTGGCGTCCAGGAACTGATCTCCGTCGCAGCCGCCCCCGATGAACGACGCCAGGTCGGCATGGCCGTTGACGTTGATGCCGCCCTGGATGATGTTGGGCGTGCACTGGAAGCGGGCGCGCGTCTCGGTGTTGCGCGGCGAGTCGGCGTAGGTCAGGAACAACGTCTGGCCGTTGTCGCCTTCGATCACGCCGTTGTACTTGACGGCCGGAGAGCCCAGCCGGGCCGGCAGCGCCGGCGACTTGAAGTCATGGCTGCCCGCGTACGTTTCGCTGAACGCGATCGCTTTCTCCTCGTCCAGGACGGTCCCTGCCGCGTTGCGCACCTGGAAGACGGCGTTGCCGCTCACGGCGGCAGCCCCGGCCGCACCGGTGAGAGCGGGGGCCAGGATCGTGCCCACGACCGCATCGGAGCACGAGTACTGGTACTTGTCCAGCCGGGCCTCGCTTCCGGGCAGGGCGTGCGTCCCGGTGCCCCAGGTCTGCGTCTGGCCCGGAGCCAGGACCGGCCCGGCGACGACCAGCGCGAACGGCTGGCCGCCGGCGTCCAGGAGTCCATTGCCGGCGCAGGTGCCGGTGCCTGGCCCCGTGCAGCAAGCCAGCGGGCTACCGGCGCCCTGGCACTGGTAGTTCGTGCCGTTCGCCGGGTCGGTGTCCTCACCGGGATCGAGCCGGCCGTTGCCGTTGACGTCCTCGTTGGCGCCGTTGATGCCGGTGATCTGCCCCGCCATGGCGCCGCCCGCGCCGCGCTTCACGCGCACGTGCCAGGTGCCGGTCACCAGCTGGTTGCCGGCGTTCGGGGCGGTCTTGTCGGTGAGCGACGACAGATGCACCGCCTCGATGTTGTTGCGCGAATCATGGGTCGCCGCCTGGGACGT
>QHXY01000457.1 GCA_003223145.1 Acidobacteriota bacterium
CCGTCGCGATCGCGGTGCCCTCGCCGGTCGCGGGCGAATGGCTGGTTCTCGCTGTGACGACACTTAATCCAGCGGCTGCCGAGGCGCGCGTCACTAATGGGGGACAGCCTGAGGCGATCGAGGGCCCGATCACGCCCCCCGTACTGATCGACAAGGTCCTGCCGCGCTATACGCCGCAGGCCAGGAAGGAAGGCCGCCAAGGGACGGTCATACTCAGTGCTGTGATCGATGTCGAGGGCAGTGTGCGGGCGCCGATGGTCCTGCACGTTGATCCCGGGCTCGAGGAGCTCGCGGCCTCTGCGGTCGAGGCAGTCGGGAAGTGGCGCTACCATCCGGCGATGCGCGACGGGGATCCCGTAGCGGTGAATTTCACAATTCTGGTCGAGTTCAGGCTGACCTAAGTGTGTAGAAGACGCGTTCGCCCGTGGACTCTCTCGCTGTAAACCCATCGGTCCCAGAGTCCGAGTAGACTGATGCCTAGACATCTCGCTGCACCTCTCCCAGCCGTTAACCCTGAGGTTGACGCCGGGTTAACAGATGGAGAGTAGAATCCTGCGATCTGCTAACCACTTCGAGAATCGGTGGCCCGCGCTACTCGGCACGCTCCTCGGGCCCCAGGTCGAACCCCCAAGACCGAGGCTAGGGCTGCCGAGAGCGAGGGACCGAGACGCTGGCGGAGGCCGTCGCGGTGTTCCCCGCTGAGTCAGTTGCGCGATAGGTGATCGTATAGATCCTGCCCGTTCCCTTGGGGAACCGGTCGGCTTTCAAAAAGATGAAACGATCAGCAGTTCCAAAATCGGCGCCCGTGAACGACGCGCCGCTGGGTCCGGCGTCCTCCGGCTCGCTGCTGGTGACATCGAGCAGAACGATAGCCGGCGACGGATCGCAGCGGTCTCCGGCGGCGGCTTGGAAGGCGACCTCCACCATGCGTCGGTCGGGAGGCCAGAGTAGGGTCGGCGTCGCCGTGACATTGAGGGTTGGAGCCACTGTGTCGCGTACATCGACGGTGACCACGGCGGGAACCGACTCGAGCTCTCCATCGCTCACGACGAGCGTGATCGTCGAGATCCCGAGCGGCAGCATCACGGTCGGCCTGGATCCCTCGATGGTCCCGAAGGGGCCGGTCCACGCGTAGGACAGCGTGTCGCCGTCCGGGTCCGAGGATTGGCCCGCGTCGAGCGTAACTTCAGCCCCCGCCGGGCTCGTGCATTCCGCCGCCATGTCGCTCTTCGGATCGGCGACCGGACGATGGTTCGAGTGCTGCTCCAGCGTGAAGGCGCCGGCGGTCGTCACCGTGTAAAGGATCGCCGGGTTCAAGGGATCGACGGTCACTCCTGAATAGTAGGCCATCGGAGGCAGAGGCAAGGAACTCCAGGTTTCTCCCCCGTCGGTGCTCTTGAAGGGGCCGTCCTTTTCGGTAGCGGTGTAGAGGTTGGTCGGCGTGACCGGGTCGATGGACGGCGGCCGGACGGAATAAGTCCTGCGCGAAGGGTCATAGGAGTCCGCATGGGACGGCAGCCCGTTGTTGATCGAGCTCCACGTTCGGCATCCGTCGATGCTCTTGAGGATACCGTCGCTGGTGCTGGTGTATACAGTGCTCGGCGTCTGGGGGTCGATCGTCAATCCGCCGACCGAGTAGTAATTGAGGTGCAGGTCACCGCACCCCGACCACGTGACGCCTCCGTCGGCGCTCTTGACGATCCACAAGTTGTTGGCCACGTAAAGGTTCGACGGGGTCTCGGAGTCGATGGCGATCGACGTCACCTGTTGAAAGTAGCACCCGGAACAGAAACCTGTACTGACGCCAATGTTTCGCCAGGTCTCGCCACCATCCGTACTCTTGAAGACGCCCTCAAAATACTTGTCCACCATCGAATGCTCCGAATATCTCCAGGCGAACACGTAGAGGGTGGTCGGAGTCCTCGGGTCGATGGTCAAGGGACCGATGAAGCTGCGGTACGACGGGTCGAGACCGATGCCGAAGGAACGCCAGGTGACACCGCCGTCCGTGCTCTTGTACACCTCGTGCGACCCGGTGCGATACATCGTGGTCGGACTCTGGGGGTCGAAAGTGACGCAGCCGGGGATCGGGCCGACGACACTCCAATGGTCCCCCCGATCCAGGCTCTTTTGGAGTGTGCTGACGTACGAGGAGCCGAGGTTTATGCTGGTGACCATGTATCGGGTGGTCGGAGCCTGCGGATCGATGTAAAGGCAGCCTGCGGTGGTCCGTGGCAGACCGGTGTTGACGGCCTTCCAGCTCCCTCCGCCGTCGACGCTCCTGAAGAGACCGTCGCCGAAGCTGCCTGCATAGAGGGTGGACGGTTCTCGCCGACCGATCGCGAGCGCGGCGACGAATTTGTGCGGCAGGCCGGCGTCGGACGCGAACCAGCTGGCGCCCCCATCGAGGCTCTTGAAGATGCCGCCGCTGCCGATGCTGTATCGGGAAGAGAGAGCGGCGTAGAGCGTCGTGGGGCTCTCGGCATCGACGAGAAGGTCCGAGACATACCACGCACCGCCCGCATCGGGGAGGCCGCTGCCGATGGCGGCCCAGTTCGCGCCGCCATCGGTGCTCTTGAACAGGACCGCGCCCGCCGCGTCACGAGAGTCCAGCAAGCTGCCTGCGTAGAGGGTGGTCGGCGTCACCGGGTCCGCTCGAAGGAAACCGAAGGACGTGACGGGGACCCCTGTATTGACCGCGACCCAGCTCGCGCCCCCCTCGGTGCTCTTGAAAAGCCCCTTCCCCGTGACGGCGTACAGGGTAGTCGGTGTGCGCGGGTCGACGACCAGAGCCCTGAAAGAGGTGTCGGAGAGACCGTCGTTGATTTCTTTCCATGTCTCGCCGCCGTCGGTGCTCTTGAAAGCCCTGTTGGATACGACCGCGTACAGCGTCGCCGGGGTCGAAGGATCGATCGCCAGACTGAGGACCGTACCGACTCCGTTGCTCAAGACGGTGGGTAACCCCGCGTTGACTCCGCCCCACGTCCGACCGCCGTCAGTGCTCTTCAGGACACCCGCCCCGATCTCGTTGGGGTAGTTCGAGGACCGATTCTCCGTTCCAACGTACAGCGTGGTCGAATTCTGCGGGTCGATGACCAGAGCCTTGACGCGAGGGCTGTCCAGGACTCGGCTCCACGTGCTGCCCTCGTCGCGGCTCTTGTAGACTCCGACTGGCGTCCTGGCGTAGAGGGTGGAGGAGTTCACGGGATCGACGGCGAGAATCGTCACATCCGTGCCTTCTGGCCCGAACGGGGTCCACGCATTGATTCCCGCCTCGGCCGCGCGCGCGCCGGCCAGCCACGCGAACACCGACACCAGCGTCGCAGCCCCGAAAAGTAATCTGCCCGCCTTCGCGGCCATCGATTTCATGTCGCCCGCACGAGTTGCGCGCAACGGCCGAAAGATGACTCGGCGAGATCCCGATTGCTATCGGGTTATTTCAGCAATTGAGGAAGGGCAAAGTCTCGACATGGATTGGTGCCAGTCACGGGTGCCGGTGATTCGGTCGCTGTGACACCGGGAATGACGAGGTGCTCTAACTCTTGGCCTCGGAGGCGTGACGCCCGGCTCCCCGTTGTCCTGCGCGCTCGCCGTGTACCGGCAGGCGGAGGCGGCGCTGAACTGCACCGCGTCGACCGTGAAGGTCTGGACCGCTCCGTTCAGGGACAGACCGTCCCCGGAGTCGTAGGAGAGGCTGCCGGCGGGGGGCGATCCCGTGAAGCTGACCATGGCGATCGCCCCCGCGCGGCGCAGTTGGCGGCCTTGACGCCGAACAGGCCGACCGTCCCGCCCCGCTGCGCCAGGCAGATGCGGTCGGA
>QHXY01000114.1 GCA_003223145.1 Acidobacteriota bacterium
TGACGCGGCATATCCAGCTCCGAAGCCATTGTCGATATTGACCACCATCAGACCAGCAGCGCACGAGTTGAGCATCCCCATCAAGGCCGCCACCCCCTTGATCCCGGTGCCATAGCCGACACTGGTCGGCACCCCAATCACGGGAACGTCGACCAGGCTGGCCACGATGCTCGGAAGGGCACCCTCCATCCCGGCGACCACAACGATCACCCTTGCCTTGAGCAGGCTGTCCTTGTGATCCAGCAGCCGATGCAGACCGGCGATGCCGACGTCGTACACACGTTCCACCCTGTTTCCCATCACCTCCGCGGTCACCGCCGCCTCCTCGGCGACCTGCAGGTCGGAGGTCCCGGCGGCGAGGACAAGGATGCCGGGACGCGCCGGCCGCTCCCCGGGCGCGTCCAGCGTCACCGCCCGGGCTTGCGGGTGGTAGCGGGCCTTCCGGTAACGCCTGCGGACACGGCGATAGACTTCGGGGGGGACGCGCGTGACCAGGACCGGCTGCCGCTTCGACGCCACCCGTCCCATGATGGCGACGATCTGCGGCACGCTCTTCCCCTCGCCGAAGATCACCTCGGGGAAGCCACGCCGCAGCTGCCGGTGATTGTCGAACTTGGCAAAGCCGAGGTCCTCGTAGGGCAGGGTCTTCAGCCGCCGCAGCGCCTCGTCGGGCGAGGCCTTGCCGGAGCGCACGCGCTCGAGGATTCGCTTCAGCTCCGTAACGTTCACCGTGGGCTCCCCGTCGGCGCGATTATACCCGTGGCGGCGGATGACCCGTGTAACCGCCCGGGCCCCCCGGCGTTTGTAGAGATGGAGGTGTCGGGGTATGTTAGGCACATGAAACGCCGCGCGTTGTGGATCTCCGGTGTGGTGCTCCTGGCGGGGGCGGTGGCCCTCCTGACCGTGGGGAGCACGCGGCGCTCGGCCGGCGACCCCAAGTACGAGACCGTCAAGGCGGAGCGCGGCAGAATCGTCGCGCGGGTGACCGCCTCGGGGACGCTGTCGGCGCTGGTGACGGTGCAGGTCGGCACGCAGGTCTCCGGAAGGATCCAGAACCTGTACGTCGACTTCAACAGCCCGGTCCGCAAGGGGCAGATCCTGGCCAAGATCGATCCGCAGTTCTTCCGCGCCGAGGTCGAGCAGGCGAAGGCGAACCTGGCGGCCGCCCAGGGAAACCTCGCCAAGGCGAAGGCCCAGGCGGTCGACGCCCACCGGCAGTTCGAGAGGGCCAAGGTCCTCGGCCAGAAGGACCAGCTCATCGCCCAGGCCGATCTCGACACCGCCGACGCCAACGCGCAGGCGGCGGACGCCCAGGTCAAGGCGATGGAAGGGGCCGTGGCCCAGGCACAGGCCTCGCTGTACCAGGCCGACGTCAACCTCGGCTACACCACCATCGCCTCGTCCATCGATGGCGTGGTGATCTCCCGCAACGTGGACGTGGGCCAGACGGTGGCGGCCTCCCTGCAGGCGCCGACGCTGTTCACCATCGCGCAGGATCTGCGCAAGATGCAGGTCGACACGAACGTCTCGGAGGCGGACGTCGGCAAACTGCGGGACGGCATGCCGACGTCCTTCACCGTGGACGCGTTTCCGGGGGAGACCTTCAAGGGGGTGATCCGCCAGATTCGCAACGCCCCGCAGTCGGTGCAGAACGTGGTCACCTATGACGCGGTGATCGACGTGGACAATTCCGATCTGAAGCTGCGGCCCGGAATGACCGCCAATGTCACCTTCACGTTCGCGCAGAAGGACGACGCGCTGAAGTTTCCCAACGCGGCGCTGCGCTTCCGGCCACCTTCCGCAATCGCCGCGAGTGCGCCGCGCCCCGAGCGCGATCGTCGCATCGTCTGGGTGCTGCGCGACGGGCAGCCGAAGCCGATCGCCATCCGCACCGGCATCTCCGACGGCAGCGTCACCGAAGTCGCCGAGGGGGACCTGCACGAGGGTGACGCGCTGATCACCGAGGCTGTCGGCGCGCCGGGCACCAACGTGCCGCCGGCGTTCCGGCGCCCGCTGTAGCGGAGCGGTGATGGAGGGCGCGCCGCTCATCCGGATCGACAACGTCACCAAGGTGTACCACGCGGGCGAAGTCGAGGTCCGGGCCCTGGCCGGTGTCTCCCTGGACGTCGAGGCGGGCGAGTTCGTGGCCATCATGGGGGCGTCGGGCTCCGGCAAGTCGACCCTCATGCATCTCATCGGCTGTCTCGACCGCCCGACCTCCGGTCGCTATTTCCTGGAGGGCCGGGAGGTCTCCGGCCTGAACCGCAACGCCCTGGCGGAGGTGCGCAACCGCACCATGGGGTTCGTGTTTCAGAGCTTCAACCTCCTGGCCCGCACCAGCGCCGTGGAGAACGTGGAGCTGCCGCTGGTCTACTCCGGCGTGCCGGCCGCGGAGCGACGGCGGCGCGCCATCGAGGCGCTCCGCCAGATCGGCCTGGGCGACCGCCTCGATCACCATCCGGGCCAGATGTCGGGCGGCCAGCAGCAGCGTGTGGCGATCGCCCGGGCTCTGGTCGGAGGGCCCCGGCTGCTCCTGGCCGACGAGCCGACCGGCAACCTCGACTCGCGCACCAGCGGCGAAGTCATGGCCCTCCTGCGCGGGCTGAGCGAGGCCGGTCTGACCGTCGTGCTGGTGACGCACGCGCCCGACATCGCCACCTGGACCTCCCGCGTCCTTCAGCTCAAGGACGGGCTGATCGTCTCCGACGAGCGGCGCGCTCCGATCGCGGCCCCGCAGCCTGCACCCGCCGGTGCGATCGGGGTGCGGCCGTGAGCCCGTGGTCCGTCCTGCGTCTCGCCTTCCGCGCCCTGGGGCGGAACACCATGCGGTCCTTCCTGACGGCGCTCGGGATCATCATCGGTGTCGGCGCCTTCATCGCCATGGTCGTGATCGGCGAGGGTGCGAAGGCGCGCGTCGAGGAGGCCTTCTCGTCGATGGGCACGAACCTCCTGATCGTCCAGCAGGGATCGAGCTCACAACGCGGGGTCTTCGGAGGATTCGGATCGCAGCCGACGCTGACCTGGGACGATCTGAAGGCCATCCAGACCGAGTTGCCCTCGGTCCGCCACGCTGCCCCGCAGCTCCGGACCACCACGTCGGTCGTCAGCGAGGAGCAGAACTGGACCACCTCGGTCACCGGAGTCACGCCCGAGTACTTCGAGATCCGCAACTGGCCCGTGACGTCGGGCGTCTCCTTCACGCCTTCCGACATGGATGCCGCCACCAAGGTGGTCCTGCTCGGACAGACGGTGGTCGAGCGGCTCTACGGCACAGGCGCCGACGCGGTTGGGCAGATGGTGCGGATCAAGGGGATGCCCTTCCAGGTAACCGGTGTGATGGCCAGGAAGGGCCAGTCCCCGATGGGACAGGACTACGACGACGCCGTGTTCATCCCGGTCAGCACCTACCGATCGAAGATTCAGGGAGGCCTGAACAATTACCTCCACGGTTCGATCTTTGTCGGCGCGTTCTCCCCGGAAGAAACCAGCAGGACCGAAAGCGACCTGCGCAACCTCCTGCGCGAGCGGCACCACCTGTCGGGGGAGGTGGACGACGACTTCCAGGTCCGGAACCTGACCGAGATCGCCAGCGCGCAGGAGGCAGGGACGAAGACGCTCACCACGCTCCTGGCCAGCATCGCGGCGGTGTCGCTGGTGGTCGGCGGCATCGGCATCATGAACATCATGCTGGTCAGCGTCACCGAGAGGACGCGCGAGATCGGCGTGCGCATGGCGGTCGGCGCCAAGCCACGCCACATCCTGGCGCAGTTCCTCGCCGAGGCCCTGTCCCTGTCGGTCATGGGCGGCGTGACCGGCGCGGTGCTGGGCCTGTTCTCGGCCTGGCGCCTCGCCGCCCAGTTCGGCTGGCCGATGCTCGTCCGCCCCGGCATCGTCGCCCTGGCCCTTGGCTTCAGCGGACTCGTCGGCGTCGTCTTCGGCCTCTACCCCGCGCAGCGCGCCTCGCGCCTCGACCCGATCGAAGCCCTGCGTTACGAGTGAAGCACCGCGTCGCCGGAGCGACCGCTCACCCGCAACCCACACCTCTTGCTGCGTCGGCCGCTGCGACCACGCGACCGTTGTCGAACGTGACCATGGGATGTCATCGGGCGGAGCGGCAGGCCGCTCCGCGCGGAGAAATTTCCGCGCTTTCGGTTCTTGACACGCCCCGCGCGCTCTCATAAGATGGCGGCCGCAACGTCAGAAGTCACGCGCCTTTCGGCCGACCGCATCCCGGAGCCAGAGGCGGAGAACGCTCATCGACGGACCAACGCAGAGGTGAGCGCATGACACAGATTCACGACAAGCGACGCCACCCACGCGTCGCACATCGCATACGGGTGCGGTCATCCTCGCGGGAGGCCGTTGAGCTGGAGACCGTCGACCTGAGCGCCGGCGGTTTCTCCTGCACGGCCCCCGCCTTCCTTCCTCTGATGACGAAGCTGGCCGTGTCGCTCGTGCTGCCGGTCACGCGGGCGGCCGCAGCCGAGCCGGGGAACGGCCATGAGACGGTGAACGGCGAGGCGGTGGTGGTCCGGACCGATCCGCCCGCCCCGATCGATGGCCATGCGACCTACCGCGTGGCGCTGTTCTTCTCCCGGATGGACGACACCGACCGCCGGCGGCTCCACGATTTCCTGGCGCGCCACTCCGCCAGGGCCGCGAACTAGAAAGCCGGCAAGGAACGCCCCAGTGAAGCGATACGTCGTCGGCATCACCGGCGCCAGCGGCTCGATGTGCGCCCGTTCCGTCCTGCGCCACCTGGCGCGGCATCCCGACGTCGAGCGGATCCACGCCGTCCTCAGCCAGTACTCCCTGCAGACGATGAGCGTCGAACTGGGGAGGACCGTCAAGGACGAGGCCGAGGGGCTGCGTCTGCTTCTGGGGGGAGAGACCGGCGAGCGGGTCGTCCTGCACCGCTCCTCCGACATGGCCGGGGCGATCAGCAGCGGCTCCTACCCGACCGACGGCATGGTCGTGGTGCCGTGCAGCGGCGGGACCCTGGCCGCGATCGCCAACGGCACGTCCTCCAACCTGCTGCACCGCGCCGCCGAAGTGACTCTCAAGGAGCGCCGGCCCCTGGTTCTCGCCTTCCGCGAGACGCCGGTGAGCCTGGTGCACATCGACAACATGGCCCGCGCGACGCGCGCCGGGGCCGTGGTTTTTCCGCTGACCCCCGCCTTCTACAACCGGCCGCAGGGTCTGGAGGAGATCGTCGAGCACTTCACGGCCCGCATCTTCGATCTTCTCCGCCTGCCGCACACCCTCGGCAAGCGATGGGGCACGGACTGATCGCGGGGGGCTCCGCGGCCGCCGGGAGCGTGACCCGGACCGCGCAGGTTCCCAGGGCACGGGGGCTGCGCGCGGCGACAGCTGTCCTGTCGATGATCAAATTCCAGCACACCCTGTTCGCGCTGCCGTTCGCGTTCACGGGGGCGATCCTGGCGGCGGGCGGGCTGCCGACGACCCGGCAGATCGTCTGGATCCTCGGGGCGATGGTCGGGGCGCGCAGCGCCGCCATGGTGTTCAATCGCATCGCCGACCTGGGCTTCGACCGGAGAAACCCGCGCACCGCGATGCGGCCTTTGGTCACCGGCGAGCTGAGCCTGCCATTCGCCTGGGGGACGCTGGGTGCGGGCGTCGTGCTGTTCTTCCTGAGCGCCGCCATGCTCAACCGGCTGGCGCTCGTCCTGGCGGGCCCGGCTCTCCTGCTGGTTCTATCCTACTCGTACGCCAAGAGGGTGACGTGGCTGACCCACCTGCACCTCGGCGCGTCGCTCGGGCTCGCGCCGCTGGGCGCCTGGGTCGCCGTGCGTGGTACCGTCGGCGCCGCCCCGCTCGTCCTGGCGGCCGCCGTGACGTTCTGGGTCGCCGGCTTCGACGTCATCTACTCCTGCCAGGACGTGGAGTTCGACCGGCGCGAGGGTCTGCACTCGATCCCGCGCCGCTTCGGGATCGCGCGCGCCCTGGCCTTGTCCACCGCGCTGCATGTCCTGACGGTCGCGCTGCTTCTCGCCCTGCCGTTCCTGCTACCGCTGGGCCGGATTTACCTCGTCGGCGTCGCCGCCACGGCGGCGCTGCTGATGTACGAGCACCGGCTGGTGCGCCCGGACGATCTCAGCCGCGTGAATCAGGCGTTCTTCACCGTGAACGGCTGCGTCAGCTTCCTGATCCTCGCCGCGACCGCCGTCGATCGGGCGGCGCACTGAGCGATCGCTCCGGGGGAGGCGCAGTCTTTCAGGGCAGCGGCGTCCGCAGCGGGTCAATCGTCTTGCGGATGGGGGTGGCCGGTCCGGTCAGCAAGAGATAGAGGTCCCGCAGGTTGGTGCCGGTCGGCCCGGTCGTGAAATCGTCGTTCAGCCTCTTGAAGAACTTGTAGGTCGCGGAGTCGCGCAGGGCGCGCTCGGGATCGAGGCGGGCGAGTCGCGCCCGCTGCAGGGTCGTCTGGTCGACGTAGGCTCCGGCGGCCGGCGAGTTGCCGTCGGTGCCGTCGCTTCCGAGCGCCAGGAAGGCCCAGGGACGCGACCCGAGCCCCGCCATCCGGAGCGCCAGGCGGAGGGCGAGCTCCTGCGCCCGGCCGCCCTGGGCCGGTGCGACCGGGACCGTCAGAACTTCCCCGCCGAGCACCAGAAGGCGCGTTCCGGGCGGCGCGGTCTCGATGGCGCGGGCCACCATCTCGACTGTGGTCTCGACCGTGCCGGTCACGTCGGCCGGGAACGCCTCGGCCGGCAGCCCGCGCGTCAGCCCACCCCGCACCGCGGCGTTGCGCAGGTCGCGGTTCGACAGGATCGCTTCCGAGCGGGAGCGCTTGAAGATCTTGTCCTTCGGCTTCGGGGTCTCCGGAATGCGCCCGGTGCGCATGGCCTCCAGGACCCTGACCGGCAGGGCCGGGGCGATGCCGTAGCGATCGATCGCCCGGATCATGTCGTCGAGCGTCGTGCGGTCGGCCAGGGACGGCCCCGAGGCGACCTCGTCGTAGCGTTCCGGGTCCACGTCGCACATGACGAGAGTCGACTGGGTCGCCGCCCGGCGGGCCGCCACAGCCACCCGGCCGCCCTTCACCGCCGACAGGTGTTTGCGCACCGTGTTGATCGCCGTGATCGGAGCGCCGGAGGCGAGCAACACGCGATGGAGATTGGTCTTGTCGGTCTCCTTCATCAGCCCGGGGAGGGGCGCCGCCATCAGCGCCGATCCCCCGCCCGAAGCGAGAAAGACGACGTCATCGCCGACGCCGGCGCGGGACGCGAAGCGCAACGCCGTCTTGCCGGCGGCAAACGAGCCGTTCAGTGGGACCGGGTGTTCGGCGGCGACGAGCTTGAGCCGGCAGCGCGAGGCCGGCATCCGCAGGTCGGCGAGTGCCGCCTGCAGCTGGACCGGCGGGGCCGCCGCCTTCCGGGGCGATTCCGCGCCGCGCGGAAAAATCAGCAGACCGTCCAGGGCACGACGGCCGCCCGCCTCCTTGAACCTCTGCAGCAGGCCGATCAGCATCGCCGGAGCCGCCTTGCCAAAGGCCATCACGAGCAGCCGGCCCTTTCGCCCCAGGCTGACGGCTCGGCCGCACAGACCGAGGTGTTCGGGGCGCGCGTGCACGGCCCGCCGCACCGCCGCGATCGGATCACCGGCGGCAAGAGCCTCGTGCGCAATCGCCTGGAGAAGTTGCGCCGCAAGGCTTGTGCTGGCTGCCGGCCGGGACTCCTCGCGTCTCATGGTGTTGATCGCCTTCCCGCAAAACCTGACGGGACAATCCTTCCCGCGAGGCGTGTCCGCGAAATCCTTGTGCCACACGTCTTGACAGGAATTCGAGGAGTCTGGTATAAGGCCCACACGTCGCGGAGATCGTTCATCGTCCGTTTTAACAACACGCTTTCACCTCGAGGAGGTGTCGAATGAACAAGGCGGATCTTATCGACAAGATCGCCAAAGACGCGAAGATCAGCAAGACCGCCTCCGGCAAGGCACTCGATTCGCTGGTTGACGGCGTCACCAAGGCGCTGAAGAAGGGGGACCGGGTCGCCCTGGTCGGCTTCGGAACCTTCACGGTATCCAAGCGCAAGGCTCGCGTCGGCCGTAACCCGCAGACGGGCGAGCAGATCGAGATCAAGGCGCGCAAGGTGGCGCGCTTCCGTCCGGGCAAGGAACTCGCGGCGGCCATTCGATAAGCTCCGTCGGTCGCGACATCCGGAAGGTGATGACATAAGGGCGGCGTCCTCCTGCGGGGCGCCGCCCTTGTGCCGTCCGGCCCCGGACGCTCGGACAGACTCCTACTCGACGGTGAACAGCGCGGCGCCGGCCTCCACCGTGTCCCCCGGCCGAACGCGGATGCGTGTGACCCGGCCGTCCTTCGGCGCCGGCAACTCGTTCTCCATTTTCATCGCCTCGACCACCACGACTCCCTGCCCCGCCGTCACCTCCTGCCCCTCGAGGGCGAGCAGCGCGACGATCTTCCCGGGCATGATGGCGCGCACCTCGACCGGCCCCTTCCGAGCCGGCGCCGGCGCGGCGGCGCGCCGCACGGGATCGACGAGCCGCACGGAGTAGCGCTTCCCCCCGATGGCGACGTCGTAAGGCGTCTCCCCGGCGTTCGCGTCCGGTCCGTTGGCGCCGCCGGGACCGGCACCGCCCTCGCGCACCACGACCGCCTCGCGCGTCCGGCCGTCGAGCGACAGGACGAGAGGCGCGCCGTCTCCGTGACGCTCCACCTCGTGCCGCAAGCCATCGACCCGGACCGCGTAGCGGCCGCGGCCGCGCGATTCGATCTCGAGGCCCAGCTCCCGCCCGTCGATGCGCGCCAGGTAGCGCATCGCCTAGACCGGCGGCCGCCGCAGCAGGCCGCTTTCCATCTGGGCCTGCCGGCCCGCCGTGACCCAGGCGCCGGGACCCCGCGCCGGCTCGGCCGGCGTCCGCCGCTGGGCCTCCTCCGTCGCGTGGATGGCCGCGGCGATCGCCGCCAGCTCGGCGTCGGGACCGACTTCCCGCATCGCCGTCTCGAGGCGCGGCATGACGCGGTCGACGAAGCCGATGTCGAGGCGGCCGGCCACGAAGTCCGGATCGAGCAGGAGCTCCCGGTGGAAGGGCAGCGTGGTGCGGATTCCGGCGACCAGGAATTCGTCCAAGGCGCGTCGCATCCTGGCGAGCGCCTCGGACCGGTCGCGTCCCCAGGCGATGAGCTTGGCGATCAGCGCGTCGTAGTGCAGCGGGATCTCGTCTCCCGGCTGCAGGGCCGTATCCACGCGAATGCCGGGCCCCGCCGGCAGGCGCAGGGCGGCGATCCTCCCCGGAGATGGCCGGAATCCGTTCTCCGGGTCCTCCGCGAGAACGCGGCACTCGATCGCCCAGCCATGCGGCTGCAGCCGATCCTGCCGGATCCGCAGCGGCTCGCCCCGGGCGATCTCGATCTGCGCCCGCACCAGATCGCAGCCGGTGACCATCTCGGTGACCGGGTGCTCGACCTGGATGCGCGCGTTGACCTCCATGAAGTAGGGCCTGCCCTTCCCGTCCAGCAGGAACTCGACCGTCCCGGCGTTGCGGTAGCCGCAGACGCGCGCGACCTCCAGCGCCAGCGCGCCCATCCGGTCGCGGTCCGCGGGGCGGAGCGCCACCGACGGGGCCTCCTCGACCAGCTTCTGATGCCGGCGCTGCACCGAGCATTCTCTTTCCCCGAGATGGACCGCGTGTCCGTGGTGGTCCGCCAGGATCTGGATCTCGACGTGGCGCACGTTCTCCATCAGCTTCTCGGCGTAGATGCCATCGTCGCCGAACGCCGAACGGGCCTCCGATCGGGCGCCGCGGACGGCCGCGTCCAGGTCGGTTTCCGAGCGCGCCACCCGCATCCCCTTGCCGCCGCCCCCAGCGGCGGCCTTCAGAATGACCGGGTAGCCGGTCGTCCTGGCGAAGGCGGCGATCGCCGCGGCGTCCGCCGCCCGCTCGAGCAGCCCCGGGATGACGGGGACACCGGACTTCTGCATCAGGCGCCGCGCCTCGACCTTGTCGCCCACCATCCGCATCGCCTCCGGCGGCGGGCCGATGAACACCAGGCCCGCTGATTCGCAGGCCCGCGCCAGACCGGGGTTCTCGGCCAGAAAGCCGTAGCCCGGGTGGAGCGCGTCGGCCCCGGCCTGCCGCGCCGCCCGCAGGATCGCCTCGATGTCCAGGTAGGAGGCCGAGGACTGGGCCGGCCCGATGCAGTAGGCCGCATCAGCCAGACGCACCGGCAGCGTGTCGCGGTCGATCTCGGAGTACACGGCCACCGGCGAGATACCCATCTCCCGGCAGGCGCGCAGGACCCGCAGCGCGATCTCACCACGGTTGGCGATCAACACGCGGCGGATCGGCCGGACACCCGACACGGGGCCGTCGTGGCCCGCGCGCGGCCCCGGCGCGGACCTCGCGGGGCGCCGCCTGGACGCACCGGCTGCATGCCGGGCCTTAGAGCGGGATGTTCCCATGCTTCTTCGGGGGCGTCGTGTCCCGCTTCGTCCGGAGCAGCCGCAGTGCCGAGACGATCCTGCGGCGCGTCTGCCGGGGCTCGATGACCTCGTCGATATAGCCGCGCTCGGCGGCGACGTACGGGTTGGCGAACTTGTCGCGGAACTCCTCCACCTTCCTGCGGCGCAGCGCCTCCGGGTCGGCGGCCGCCACGAGCTCCCGCCGGTACAGGATGTTCACCGCTCCCTCCGGGCCCATCACCGCGATCTCGGCCGTCGGCCAGGCGAAATTGAAATCGGTGCGGATGTGCTTCGAGCCCATGACACAGTAGGCGCCCCCGTAGGACTTGCGCGTGATGACCGTCACCTTGGGCACGGTGGCCTCGGCGAAGGCGAACAGGAGCTTGGCGCCGTGCTTGATGATCCCGCGGTACTCCTGGTCGGTCCCCGGCAGGAAGCCGGGGACGTCCTCGAAAGTGACCAGCGGGATGTTGAAGGCGTCGCAGAAGCGCACGAACCTCGCCCCCTTCAGCGAGGCATCGATGTCGAGCGTCCCGGCCAGGACCATCGGCTGGTTGGCGACGATGCCGACGCTGCCGCCGTCGATGCGGCCGAAGCCGACGATCAGGTTCTTGGCGTAATGCTCGTGCACCTCAAGGAAGACGCCGTCGTCGACGACGGCCCGGATGATCTCTTTCACGTCGTACGGCTTGTTCGGGTCGGCCGGGACGAGACCGTCCAGGCGCTCGTCCTCGCGCCAGGGGTCGTCGGCCGGGATGCGCCGGGGAGGGTCCTCCATGTTGTTCGACGGCAGGTACGACAGCAGGTCACGGATAAGGGCCAGCGCGGCGGCGTCGTCGGGCGCCGCGAAGTGGGCCACGCCGCTCACCGAAGCGTGCGTCATGGCGCCGCCCAGCTCCTCCTTGCTGACCTCCTGGTGGGTCACCGATTTGATGACGTCGGGGCCGGTGATGAACATGTAAGACGTTCCCTGCACCATGATGTTGAAGTCGGTGATCGCCGGCGAGTAGACGGCGCCACCGGCGCACGGGCCCATGATGGCGGAGATCTGCGGGACGACGCCCGAGGCCAGGGTGTTGCGCAGAAAGATGTCGGCGTACCCGCCGAGCGACACCACGCCTTCCTGGATGCGCGCCCCGCCCGAGTCGTTGAGACCGATGAGCGGCGCGCCGACTTTCATCGCCAGGTCCATGATCTTGCAGATCTTCGCGGCGTACGTCTCGCTGAGCGATCCTCCGAACACCGTGAAATCCTGCGCGAAGACGAAGACCTGGCGGCCGTCGATCACGCCGTGGCCGGTGACGACGCCGTCGCCGGGGATGCGCTACGTCTCCATGCCGAAGTCCTGGGAGCGATGGACGACGAGGCGATCGAGCTCTTCGAAGGTGCCGGGATCGACAAGGAGGCCGATGCGCTCGCGGGCGGAGAGCTTCCCTTCGGCCTTCTGGCGCGCCAGGCGTTCCGGGCCTCCCCCGGCCTCGGCCTCCCGGTTTCTGCGCCGCAGCTCCTCCAGCCGGTCGAGGACCACCTCAACCTTTCCGCATCTGCTGCGGCAGCTTCTACCAGTCCTTGAGGAATCTCTGCAGACCGATGTCGGTGAGGGGGTGCTTGATGATCGCCTCGTACTCCTGGTCGGTCCCCGGCAGGAAGCCGGGGACGTCCTCGAAAGTGACCAGCGGGATGTTGAAGGCGTCGCAGAAGCGCACGAACCTCGCCCCCTTCAGCGAGGCATCGATGTCGAGCGTCCCGGCCAGGACCATCGGCTGGTTGGCGACGATGCCGACGCTGCCGCCGTCGATGCGGCCGAAGCCGACGATCAGGTTCTTGGCGTAATGCTCGTGCACCTCAAGGAAGACGCCGTCGTCGACGACGGCCCGGATGATCTCTTTCACGTCGTACGGCTTGTTCGGGTCGGCCGGGACGAGACCGTCCAGGCGCTCGTCCTCGCGCCAGGGGTCGTCGGCCGGGATGCGCCGGGGAGGGTCCTCCATGTTGTTCGACGGCAGGTACGACAGCAGGTCACGGATGAGGGCCAGCGCGGCGGCGTCGTCGGGCGCCGCGAAGTGGGCCACGCCGCTCACCGAAGCGTGCGTCATGGCGCCGCCCAGCTCCTCCTTGCTGACCTCCTGGTGGGTCACCGATTTGATGACGTCGGGGCCGGTGATGAACATGTAAGACGTTCCCTGCACCATGATGTTGAAGTCGGTGATCGCCGGCGAGTAGACGGCGCCACCGGCGCACGGGCCCATGATGGCGGAGATCTGCGGGACGACGCCCGAGGCCAGGGTGTTGCGCAGAAAGATGTCGGCGTACCCGCCGAGCGACACCACGCCTTCCTGGATGCGCGCCCCGCCCGAGTCGTTGAGACCGATGAGCGGCGCGCCGACTTTCATCGCCAGGTCCATGATCTTGCAGATCTTCGCGGCGTACGTCTCGCTGAGCGATCCTCCGAACACCGTGAAATCCTGCGCGAAGACGAAGACCTGGCGGCCGTCGATCACGCCGTGGCCGGTGACGACGCCGTCGCCGGGGATGCGCTGCGTCTCCATGCCGAAGTCCTGGGAGCGATGGACGACGAGGCGATCGAGCTCTTCGAAGGTGCCGGGATCGACAAGGAGGCCGATGCGCTCGCGGGCGGAGAGCTTCCCTTCGGCCTTCTGGCGCGCCAGGCGTTCCGGGCCTCCCCCGGCCTCGGCCTCCCGGTTTCTGCGCCGCAGCTCCTCCAGCCGGTCGAGGACCACCTCAACCTTTCCGCATCTGCTGCGGCAGCTTCTCCCAGTCCTTGAGGAATCTCTGCAGACCGATGTCGGTGAGGGGGTGCTTGATGATCGCCTCCAGCACGGAGAACGGCATGGTGGCGATGTCGGCGCCGAGACGGGCGGCGTCGACGACGTGCAACGGGTTGCGGATGCTGGCGGCCAGGATCTCGCACTTGAAGTCGTAGTTGTCGAAGATCGCCCGGATGTCGCGCACGATGTCCATCCCGAGATGGCTGATGTCGTCGAGGCGGCCGATGAACGGGCTCACGAACGACGCACCCGCCTTCGCCGCCAAAAGAGCCTGCGGCGCGGTGAAGATGAGCGTGGTGTTCACCCGGATCCCCTCCGACGACAGGGCCCGGATCGCCCGGAGTCCCTCGCGGATCATCGGGATCTTGATCACGACGTTCGGGGCGCCGACGCGGCGCATGATGTCCTTGCCCTCGCGGATCATCTCGTCCGTCGTCGTGGAGACCACCTCGGCGCTGACCGGTCCCTGGACGAGGGCGCAGATCTCCCGCACGACGTCGAGGAAGTCCTTCCCCTCCTTCGCCACCAGGGAGGGGTTGGTGGTCACGCCGTCGAGGATGCCCCATGAGTGGGCCTCGCGAATCTCCCTGATGTCCGCCGTATCGAGAAAAATCTTCATGACGTCTCCTCCCCGTCCCGATCCGCCCCGTTTCCGGCCGCGGGCTCCGCGGTGCCCTCGCCGGTCACCCCGCCCCCGCCGCCGCCCGGCCCGCCGTTGCCAGCCGGATCGGCGTCGCCCTCGGCCACACGCGCCACCGCCACGACCGCGTCGCCTTCCTCGAGATGGATGAGCCGCACCCCCTGGGTCGGCCGCCCCAGGAGCGATATGTCGCGCACGTTGGTGCGGATGATCTTGCCGTACACGGTGATCACCATGACCTGGTCGTCGGCGGCGACCTCCATGACCTTGACCACCGGCCCGGTCTTGTCGGTGACCTTCAGGTTGATGATCCCCGAGCCGCCGCGGCCTTGCAGGCGGTACTCGCCAATTTCGGTTCGTTTGGCGTAGCCTTTCCCGGTGACCGTGAGGATTGTACTCCCCTCCTTCGGGGACAGGGAGTCCATCTCGACGACGAGATCGCTGTCGCCGGGCCGCTTCGAGTCGGGATCGGGCAGCCCGGGGAGCAGGGCAAGCCGCATGCCGATGACGCCACGGGCGCTCCGTCCCATCGGCCGCACGTCCGCCTCGGGGAAGCGGATCGCCTGGCCTCCGGCGGTGGCCATGAAGATCTCCTGCTTGCCGTCGGTCAGCTTGACCGACAGGAGCTCGTCCCCGGCATCCACGCCGATGGCGATGATCCCGCCGGCCCGCGGGTTGCCGTAGGCCGCCAGCGGCGTCTTCTTGATGATGCCCTTACGGGTGCAGAAGACGACGTAGCGGTCCTCGGCGAAATCCTTGGTGGCGACCAGGGAGGCGACCTTCTCCTCGGGGGTCAGCTCGACGAAGTTGACGATGTTCTTGCCCTTGCCGGCGGCGCCGATCTGCGGGATCTCGTGTACCTTCAGCCAGTGCACCCGGCCGCGCGTGGTGAAGATCAGGATGGAGGCGTGCGTCGAGGCGACGAACAGGTGCTCGACGAAGTCCTCCTCGCGCGTGGTCATGCCGATCTTCCCCTTGCCGCCCCGTCTCTGGCTGCGGTACGTCGACAGAGGGTTGCGTTTCATGTAGCCGGCGTGCGAGACCGTGATCACCATCTCCTCCTCGGCGATCATGTCCTCGACCGAGATCTCGCCGGCCTGGGCGACGATCTCGGTGCGCCGCGCGTCGGCGTAGTTCTTGCGGATCTCCTTCAGCTCGTCGACCATGATCCCGAAGACCAGCCGCTCGTTCGCCAGGATCTCCTTGAAGCGGGCGATCTGCTTCAGCGTCTCGGTGTACTCCTCGACGATCTTCTGACGCTCCAGACCGGTCAGCCGTTGCAGCTTCATGTCCAGGATCGCCTGGGCCTGGACATCGGACAGCTTGAAGCGCAGCCGCATCGCCTGTTTCGCCTCGTCGGGCGCCTTGGCGGCCCGGATCAGCGCGATCATCTCGTCCAGGTTGTCGAGGGCGATCTTCAGGCCCTCCAGGATGTGGGCGCGCGCCTCGGCCTGCGCCAGCTCAAAGGCGGTGCGGCGGGTGATCACCTCGCGGCGGTGCTCGATGAAGTCGGCGATCATCTGCTTGAGATTGAGCACCTGGGGCCGGTTGTTCACGATCGCCAGGAAGATCGCCCCGAACGTCTCCTGCATCTGCGTGTGCTTGTGCAGATTGTTCAGGATGACCTTCGGGACGGCGTCGCGCCGCAGGTCGAGGACGACGCGGATGCCGTCCCGGTCCGATTCGTCCCGTATGTCGGTGATGCCGTCGATCCTTTTGTCGTTGACCAGCGCGGCGATCTGCTCGATCAGGCGCGCCTTGTTCACCTGGTAGGGAATCTCGGTGATGACGATCCGATCCTTGCCGCGCTTGCCGCCCTCCTCGACGGTTGCGCGGGCGCGCATGATGATGATGCCGCGGCCGGTGCGATAGGCCTGGACGATCCCCTCGCGCCCCAGGATGTAGCCGGCGGTTGGAAAATCGGGGCCCTTGACGTGCTTCATCAGGTCGTCGACGGTGAGGTCGGGGTCCTCGACCTGGGCGATGATGCCGTCGATGATCTCGCCCATGTTGTGGGGCGGGATGTTGGTCGCCATGCCGACCGCGATGCCGGACGAGCCGTTGACCAGTAGATTCGGGAACCGGGTCGGCAGGACCAGCGGCTCCTGCTGCTGGCCATCGTAGTTCGGTCCGAAGTCGACGGTGTCCTTGTCGATGTCGGCCAGCATCTCGTGGGCCAGCTTCGACATCCTGACCTCGGTGTAGCGCATGGCGGCCGGCGCGTCACCGTCGATCGAGCCGAAGTTCCCCTGTCCGTCGACCAGCGGGTAGCGCATCGAGAAGTCCTGCGCCAGCCGCACGATGGCGTCGTAGATCGCCGTGTCCCCGTGCGGGTGATACTTCCCCATCACGTCTCCGACGATGCGGGCCGCCTTCTTGTACGGCTTGTCGTGGTGGTTGCCCGCCTCGTGCATGGCGTACAGGACACGGCGGTGCACGGGCTTGAAACCGTCGCGCACGTCGGGCAGGGCCCGGCCGACGATCACGCTCATCGCGTAATCGAGGTAGGACCGCCGCATCTCGGTCTCGATGGAAACGCGGCTGTGGTCGGGGGTGGTCTGCGACGATTCGTCCATCGGCATCAGATGTCGAGGTTGCGGACTTCGAGCGCGTTGTCCTCGATGAACTTGCGGCGGGGCTCCACCATGTCCCCCATGAGGACGGTGAAGATCTCGTCCGCCTCCACGGCGTCGGCCACGTTCACCTGCACCAGGCGCCGCGTCTCAGGGTTCATGGTGGTCGACCAGAGCTGCTCGGCGTTCATTTCACCGAGCCCCTTGTAGCGCTGGATGGTGAGACCCTTCTTCCCCTCCTCCATCAGGTGGCGCAGGAGATCCAGGCGGGAATCAACCGACTGCTCGTGGCCGTTCTCGGCGATGACGAACGGCGGCCGGCGCAGCTCCTTGAGGTCGTCCTCCAGGCTGTTCAGCGTCCTGTACTCGATCGACGAGACCAGGTCCCAGCCGACGACCGAGGGGGCATGTCCTCGGGCCCGCGCCGTCACCTCGAAGGTGTAGCGGCCGTGCTCCTCGTCCTTCTGGATCTCGTCGGTCTTGAACCCGGCCTCCTCGACCGCGCGGCGGAGCTCCTCGAGCGCCTCAGCATCCTCGAACTCCTTGAGTTCACGCGCCCCTGTGGCCAGGATGGTCTCGACCAGACCGGACTCATAACCCCGCTTCTTCAGGAGGTCGAGGTGCACCCGGTAGCGCACCAGCTTCTCGAGGACGTTGCGCAGGCCCGGCCCCTCGAGCACGGCGCCGCCACCGGGCAGCTTCACCTGCCGTTCCTGCGACGCCGTCGCCATCAGATAGCGGCTCATCTCGTCGTCGTTCGCCAGGTAGGTCTCCGTCTTGCCTCTCTTGACCTTGTAGAGCGGCGGCTGCGCGATGTACAGGTGGCCGTGCTCGATGACCAGGGGCATCTGCCTGTAGAAGAAGGTCAGGAGCAGCGTGCGGATGTGCGAGCCGTCCACGTCGGCGTCGGTCATGATGATGACCTTGTGGTAGCGCAGCCGGGCATGGTCATAGTCCTCCTCGCCGATGCCGGTGCCGAGGGCCGTGATGATCGTCCGGATTTCCTGGCTCGACAGCATCTTGTCGAAGCGTGCCTTCTCGACGTTGAGGATCTTGCCGCGCAGGGGCAGGATCGCCTGGGCGCGCCGGTCGCGGCCCTGCTTCGCCGAGCCGCCGGCGGAATCGCCCTCCACCAGGAACAGCTCGGATCGGGCCGGGTCGGTCTCCTGGCAATCGGCGAGCTTGCCGGGGAGCATCCCGGAGTCGAGCGCCCCCTTACGCCGCGTCAGCTCCTTCGCCTTGCGCGCCGCCTCACGCGCGCGCAGCGCCTCGAGCCCCTTCTCCAGCACCTTCCGGGCGATCCCGGGGTTCTCCTCGAAGCACGCCGACAGCTTCTCGTTCAGCATCATCTCGACGATGCCCTTGACCTCGCTGTTCCCCAGCTTGGTCTTCGTCTGGCCCTCGAACTGCGGGCGCGGCAGCTTGACGCTGATGACCGCGGTCAGCCCCTCGCGCACGTCGTCGCCCGACAGGTTGACCTGCTCCTTGCTGATCGCCTTGGCGGCGTAGTTGTTGATCGTCCGAGTGAGCGCAGAGCGGAACCCGGACAGGTGCGTGCCGCCCTCCATCGTGTTGATGCTGTTGGCGAAGGAGAACACGATCTCGTTGTAGCCGTCGTTGTACTGCAGGGCGATCTCGGTCAGGACCCCGTCGCGCTCGCCGCGCATGTAGATCGGCTTCGGATGGATCGGTGTCTTGTTCTTGTTGAGGTGCTCGACGAACGAGGCGATGCCTCCCTTGTAGTTGAACTCGTGCCGCTTGTTTTCGGCGCGCTCGTCCTCGATGACGATGGTCACGCCCTCGTTCAGGAACGCCAGCTCGCGCAGCCTCTGCGACAGCGCGTCGAACGCGAAGTTGACGTCCTCGAAGATCGTCGGGTCGGGACGGAAGCGGACCTTCGTCCCGCGCCTCTTGGTGGTGCCGGTCTGGCGAAACGGCGTGACCGGCTTGCCGCGCTCGAAGCGCATCTCGAAGACTTTTTCGTCCCTGCAGATCTCGAGATCGAGGAACTCGGAAAGGGCATTGACCACCGAAACGCCGACTCCGTGCAGCCCGCCCGACACTTTGTAGGTGTCGTTGTCGAACTTGCCGCCGGAGTGCAGGACGGTCATGACCACCTCGGCCGCCGGGCGCTTCTCGGTCGGGTGCATGTCGACGGGGATGCCGCGTCCGTTGTCGACGACCGTGACTGAGTTGTCGATGTGGATGGTGACCTCGATCCGATCGCAGAACCCGGCTTGGGACTCATCGATGCTGTTGTCGACGACTTCGTAGACGAGGTGGTGGAGGCCGCCCGAAGAGGTGTTGCCGACGTACATGGCAGGCCTCTTGCGGACCGCCTCGAGGCCCTCCAGGACCTTGATCTTCGAGGCGTCGTAGGCCTCCGCCCCGCGCGACGGGCGGACCATCGCGTCAGCTTCCATCGCCTTGTCTCCCTTGCCGGCCGCCATCACCGGTCTCCATTTCGTTCGCAATTTACCGACGGCATCGCGAGGGGCAACGAGCTTTCCCGGTTCATGAAATTCGCGCGATTCGGGGGGACGGTTCGGACGGTGTGTTCGCTCTTACCCGGAAGCCCGTCCGCTGGTTTTCTCCGAACTCTTGGCCTCAACCGGGCGAGATTTTATCACAGGGTCGAAGCCGGCAGCAACGGAACGGGGGCGGGATTTGCGTCCGGAGGTGACACTATATAGATGATACGGACGTATGATCTTCTGTTTTATTATAAGTGTTTAATAATCAAACACTTACATAATACCCATCTGGCTCATATGCGCATCGGCATGACGACGTACCGGTAATCGCGCCCTTCCAGACCCACCGGCCGCAGAAGCCCCTGGGTCGCCTCGTCCTTCAAGGCAAGAATCAACGGGCCAGGGCCCATCGCCTGAAGAAAGTCGAGCAGATATTTGGCGTTGAATCCGACCTCGAGCGGGCCGCCGGCATAATCGACCTCCAAGCTCTCCGCCGCCTCCCCGACCTCGGGATTATTGGACGAGATCTCCACGCTGCCCTTGGAGACGCTGAATTTCACAGCCCGCGAGCGCTCGCTCGACAGGAGCGCCACGCGGCGCACGACCTCCGCCAGGACCACGCTCTCCATCTTCAGCAGCTTGTCGTTTCCTTCCGGGATGACCTTCTCGTAGTCGGGGAACTTACCCGGCACGATCGTCGAGCTCATGATCGTTTTTCCGGCCTTGAAGAACACGTGGTTGTCCTTCTGGCCGAACAGGATCTCGGTCTCCCCTCCACCGATGCGCGACAACTCCTGGAAGGCCTTACGGGGGATGATGACCTCGATGCGATCCTCCGACGCCCCCTTCTCCAGACGTCCGGCGACGTAAGCCAGGCGGTGCCCGTCGGTGGCCACCATCGTCAGGTTCCGTTTGTTCAGGATCATCAGGGTGCCGTTGATCTGGTAGCGCGTCTCGTCCGTGGTGATCGCGAACAGCACCTTCGAAACCATGTCGAGGAAGAAGGACCGCTCGACCGGGATGCCCTTGGCAAAGTCAAACTCCGGCATGGCGGGGAAGTCGTCCCTGGAGAGACCGACGATCCGGAAGCGCGCCTTCTGGCAGGTGATTTGGGTCCAGCCGCCGTCCTCGGATTTCAGCCGAATCTCGGCATCCGGAAGCAGACGCACGATGTCAAACAGGCGGCGGGCGGACAGCGTGATCGAGCCGGGTCTGGTGATCTTCGCCTCGCAGCTGGTCCGGATGCCCACCTCCAGGTCGGTCGCCAGCAGCTCCAGCCGGTCTTTGCCGGCATCGATGACGATGTTCGAGAGGATCGGGATGGTGCTCTTCTTCTCGACGATCCCCTGCATGACATCGAGCTCTCTGAGAAGGTTCTCCTTGGTGGTCACGAAATCCATAAGTCCTCCGACGGCTGTGATCGGCTCTTGCTTTTTAGATCAGGAGAGATTGTAGCACTAGCAGGGGATGTGGGCGGCGAGGAAAAGCCCGCGGCGGCCCGCAGGGCGTGGCCCTCACAGGCATGAAGGGAGTGGGCCGGTCCCTGGAAAGACGCGCGCCCATCTCTGGATCGTTTCGGGTTGCCGGGCGATCCACAGGATGGCGCGCGGCCGTCCACAGGAAGGTGTGGACGGTTCACTCGAACGAACCCAGGAAGCCGTTCAGGATCCGGGCGAACTCCTTGTCACGCTCGCGCATCCCCTCGATTTTGCGAACGGCGTGGAGGACCGTGGTGTGGTGCTTGCCGCCGAAGGCTCCGCCGATGGCCGGCAGCGATTTGCCCGTCAGCCGCTTGCACAGGTACATGGCCACCTGGCGCGGGAAGGAAATGTGCTTCGAGTTGTTGCGGGACTTCAGCTCGACCGTCTTGAGGTGGAAGTAGTTGGCCACGAGCTTCTGAATCGCCTCCACGGTCACGATGCGACCGCGGTCGTCCATCAGGTCCTTGAGCGTGTCCTCCGCCATGGCCAGGTCGATCGGGCGCCCGGTGAGCGAGGCGTAGGCCACCAACCGGATGAGCGAGCCCTCCAGCTCGCGGATGTTCGAGCGCACGCGGCCGGCGACGAAGTGGGCCACGTCTTCCGGGAGCTGCACGTTCTCCGCTTCGGCCTTCTTGGTCAGGATGGCGACCTTGGTCTCCAGGTCGGGAGGCTGGATGTCGGCGATCAGGCCCCACTCGAAGCGCGACCGCAGCCGCTCCTCGAGCGTCGGGATGTCGCGCGGGGGGCAATCGCTGGTGATGACGATCTGCTTCTGCGACTCGTAGAGCGCGTTGAAGGTGTGGAAGAACTCCTCCTGGGTCCGCTCCTTGCCCGCCAGGAACTGGATGTCGTCGATGAGCAGCACGTCGACGTTGCGATAGCGCTCCTTGAAATCGATCGTCTTCTCGAAGCGGATGGAATTGATGAGCTGATTCATGAAGGCTTCGGTGCTGATGTACAGGTGCTTGACCCCCTGTCTGTTGCGCATCACGTGGTTGCCGATGGCATGCATCAGGTGCGTCTTGCCCAGACCGACCCCGCCGTAGACATACAGCGGATTGTAGGTGCTGGACGGCTGCTCGGCGACGGCCACGGCCGCGGCGTGCGCGAACTGGTTGCATGAACTCACCACGAACGAGTTGAAGTTGTATCGCGGGTTCAGTCCGGTCAACGGCGGAGAGGAGGGCGAGGGCTCCGGTACCGCGCCCTCTCGGACCGAGCTGCGAACCGCGGCGGCGCCTGGTGACACGGTGCGTCCGCGGCCGTTCTCGGTGTTCGAGCTCCCGCTCGGTTCGCCCCCCCGGGCGGCGGAAATCGCCTCGGAGCCCATCGGCGGGCCCGCCCCCGAGGCCAGCTGCCGGCTCGTGAAACGGAACTGGAGGGAGTCGCCCTGCAGCTCCTTGGCGCTCTCCTCGATCAGCGGCAGGTAATTCCGGCTGATCCAGTCGGCGAACAGCAGGCTCGGCACCTCGACGTTCAGCATTCCGTCAGCGAACGACAGTTGCCGCGTCGGCTTGAGCCAGGTGTTGAAGCTTTGCCGGTTAATCTTGTGCTGCAGGCTGGAGAGAATCATTTGCCACATGTTCACCATCCGCGTTCGGCCCACTGGGCCGCATTCGCCCGATCCCACCGTCCGAAGGCCTTGTTAGAGGCCACTCACCCCGTTTCGGCGCTCATCTTTTCAACAACTTTTCCACAGGTGTGGAAAAGTTTCTGGACTTGCAAGACGCTGACAGGATGGCACATGCTCGATTGTAACCGTTGGTGGGCAGAGTTCTTATGTCAACCCGACCTCCCGCCCACCAGATATGGGGCCGCCGATTCCGGCGTCAAGACATTTAGCGAGCGGTCGTTCGGCTGAGCGGCGAAAGAGGGCTTCAGAGACACCTCGACTCACGCCAGGAACTCTCCCTGGAAACTTGGAACGCTTCGCTGTCGCGTTGGATCCGCAGCGTAGCTCGGAATGTGCTTTTCGTGATCGGCCGGCACTATAGCACCGCGTGACGCGAGCGTGTCAACACCTCTTCTTTCTTTTCTCGGAGATTTTTTTCGCGTGACGGATCGAGACGCCGACGAGAGGCAAGCCGCAGCGCGCCGCGACCTGCCGCTCGCAATCCGGCAATCCTTGACAGGCCCCGCGCGGCGGGTCCATAATCCCGCCTTCCTGCAACGGAGATCAACGTCATGAAGCGCACCTTTCAGCCGAACAACCGCCGCCGCAGGAAGACACACGGATTCCGGGCCCGGATGCGCACCAAGAACGGTCGTCTCGTTCTCAAACGCAGGCGTGCCAAGGGTCGCAAGCGACTCACCGTGTGAAGGGCGACGCCCGCTACCGACCCCAGGACCGTATCCGCACGCGCAGCGAGTACAAGGTTATCTACGATAAGGGGCAGAGGATTCCTTCCGCGTCCTTCGTCCTGTTCGTCATGCGCAACGCAGTCGGGCGGCCGCGGCTCGGGATCACGGCGACCCGGCGCATCGGCGGCGCGGTCCAGCGGAATCGGGCCAAGCGGCTGGTGCGGGAGATCTTCCGCAGGCACAAGGCGGACATCGACAGCGTGGACATCGTGGTGAACGCTCGAGCGGCGCTGCCCGGCGCGGTGTATGCGCGGCTGGAGGCGGAGTTCCTGTCCCGCCTCCGCCAGTTCAGGAGAAAGACCCCGTGATCGCGCGCCTGGCGCGGGCGTTCTGTGTCGCCCTCATCCGGTTCTACCAGTTCTTCATTTCGCCGCTCGCGCCGCCGGCCTGCCGCTTCCTGCCCAGCTGCTCGGAGTACGGCACACAGGCCATCGAGCGCCACGGCCTTCTCCGCGGCGGTCTCCTGGCCGCACGCCGTCTGCTGCGCTGCCATCCGCTGTCGCGCGGCGGATTCGATCCCGTGCGCTGATGGACAGAAGAACGGTCCTGTTCGTCGTCCTGTCGGCGGCCTTCCTGATCGTCTGGTGGATCCTCTTCCCTCCGCAGCCGCCACCCAAGGCGCCGGCCGGGGCCCCGCCTTCGGGAGAAACGGCGGAGAAGACCACGGCCGCGCCGGTATCCGGTGCGGGCGCCTCAGACACTCCGGCGTCAGCGACAGCGGGAACTGCGACTGCCTCCAGCGTGCCCAGCCTGGCCGGTGTCGGTGGGCCGGGAGGCGCGCGGGCCGAGCGACCCGAGATACCCCAGGGCGCGCGCATCGAGGCGTCTGCCGAGGACGAAGTCGCGATCGACACGCCGCTCGCCTCGGTCCACCTGACCAACCGCGGAGCGCGGGTCGTTTCCTGGAAGCTGAAGAAGTACCTGGACGACGCCGGTCACCCGCTCGAGCTGGTGTCGAACGCCGGGCGCGCGCTCGATCACCTGCCGCTGCAGTTCCTCCTCGAGGATCCCGGAGCGACGAAGCGCCTGAAGGAGGGGCTGTATCGCGTCTCGCGAAAGGTGGACAGCGAAGCAGGCGCGGCCTACACGGAGGTGTCGTTCACCTGGAGCGACGGGGCCGGCCTCGCGGCCACAAAGACGCTGCGCGTGTCTCACGACTCCTACCTGGCCGGGCTGCACTTCGCCGCCGAGGCGGGCGGCGTGCCGGTGAGCCCGACGCTGGTGTGGGGCGCGGGATTCGGCGGGCACAACGGGCTTGAGACCGGGCGCTATGCCGACATGAGCTGGGCGGTGCTGAACGTCAGCGGGCGACCGATCGAGAGGCGCCCCCAGACGAACCTCAAACCGGACGCGCCGTGGCTGGACGAGGGACCGGTGAGCTGGGCAGGAGTCGAGGACAAATATTTCGCCGCGCTGTTCGTGCCGGAGGTGGCCGTTCCTGGACGCGCGCGCTTCGAGCTCCTGCGACTGGTCGAAGAAGGGCGGGAGGAGCAGCACCTGTCGATGGCGCTGGGCCTGCCGGGAGCCTCCCGAGTCCGCCTGTTCGTCGGCCCGAAAGATTACGACATCCTCAAGGGGCTCGGAATCGGTCTGGAGCATCTGCTCAATTTCGGCTTCTTCGGATTCATCGCGCTGCCGCTGTTCTACTCGATGAAGTTCCTGCAGCGCTACACCGGCAACTACGGCTGGGCGATTGTCATCCTGACGGTGGGGATCCGGATCCTGTTCTTCCCGATCATGTACCGCGGGCAGATCCGCATGCGCACGATGCAGGAGAAGATGAAGCGCG
>QHXY01000011.1 GCA_003223145.1 Acidobacteriota bacterium
CTCAAGCGTCTCAGCTTCGAGCCGTGGGTCGCCGTCGTCTGGCGCCGCGGTCGCGGCACGGCCGCCGCGGCGGCGATCAGGGCGCGCAGGCGCCCCAGGGCGTCCTCGCGGTTCTTCTCGAGGCTGCGTGTGTTCTGCGCCTTGATCACCACGACCCCGTCCGCGCTGATGCGGTGGTCCTTCATGCCGAGCAGCCGCGCCTTGACGGCGTCGGGCAGGGACGAGGCGCGGATATCGAATCGCAGGTGGACGGCGTTGGAGACCTTGTTGACGTTCTGGCCGCCCGCGCCCCGGGCGCGGATCGCGTCGATCTCGACCTCGCTCTGCTTCAGGATGATTGAGGACGCGTCATCCAAGAACCACCTCCACCTGGTGTTCGCGACCGTCGTCGGACAGGGGGACCAGCCCTTCCCCCGGAAGCGGTGTTCCGTCAAGACTGACACGGGACACACCGCGGCAGACACCGTTTGGGTTCTGGACGGTGATCCGGTAGAGGGTGCGGCCGTGACGATAGGCGATCTCGAAGCCTTTCCACCTTCGGGGGATGCACGGATCGATGCGGAGCGCGGACCCTCGCTTCCGGAAGCCGAGCATCCACTCCAGGCCCGCGCGGTGCAGCCAGCCCGCCGCCCCGGTGTACCACGTCCATCCCCCTCGTCCCGCATGAGGAGGCTCGGAATAGATGTCCGCGGCCACGGCGTACGGCTCCAGCTTGTACGTGTCGACGTCCGCCTGACTGTGTGCGCGGCGGATCGGGTTCAAGAGATTGAAGAGATCCGCGGCCTTGTCTCCTTCGCCCATCTCGGCGAAAGCGATCACCGACCAGACCGCGGCGTGGGTGTACTGTCCGCCGTTTTCCCGGATGCCCGGCGGGTATCCTTTTATATACCCGGGGTCGAGGGGTGTCCGGTCGAAGGGCGGGGAGAGGAGCAGCAGAAGCCGATCGTAGCGCCGGACGAGCAGGCGCTCTGCCGATTCCATGGCCTGGCGCGCGCGCCCGCTGCTGCCGGCGCCGGACAGGACCGCCCAGGACTGTGCGATGGAATCGATGCGGCATTGATCGTTCGACGCCGACCCGAGCGGCGTTCCGTCGTCGAAGAAGGCGCGTCTGTACCACGCGCCGTCCCACCCCTCCCGCTCCAGCGAATCCAGAAGAGAAGCGGCCCTCATCCGCCAGCGTGCCGCGCGCTCGGACTCCGAGCGCCGGTCGGCCATCCGGGCGAACCCCTCCAAGTTCGCGAGGAGAAACCAGCCGAGCCAGACGCTCTCCCCCCGCCCCTGGTGGCCCACGCGGTTCATGCCATCGTTCCAATCCCCGGCGCCGATCAGGGGCAGGCCGTGGCTGCCCGCGTCGAGACTTCGATCCAGGGCCCGCGCGCAATGTTCGAACAGCGTCGCCCGCTCGACCGATTCCGTGGGCTCGAAGTAGGCTTCCTGCTGCTCGTCCCTGAGGGGCGCGCCTTCCAGCCACGGGACTGGTTCGTCGAGCACCGCCTGGTCCCCGGTCGTCTCCACATAGTGGGCCACCGCGTAGGGGAGCCAGAGGCGGTCATCGGAGATCCGGGTCCTCACCCCGCGCCCCGTGGGAGGATGCCACCAGTGCTGGACGTCCCCTTCCTTGAACTGCCGGGCGGCGGCCCGCAGGAGGTGCTGGCGCATGATATCCGGCCTGGTCACCGCCAGGGCCAGGACGTCCTGGATCTGGTCGCGGAAACCGTACGCCCCACTGGACTGGTAGAACGCCGATCGGGACCAGATCCGGCAGGAGAGCGTCTGATAAAGAAGCCAGCGGTTGAGAAGAAGATCCAGGGAGGGTTCGGGAGTCTTGACCTGCACCGTGCCGAGGAGCCGGGCCCAGTGCTCCTGAACCTCGCTCAGTATTGAGTCGCAGTACATCGCGCGGTAGCGTTCGACCAGGGATCGGGACTCCTCAGGGCTCCCGCCCTGCCCCAGAAGAAACAGCACCTCGGTGCGTTCTCCCGCTTCGAGCTCGACGATCGTCTGCAGGGCGGCGCACGGATCCAGACCCGCTCCGGTGGTTCCCGAGAATCCCTCTCCGCGCAGAAGCGACGCGGGATGGTCGAGGGCCGCGTTCCGGCCCAGGAACTCGAGTCGGTCGCCGGTCCAGGAGATCGGTCGCCCGCCGAGGTCGGCAAAGGCGACCCGGCTCGCGAACTCCCTGTTCCAGGTGTTGCGCGCCAGCATGGCACCGGTCACGCTGTCGATCTCGGTCACCACGTAAGGCACCGATCCCGGGCGCGCAACGCCCAGCACCCATTCGACGTACGCCGTGACCGAAAGCCGCCGCTTGCGGCCGGATCGATTCTCCAGAGCGAGGCGGGAGATCTTGATCGGGTCGCTCAGCGGCACACATTGCAGCAGATCGAGAGCGATGCCGTGGGAGGTGTGCTCGAAGCGGCTGTATCCCTGGCCGTGCCTGATGACATAGGGCTCGGCCGCTTCGCGGATGGGGAGGCAGGTCGGGCCCCAGACCAGCCCGCTGTCCTCGTCGCGCACATAGAATGTCTCGCCCGGCGTATCGCTGACGGGATCGTTGGACCAGGGCGTGAGCTTGTTCTCCCGGCTGTTCTCGGACCACGTATACCCCGAGCCCGATTCGGAAACCTGGAACCCGAATGCCGGGTTCGCCACCACGTTGATCCAGGGAGCCGGGGTCCACTTTCCTTTGTCCAGAAGCGTGACGTATTCGCGGCCGTCCGGGGTGAATCCTCCCAGGCCGTTCCAGAATTCGAGATCCAGCGCGTGAGGGGACGACGTCTCCAACTTCTCGCGCGCCGGGCGTCGACGTAGCGGAACCGGCTCCGGTCTCGGCGCCTGCTGCCGCACCACCTGCTCGGAGAGCGTTCCCCGGTTCGCCAGGATCAACACGCGCGCCGCCGTGCGCAGGACGGCCAGGTCCAGAAGGGGCAGGAGATCCTCCCGGAGCACGAAGACGCTTCCATGTTCCCCGTGCGTCTCGTGTCCGACCGCGGTCTGGCTCGCCCGCACCATGGCTTCGACCGACTGCTGGAGATCCTGCGCATAGGAGGTGCCCTTGGCATTCAGGATCACCAGATCGGCTGAAACCCCCTTCAGGCGCCAGTACTCGTGCGCCCGCAGGAGCTGTCTCGCAACGTCCAGTTCTTCGTCTCCTTCGATTCGCACCACGGCGATCGGCAGATCTCCGGAGATTCCGTGGGCCCAGAGCCCGGATGGACCGCCGCGGTTCGCGACCAGCTCCTGATGCCCCGCCCGCAGCGTGCGATCGACGTACAGCAGGCGATTCGCCAGACGCTGGAACAGATGCGCCTCGTCCCGGGTGATGCGAAGATGGTGCAGCTGGACCTGGGCTTGGGTCCATGCCAGCGCGCTGGCGCGCTCGAAGGTCGCCGGTTGACGATACTTCTCGGCGATCTCCAGGGCCTGCTCCCGGGAACGTGCCACGAGTGTCGTGAACACGAGACGCACCGTCCCTTGAGGGGGAATCGCCACGCGGTATCTCAAGCTCACGATCGGATCCAGGACCGTCCCCGCTGTGTTCGAAAGGGCCGCCCCTTCGATCACGCTGCGCGGCGCTCGAATCCCGTGGCCCCGTCCGAGAAAGCGCGCGCGGTCGCTCTCGTACTGCAGCGTGCCGACCGTCTCTCCCTCCGGCGCGGCCAGGTGGGCGAGCCAGACACGAGCCTCGTCCGCGGAACGCGGGCGCCGCGTCGCCAGCAGGGTCCCGAGCCCGGGCACGAACTCCGTCTCCACGAACAGGTTCGAGAAGGCAGGGTGGGCCTCGTCCGCAGACTGCGGAGCCAGTACGACCTCGGCGTAGGACGTGAAATCGATCTCACGTTCCCGGTTTTCGAGATTGGTCACCGTCAACCGGCGAAGCTCGGCGTCGTCCTCGGGGGATACCACGATCTCGAAGACGATCGAAAGGGACGCGTCCCGCTGCGTGATCTTGGCCCGGTCCTCGGAATAGACGACATCGTAATGGTCCGCTTCGGTTCCGCAGGGCTGGAAGCCGGCGGACCAGACGTCACCGGTTTCCGAGTCCTGCAGAAAGATGAACGTGCCCCAGCAGTCCCGGGTCGTGTCCTCCCGCCAGCGGGTGACGGCGAGGTCGCCCCACCGGCTGAACCCCGAGCCCGCGGCCGTGATCATGACGGTGTGGGGCGTGATGTCGTGCGGCGATTCGAACCGTCGCAGGGTGGGGGGTACGAGATCGCGGACGTGCGCGGCTTCCAGAACCTCCTCACCCCGGGGCCGGGTCACGGCCACCGAACGCGGCGTCCGTTCCTGGAGCAGGAGCTCCGCCGCCTGGACCATGGGATGGGAATGGAAGCGCCTCTGGGTCGCTCCGTCGTGGACCACGTTCCCCATGGACACGAGGGTCATCCCCTGATGATGGGCCATGTACGCGCGGACCACCGCGACCCGGGCCTTTTCCGGCAGCCTCGAGGGGGTGTAATCGAGCGCGTCATAGAACCCGTAGGGGCCCCGGGCTCCTGCCTCCTCGAGGCGGGCGAAATTGTCCAGGGCGGCTCGGGGATCCACCATGGCCGCAAGCGCGGTGGCGTAGGGAGCCACCACCACGTCCTCGAACAGCCCTCGTTTGAGCCCCAGGCCGGGTACGCCGAAATCCGAGTACTGGTACGTGAGCTCCGCATCGCGGACGTTGTAGGCCGATTCGGAGATCCCCCATGGGACCCCCCGCTCCGCGCCGTATCGAATCTGGCGCCTCACCACAAGGCTGCAGGTGAGATCCAGAAGGCTCCGGGCCGGCTGCCGCATCACCAGAAGCGGCATCAGGTATTCGAACATCGACCCCGACCAGGAGACGAGCGCCGCACCCCGGCCCACCGGCGTGAGAGACCGGCCGAGGAGGAACCAGTGCTGGGGCGAAACGTCGCCCTTGGCGATGGCCACAAAGCTTGCCAGTCGCGCCTCGGAAGCCAGGAGATCGTAGCCGCTCGGGTCGAGCGTTCCGTCGGCGACGCGGAATCCGATGGAGAAAAGCTTGCGGGAGGAGTCGAACAGGAATTGGAAGTCCATGGCCTGGACCATCTCTTCGGCGTCCGATGCCAGGGCGGAGAGGCGGCGATCGAGATTGGCGGCCTCCAGGTCGCGGGCATGGCTGCTGACCGAGTCGCGAACCGCCCCCGCCCAGGCCAGAATTTCGGATCGGGCACCTTCCTCGACGTCGAACGCGAGCTGGTGGGCGAGGTCCAGGAGGCCATCCGCCCGGATTTGCAGCTGATTCAACCGACGGACCCATTCGGGGAGGGGCGTCGGGTGATCCTCCACATCGTCCAGCAGCGAGTCTACCTCTTCGCGGAGATGTACGGCCGTGACCAGGAGTGCGCGCCGCGCAGGCTCGGACTTCGCAATCGAATCGAGGAGCAGCTGAAGAGCGTCCCGGGTTCCCTCGAGAATCTCGGGGCCGAAGAGAGGGCGATGCATGAGCTCGCGGCATGCTTGGGCCATGGCGATCAGGTGCCCGGCCAGGTTGCCGCTGTCGACGGTGGAAACATAAATGGGTTCCAACGGCCGGAGGGTCTTGGTGTCGTACCAGTTGATGAAGTGACCTCGGACGCGGTGCAGCTTGGTCATGGTCTGAAGCGTTGCCTCGAGCCGTTCCACCGTGTCCAGAACCCCGATCCAGCCGAAATCGTGGGCGACCGTCGTGCTGATGAGATAAATCCCCAGATTCGTCGGCGAGGTGCGGTGGGCTCCGGCAGGCTCGGGGTCTTCCTGGAAGTTGTCCTGCGGAAGGGCGTGATCCTCCTGGTCCACGAACGCCTCGAAGAAGCGCCAGGTCCGGCGGGCGACGAGCCGCAGGGAGCGCGTCTCCGCGGAGGTGAGGACCTGGGACTTCGCGATCTTCGAAGGAACGCTGATGCGCCAGGCGAGGATGGGTGACGACATCCAGAGAAGAACGAACGGCATGGCCACCGGCCAGACCCGCGGATTGAGCGCGACGAAGACGAACCCGGCTCCCGCAGCCAGAAGGACGCCCCAGCGGAGGTGCCAGTAGAAAGCCCGGAGCCTCAAGTCGACTCCGTAGCCCGCCTGCGCGGCCGTCACCCACTCGAGAAGGTTTCGCTTCGTGACGTAGAGCCGGCCGAGCGTGCGGATGACCGCATCCGTCGTGAGCCAGGTCTGATGGGCCAGCATGGTGATGGCCAGCAGTGTCTGCGTCAGGGCCACAAAGATGTCGTGGCCCACGGCGCGCAGGTAGTTTCGCTTGGAGATCCCCCAGCGCCGGGGGATGAGCCCGTCGAGAACCGGAATCACGGCCGGCACCACGACCGATCCAACGAATAGACCGGTCCACAAGAGCGGAGGAACCGCCGGGAGGATCCAGGCCGTCACAGCGACCAGAAACGCCGAAGGTGCGGCGAAGCTCCGGCGGAGGTTGTCCACCATCTTCCACCGGCCCTGGGTGGGGATGCGAGCCCTCCGGCCCAGAATCCAGGGCAGGAGCTGCCAGTCACCCCGCACCCATCGATGGTGACGGCGGGCGGCCACTTCGTAGTTGGTGGGAAATTCCTCGAAGAGATCCACGTCCGTCGCCAGGCCGGCGCGCACGAACGAACTCTCGAAGAGGTCGTGGCTGAGAAGCGCGTTCTCCGGGACCTTCCCCTCGAGGGCCGCCTCGAAGGCATCGACGTCGTAGATCCCCTTCCCCGTGTATGACCCCTCACCGAAGAGATCCTGATACACATCGGAGACCGCGGCCGCGTAAGGATCCACACCTCCGGGGCCCGAGATGATCCGCTGATAGATCGTGCTTCCCGGACCTGTCGGCAGGGACGGCGTGAGCCGGGGTTGCATGATGGCGTAGCCCTCGACGACCCGTCTTCTCCGGGGATCGAAGCGCGGCCGGTTCAGCGGGTGCGCCATCGCCCCGACCAGGCGGCGGGCCGTGCCCCTGGGTAGCCGGGTATCGGCATCCAGGGTGATGACGTAGCGGACGCCCCGTGGCACAGTAGGAGGCCGGCCATTGATGGGAAGGTACGTGGTGTCGAAGGCACCGCGCAGAAGCCGGTTCAGCTCGTGGAGCTTCCCGCGCTTCCTCTCCCAGCCGATCCACTTGCCTTCCTTCTCGTTCCACAGACGCCGACGGTGCAACAGAAGGAACCGCTCCCCGCCGCCAGGAGGGCTCCCGTAGCGCGAATTGAGACGCGCGATGCCCTCGGCCAGCGTGGCAAGAAGATCGTCGTCGCCGGGCATCCTCTCATCGGTCGCGTCCGCAAAGTCCGTGAGGAGGGCAAAGTGGAGATGGCCGCCGGGATTCGCGAGATAGTGTACCTCGAGCCGCTCGAGCTGCCCCTCGATGTCCGCCTGACGCGTGAGCAACGTGGGGACGACGACCATGGTGCGAAGCTCCGCGGGCACGCCCTGGGCGAGCTCGAGCTTGGGGAGCAGCCTGGGT
>QHXY01000117.1 GCA_003223145.1 Acidobacteriota bacterium
GACGACGAGCTGGACCGAGCCGGAAGCGCCGGCGGCGAGCGAGCCGATCGACCAGGTGACGACACCGGCGGCGAGTGAGCCGGGCACGGTGTCGGAGAGGATCACACCGGTGGCCCCGGCACTGCCGGTATTGGAATAGGACAGGGTGTACGTCAGGTTGGCTCCGGCCGCGACGGGGTCAGGGGCGTCCGAAGCGGACACAGCGAGCACCGGAGCAGAGGTCACGGTCGTGGTGTCGTCGACACCATTGACCGCAGCGGTCTGCGCGCTGGCGACGCTGTAGGTCTGGTTGTGGATCACAGTGCCGTTGGCGAGAGGGCTGGCGACGCGGACGACGAGCTGGACGGTGCCCGAGGCGCCGGCGGCGAGCGAGCCGATCGACCAGGTGACGACGGAGCCGGAGAGGGTACCGCTGCCGGCGGAGACGAACGCGGTGTTCGCTGGGATGGTGTCGGTCAAGAGGATAGCCGTCGCGTTGGCGTTGCCGGTGTTGGTATAGGACAGGGTGTATGTCAGGCTCGCTCCCGCGGCCACCGGGTCGGGCGCATCGGCGGAAACGACGGTCAGCACCGGGGTGGACATCACGGTCGTGGTGACAGCCGGTCCGGTGATCGATTGGCTCTCGTTGCTGACAATCGCGTAGGTGGCAGAGCCGGAGAGCGTGCCGCCGCCGGTTGCGCTGACGAACGCGGTGTTGGCGGGCACGGTGTCGCTGATCACCACACCGGTGGCTGTGACGTTGCCGGTGTTCGAGTACGACAGCGTGTAGATCAGGTTCGCTCCGGCGGCCACCGGGTCGGGCGCATCCGTCGCCGCGACGGTCGGGAGCGCCTGGAGCACAGTCGGCATCGCCGAGACCTCGTTCGAACGTCCGCTGACGTTGCCGGCCAGGTCGTAGGCGACGACGACGAAATAATATGTCGTGTTGGCGACCAGGCCCGGCACGGCGTACGAGGTCACATTGCCGACATCGATTGTTCCGGTGTAGTTACCCGACGTCGTTCCGTACTGAATCCGGTACCCGGCAAGATCCGTCTCCGTGTTCGCGTCCCAGGTGAGCTGGACGACGGTCGACGCGAACGCCGGCCTCATGGCACTCGTGCCCAATAGGAGCCCCAGGACAACCCAAGGACTGAACCACCGGACACTCCTGTGTCGAGACACTGAGCCACCCCCCCCCAGCCCACGCTGGAACTCAAATCTCGTGGCACGCATGACACAGGCGATCCAAGGAACTGCATGCGCAGCACTTGCGATGGCCAGTTCTTCCACACGCGAAGTCAAATGAATGAAGCACCGTCAAAGTGATCGCACGTGACGGGAGTGTGTTGCGCGCGGCGCTACAAAAATGTGAGACACGGGGTGTGCGCGAGATCTCCGGGGCTCGAGAGAGCAGTCGCGTGCTCGCGAGTTCGAGAATGTTTCGAACTCATGGTCCAGGTGTCCATTCCCGCTGTGCACTAAACTGGACAGTCCACGGGCATTCTTCGGGTTCTTCGATCGACCGGATCGCTGCGATCGCTCCCATCCGCGATCCGATTTTCCGCGAACTTGACTCCATCGCGAGCGGCCGCTACGATTCTCACTTTGTGAATTGAGGCACAAGGTGGCCCGGACGCGTCGTGTGGGCGGTGCGATTTCGGATTTGACGGCCCGGAGACTGTCGGTCTACCTGCGCTGCCTCGAAGACCTGCACCATGCGGACGTCAGGACCGTCTCTTCTCAGGCGCTGGCCGAGAGGTTCGGGCTCAATTCGGCGCAGATCCGCAAGGACTTGGCCTGCTTCGGGGAGTTCGGGGTGCGCGGCGTGGGGTATGTGGTCGCCGACCTGAAGGACCATCTGACTCGGATCCTGGGGTTGACCCGCGACCGCAAGGTCGTCATCGTCGGGGCCGGGAACCTGGGGATGGCCCTGGCGGACTACGGCGGGTTCAATGCGGGAGGCTTCCAGATCCGTCCGACGCGAGAAGGCGAGCATCGCCGTTCTGGCGGTCCCGGCGGTGGCGGCGCAGAAGGTCCTCGACCTGGTCGGGCGCGCCGGCATCAAGGCGGTGCTGAATTTCGCTCCCGCGCAGCTGAAGCCGCGTCCCGGTCTCTTGTTGAAGGCGGTCGATCTGAAGATCCAGCTCGAGAACCTGGTGTTCCACCTGGCCCGGGCCGAGGAGGCACGACGGTGACGCAGCCGCCCGGCGACCGCATCGACCCGGCGGAGATCCGGGAGCACTACCGGCGCGGCCGCGGCCTTCTCGGAATCCAGAGCAAGATCCCGGTCCGCGACGAGTACATCCTGAGCCTGGTCTACACCCCCGGCGTCGCCGAGCCGTGCCTGGCGATCCGCGACGATCCCGAGTCGTCGTTCATCTACACCATGCGCGGCAACGCCGTGGCGGTGGTGACGGACGGCTCGTCGGTCCTGTCGTTCGGCGACGCGGGGCCTCTGGCGGCGGTGCCGGTGATGGAGGGGAAGTGTGTCCTGTTCAAGTCGCTGGCCGGCATCGATGCCTTCCCCGTGTGCGTCAGCGAGCGCGATCCAGGACGTCTCGCCCGGCTCATCCAGTGCCTCAATCCGACGTTCGGCGGTATCGCCATCGAGGACATCGCTTCGCCGCGCTCGTTCGAGCTGATGGAAATCCTCGACTCGATGAGCGAGACGGACCTTCCCGTGCCGTTCTTCTTCAATGACATGCAGGGCGCCTGCGCGACGGTGCTGGCGGCGCTGCGCAACGCCCTGAAGCTGGTCCGCAAGGAGATCGGCGGCATCCGCGCCGTGATCACGGGCGCCGGCGGAGCCGGCATCACCGTCGCACGCTTCCTGCGCAAGGCCGGAGTGAAGGAGATCACTCTGTGCGATCGGCACGGCATCGTCTGGGAGGGCCGCCCCGAGGACATGAATCGCTTCAAGGAGGCGGCCGCCCGGGAGCTGAACCCGGGGAAGCATCCGGGGACGATCGCCGACGCGCTCAAGGGCGCCGATCTGTTCGTCGGGCTGTCGGCGGCGCGCACCGTGCGGCCGGAGATGATCCGGACGATGGCGAAGAGACCGATCGTCTTCGCCCTGGCGACCCCCGAGCCGGAGATCGGCGCCGACGAGGCGCGGGCCGCGGGGGCCGCCGTGGTCCTGACGGGAGGCGCCAACTACCGTCATGGCCTGAACGTCGCCCTCGCTTTTCCCGGCGTGCTGCGGGGCGTCATGGACGCGCGCGCCTCGCGCGTCTACGACGAGATGCTGATCGCGGCGGCCGACGCCATCGCCGGGCTGGTGCCCGACAAGGAGCTGAGCTACGAGCGCATCGTGCCGCGCGTCCTCGACCTGCGCGTCGGGCCGGCGGTGGCGGGGGCGGTGGCCAACGCCGCCGTGGCGCTCGGGGTGGCGCGCGAGGACGTCGACCCCGATTACGTCGAGGACCGCACCCGGCACCTGGTCTACGAGGGGGAGTCGGCACTGGCGGAGCACGGCTTCACGAGCGAGGAGAGGAGCCTCGGCGACGAGGCCCTCGAGCTGCACCGCCGTTACCGGGGCGCCATCGAGACCAGCAGCAAGATCCCCCTGAAGGACGAGCACACGCTCCTGATCATCGCCTCACCCGGCGTCGCCGTGCCGGTGCGCGAGATCATGAAATCTCCCCTGAATGTCTGGGAGTACACCACCAAGGGCAATCTGGTCGCGGTGGTGACCGACGGCTCGGCGGTCCTCGGTCTGGGGAACATCGGGCCGGAGGCGGCCCTGCCGGTCATGGAGGGGAAGTGCGTCCTGTTCAAGACCCTCGCCGGCATCGAGGCGATGCCGATCTGCCTCGGCACCCAGGACACCGAGGAGATCATCGCGATCGTCAAGGCGATGCAGCCGTCGCTCGGGGGCGTGAACCTGGAGGACATCGCCGCGCCCCGCTGCTTCGAGATCGAGAGGCGCCTGCGCCTGGAGACCGATATCCCGATCTTCCACGACGACCAGCACGGCACGGCGGTGGTCGTCCTGGTCGGGCTCCTCAACTCCTGCCGGCTGACCGGCCGCGATCTCCGCGAGGTGAAGGTGACGGTCAACGGCGCCGGCGCCGCCGGCATCGCCGTCACCCGGCTGATCATGCAGGCGGGCGTGCGGGACGTGATCGTGTGCGACACGCACGGCATCCTCCACCCGGGCCGCGCCGGCATGAACCCGGAGAAGGAGGCGATCGCGGCGGCCACCAACCTCGAGGTCCGGCGCGGGGACCTGGCCGAGGCCCTGCGCGGCCGCGACCTGTTCATCGGCCTGTCGGGCCCCAACCTGGTGACGCCGGCCATGGTGAAGAGCATGACGTCCCCGCCGATCATCTTCGCGCTGGCGAATCCGGTGCCGGAGATCGCGCCCGAGGCGGCGCTGCAGGCGGGAGCGGCCGTCGTGGCGACCGGCCGGTCGGACTACAAGAACCAGATCAACAACGCCATCGCCTTCCCCGGCATCTTCCGCGGCGCGCTCGACGTCGCCGCGCGCAACATCAACGACGCGATGACGATCGCCGCAGCCCACGCCCTGGCCGATCTGGTGCCGGACTACGAGCTGTCGCCCGACTACATCCTGCCGAAGGCGCTCGATTTCCGCGGCGCGCCCGAGGTGGCGGCGGCGGTGGCGCGCGCCGCGATCGAGAGCGGCGAGGCGCGGCGGCGGGTCGACCCGCGACTCATCCTCGAGAACACCCGCGACTACCTCTACGGCGGCACGTTGAGGTCACTGCCCGGCGAGCCGATCGACGACCAGCCGGCGCTGCCGCTGAACAGAGTCTGATCAAGGGAAGCGGTAGATGTAGATCGAGTAGCCGACGCGATCGGCCGGCTTGAAGCGGTCGAGCCAGTCGAGCCGCGAGTCCCGGCCCTCGAGCAGCACGAGCTTCTTCAGATCGATGAGCTTGTTGACGCTGATGGCGTAGAGGCCCGGGGGCGGGTCGGCCGCGACCGGTGGATCGGCCACGTCCGGCGTGTCGACCGCCCAGTGCCGGTACTGGATCCCGTACACCTCGGGACGGCTCGCTCCCCAGAAGGCGAGGACCAGCGGCGGAAGATTCCGATCCTGCTGGTAGCGCGCCAGCCGCTTCAAGTCCTGCCCCCAATCGAGGTTCGAGTCGTGCATGAAGCGGGCCCCGTTCTCGGGGCCGCCGATGATCTCGTTGCAGTAGGCGATGTAGTGGGGAGAGACGCCGCCGACCGACGCCACAAGCCACAGGGCCAGCGCGGCCGCGGCCAGCCTGCCCGTGCGCCCCGATGTCAGGAGGGCCCACGCCCGACCGGCGCTGACCAGCAGGAACGCCGTCACCGGAATCATGTAGCGCACGCCGTAGTTGTCGGCGAACAGGCAGACGGCGGCCGCGTAGAAGACCGCGGGCAGCAGGACGAAGAGCAGCGCCCCGCCGGCGCGCGCCCGATCGCGCAGGCAGGCGACAGCGGCCGCACCGATGAGGCACAGGGTCGCCAGCGGAGTCTTCAGGAAGAAGACGTACAGCGCGTACCACCACCTGCCGCCGACGAAGAACGTTCCGGCGGCGTACGCGGGGTAGTTCACCGGCTTGTTGGCCCGCACCGCCTCGAGACCCTTGAAGTAGAGCGACAAGTCCGGCGAGAAAAAGTAGCAGGCCTGGATGATGATGGCGATGCCGAGAAGGGCGGCCGCCGCGGCGAGCCCCCGGCTCGCAAGGAGCCTGTCCGCGACGGGCCGGCGGTCCCCGGCGGCGGGCGCCCGCACCGGCCAGCGGCGGAGCCACAGAGTGAAGAACAGCGGCAGCAGCACGACGGCGGAGAACTTCGACGCCAGGGCGAGCCCCATCCCGGCGACCGCCAGGACCAGGTGCCGGCCGTCCCCGCCGGCCTCGCAGAACCGCCACAGGAAAGAGAACGCCATGATCGTGAAGCAGGCCAGGGCGACGTCGGTCGTGATGAAATGACTGTGCGCCAGGAGGGTCGGCTCGAGCGCCAGGAGGAAGATCGAGATCAGCCCGGCGCCCGCCTGCCCGTGGATCCGGCGCGACCAGGAGAAGACCAGGAACCCGAGGAGAACACCCAGTCCGACGACCGGCAGCCGTCCCCAGAACAGGATCCGGTCGAGGTCCTGCGACAGGAAGGCGGTCCCGAACCTGGCGATGTAGTTGTGGAAGGTCACGCCGGCCGGCGGCTGGGTGGGCGGAATCTTGAGGTCCATGAAGAGCAGGGGGGCGGCGCAGAGAAGCTTGACGAACGGTGGATGCTCCGGATTGAGCCGGAACTCGCCCGCGACCCAGTAGGCGTAGCCGGCGGGCAGGTGAGCGCGCTCGTCGGGGGTGAGCGAGTCTCCGCTCATCTCCCAGATCGACAGACCCGCGAACAGTGCGAGGAGAAAGACGGCGCAGACGGCCCCGACTATCCTGGGCTTCGGCATCGACGCGGGGCATGATACACGCATCGCGCCGAACCCGGGACAGGGTTGCTGCGAGACCGGCTCCTGCTGTGGATTTCCAGCCGTGCTTATGGTACAACCTCATGCGTTCCGAGGGCCAATTCAGAGGAGGCAGGGCATCATGGATTCAGTCCTGGTCAAGGAGACCCTTAACCCGTTCGAGATCGCCCAGAAGCAGTTCGACACCGCGGCCGATCACCTGAAGCTCGAGGCGTGGCTGCGCGACGTCCTGCGGCGGCCGAAACGCCAGCTCATCGTCTCCATCCCGACCAAGATGGACGACGGATCCATCAAGGTGTTCGAGGGCTACCGCGTGCAGCACAACCTGGCGCGCGGTCCCGCCAAGGGCGGCATCCGTTACCACCCGAGGTCAACATCCCGTACGGCGGCGGTAAGGGGGGCGTGGTCGGCAACCCCAAGAAGATGTCGATGCGCGAGCTGGAGAACATGACCCGGCGCTACGCCACCGAGATCAGCATCGTCATCGGCCCGGAGCGCGACATCCCGGCGCCCGACGTCTACACCAACGCGCAGACGATGGCTAGGATCATGGATACCTACTCCATGACGGTCGGATCCACGCAGCTCGGTGTGGTGACCGGCAAGCCGCTGCAGATCGGCGGCTCCCAGGGACGCAGCGAGGCGACGGCGCGCGGCGTCCAGTTCGTGACCCGCGAGGCCTGCCGCGAGAAAAAGATCGCGCTGAAGGGCGCCAGGGTGGCGGTGCAGGGTTTCGGGAACGCCGGCAGCGTGGCGGCGCGGCTGCTGGGCGAGGACGGCGCGACGATCATCGCGGTGTCCGACAGCAGCGGCGGCATCTGCAACACCCGCGGGCTCGACATCACGGCGGTCCTGGCGCACAAGGAAGCGACCGGGTCGCTGCGCGGCTACCGCGAGGCCGAGGCGATCAGCAACGAGAAGCTCCTGGAGCTGGAGTGCGAGGTCCTGGTGCCCGCCGCCCTCGAGAACCAGATCACCGACGGCAACGCCGGGCGCATCCGCGCCAGGATCGTCGCCGAAGCCGCCAACGGGCCGACCACGCCGGGCGCCGACGAGATCCTGCACAAGAACGGCGTCTTCCTGATCCCCGACATCCTGGCGAATGCGGGCGGCGTCACGGTGTCCTACTTCGAGTGGGTGCAGTCCCTCCAGGCGTTCTTCTGGGAGGAGGCCCAGGTCAATCACCATCTCGAGAAGGTGATGACCCGCGCCTTCAACGAGGTCCTGGCGATCGCCAAGAAGTTCAACGTGCACATGCGGACCGCCGCGTACATCCTGGCGGTCGGCCGGGTGGCCGAGGCGACGCGCATCCGCGGCATCTACCCGTAGGGGGCGATCCCACGCGCGTCACGCTCACTGCCTGCGCCATCGCCGTCTTCATGGCGGGCCCCCCGGCACTGCATGCCGCGGTGGCCCGCCAGATACCGGAGACCAGGATCGTCCAGACCGGCACCAACCCGCAGCTGCCCGTGTATGTCTACGCGCCCCCGGCACCCGCCGGCCAAGGCGCGCCCCTTCCCGCCACGCAGACACCTATCATCTTTTACTCCGGTGAGTGGGGCTGGAGACCGCTGCAGCAGGATACGTCGTCAAGTCTCGCCGCGGCGGGCCGCTGCATCCTCGGAATCGATTCGCCCGAGTATTTCACCGGCATCATTCCGGCGGAGGTGATGGCGGCCGAGTTCAAGCAGTTTCGCTCCGTCGTGAACGAGCGCGCCGGCAGACCGAAGGACGCGCCGGTGATCGTGATCGGCTTCGCCTCAGGCGCGGAGATCGTCCCGTACGTGCTGAACCGGATCGGCGCGGCCGGCGTGCGCGGGCTGGTTCTCATCGCGCCCGACCGGACCGGCGCCTCGGTCTTCCGCGTCTCCCTGCAGCTCAAGATGGACAGCCCGGCCGACGAGACCTTCGACGTGCGTAGCGAGATCGCCCGCCTGCCGCCGATGCCGCTCGTCTTCATGGAAGGGTCGCTCGACGGGGAGTCGGCGGCCAAGGCCCTGTCGGACGCCGCGCGCGGGTCGCACCGCTACGCCCCGGTGATCGGCGGCGACCGCCAGTTTCACGAGGTGCGCGACCTGTTCTTCCGCCTCCTGGCCGACGCCATCCAGTGGATCGACGCCGGCGGATCAGGCTCCGGCGCGTCGGCGCCGGCCGTCCCGCCTCCCGGTCCTGGTCACGCGCCGGGTCCGGCTGGCGCGCCTGACTCCATCCCCGCCCCAGGGGCGGCCCCCGCGCCGCGACCGGCTCCCACGCCCGCTCCGCCCGGCCGCTGAGCGCCCCCCGAGCCGGGATTACCGGGTGCTGGAGGAGCTCGCCCTCGCTTCCGCCTTCGCGAGCGGAGTCAGGAGCCGGGTGGCCTCCCGGGAGATGAGCTCGAAGCCGCGCGCGTGCGTGTCTCTTGCCAGGGCCTCCAGATCGGAGCGGCCGGCGGAAGGCCGGGCTTGCATCTCGATCTCGCCGAGCGCCAGCCGCGCCTCGCACTCGAAGCCGAAGTATCCAAGCCTTCGCGCCATGACGATCGCGGACTGAAGCTCACCGCGGGCCTCCTCCGTCGCGAGGGGTCTCGCGGCGCCCGCCCCGGCCGCAGCGAACTTCACCCGCGCATCCTGGACGGCGACGGGAAGCTTCATGGCCGGGTCCGGGCTCGAACGGGTCAGCTCTCCGGCGTGAAGGATCGTCTTCCTTGCCTCCTCGGACTTGCCCTGCATCAGCAGGGCGCGGGTCAGGTCGACGTCGGCTGAGACCTCGCTGACGACGTCCTTCTCCTTTTCGAACTCGGGCAGGACGGCGCGCAGACCGGCTTCCGCCTCGGGGGCTCGGGCCTCGTCGATCGCGAGGGACGCAAGATCGGCGCTGCTCTGCGCGCTGGTGCCCGCATCCCCGAGCTTGACGCGGGTGGCGAGAGCGTCCTGGAACTGCCGCCGCGCGCCGTCGAGGTCACCTTTGGCCTTCAGGACCTCGCCCAGGACCGTCATGGCCTCCGTCGCGTTCCGGAAATCCGCATCCCTCGAGGCGAACTTCTGGATCGCCAGCTCGGCTTCGTGCTGCGCCTCCTGCAAGCGGCCCTCCATGAGGTGGACGTCCGCCAGGCGATAGAAGGGGTAGCCATCATGATCGGGATACGTCGAGGACGACATCACCTTCTCGTAGGTCTTCGCCGCTGATTCGAGATCACCGCGCTCCACCTGGATGTCGGCGATGTTGTTGAGCGCCGTGCCGATGTTCAGCTTGTCGCCGATCTCTTCAAAATTGCGCTTGACGTCCAGGAACAGACGCTCGGCCCGGTCGAGCTGGCCCTGCGACTCCAGGACGATCGCCATGTTGTTCTCTGCCCCGGCAAGACCCCAGCGTGAGCCGGTTTCATGGAACATTTCAATCGCCCGATCATAGAGGTGGAGAGCGTCCTCCTTCCGTCCCGCGTCGGACGCGATGTCGGCGAGGTTCCGAAGGAGCGATGCGGCGCGCGTCCGGTTCCCCGCCGCCAGGAAGATGTCGTGGGCCTCCTGGCATACGACAATCGCGGCGTCCGGATGATCGCTGTACTGCAAGGCCACGCATTGCCCGGCCTTGGCGTCCGCATAAATCAGCTTCTGGCCGCGGGCGAGTGCTTTGCTCATGCCACGCTGCAGCGACGCTTCGCTTTCCGGTCCGCTCTTGTAGCCGATTTCCTTCGCCTCCCAGATGTCCAGGCGCGCGTCGTCGCCCGCCGGCGGAGGAAGCCTGTGCAGCTGCTTGATCATCTCCAGGGCCTCCTCGTGCCGGCCGGCTCGATCGAGCATGGTGACGAGCCGGAGGCCGGCATCCAGGCTGTCCGGGAACATCGTGAGCAGGGCGCGGTAGGTCGTGACGGCCTTCTCCGGATCGGCGAGGCTCTCGTAGTAGGCCCCTTCCACGAGCATCTTCTCCACGCGCGGCAGATGGGCGGAGAGATCGAGCGCCTTCTTGGCCTCCTCGCGGCCTTTCTGGTCGTAGCCGAGCTGACCCCAGGCCTGGGCGAGCATGGAGTGGGCGAGGGGAAAATTGGGATCAACCGCAATCGCCTGCTGAAAGAGGTCCCGGGCCCCAGTCGCATCGAACTCGCGGAGCTTCATCAGGCCCTGCGCGTAGAACCGCGCCGCTTCGCCGTTCGAAGGCAGGGCCGCCAGGATCCCCGGCTGGTCCGCGCCCATGGGAGCAGGCATCCCGAGGCGGTCGCGCATCCTTCCGCCGACGCGGGAGACGATCTCGAAAGGATTCTGATCGCTGCCGGTTTCGGCGGCTTCCTCCAGGATTTCTCCCGTCCTCGCGTCCTGCAGACGCGCATCGAGGCGGAGCTGCCGGCTTCCCGCCTTGCCCACGGCAGCGTACGACCCGAGCACGAGCAGGTCGCTGTCCAAGGCCGTGCCGATGCGGGAGGTCGTCAACTGCCCCAGGGTGTCCGTTTGCGACCAGGGAGAGGAGGCCCGGAGGTTGGCGACGTCCTCGCCGGAGACGATGCGCAGCCTGTCGCCGGCGGCCAGCTCGGTGCTGAGCATGTGGGACAGGGCGGTGGACAGCCACTCGTCTTCCGGTTTGCCCGAGACGTTCTGAAACCCGAGCACGGCGAGCGACTTGCGCGCCGGGATCGGCTGCATCGCCGCATGGGTGGCGGATCGCCCCCGGCCGAGCCAGCGCAGTGCGACGCTTCCACCGACCACGACAAGAAGAAGCCCTAGAAGGACGGCGACTCGTGGCGCCGGCCTCCGGACGACGACGGACGACGGGATCCCGCCCGCCGGAGCCGGTGTGTCGGTTTCGGGCGACGGGGGGCCGACGACGGCGCTCGCCTGCGGGGCTCCGTTCTCCGCGGGAACGTCGATGACCGGTGCGATGAAGCGGTACCCGCGCTTGGGGACGGTCTCGATGAAATGAGGTCGATCCGCGTCGTCGCTCAATGCGAAACGCAGGCGCTTGAGGGCGGCGTTGAGACTTCCCTCGAAATCGACATGGGTGCCCTGCGGCCACAGCCTGTGGCGCAGGTCTTCACGGGTCACGATCTCGCCGGGACGTTCCAGGAGCTTCACCAGGACGAGGAACGGCTGCTCCTGAAGCTTGACGGGCACACCCTGGCGGGTGAGCCTGCCCTGGGTCAAATCCACCTCGAAGAGGCCAAACCGACGGATTTGCGAGGCAATGCCCTGCGATTCCATGCAGCACACCCTGTGAACGATGTATCGGGAGTATAGCACTCCGAGAAAATCGTGTCAGGGTTTCTGCCAAGCCACTGCAATTCCAGGGGTTCCTGTGTCAGAACGATTTCACGAGCGTGTCCTTTGACAGCTTGAGGGACTTCGCGTATTTCACGCGCCGAATACTAGAGAGTGCGCACCGATTCCCCCTGGAGGGCCGGCTCGGGGGTCGTGACCGGGTGACAGTGAATGGAGGCGGATCGGCGTCTGCATCGGCCACCGATCCGACGGTCATCCTCCCACCGTAGGGCGTGACCTGAGGGAGGATGAATCGAGGAGGGCGCAGCCAACACGACGTTGACCTCCGGCCGCGCGCCTCGCCGTCCTCACGCGCCGGGCCTGCACGGATCACGATATCCAGGTTGGTGCGGTAGAGTGGCGAAAGAGTCTGAATTGGACTGCAGGAATTTCCAAGGAGGAAACACCCATGGCTTCCAATTCGCTGCGTCATAACGACCGACACAGGCTTCCGCGCGGGTCAACCCTTGCGGCCATCGCGTTGACCGCCGCATGGCTGCTCGCGACCGGTTCGCCGGCATTGGCGAACGGCGTTCCTTTGAACAAGGGCGATGTGCTGGTCTCGATCGGCAACGGCCTCGTGAAGCACTTCGACCCAAGCGGGATCCTGTTGGACACACTCAACACGACCACGGGTTCGTTCGCCACGTCGGGGATGTGCACCGACACGAGCAGCAACTTGTTCGTGACCGACTTCAGCACGAAAGAGATCAGCAAATTCGACTCGGGGGGCAACCTCGTCAATCCGACGTGGGTCTCGTCGTATCCTGGGGCTAACGAC